>CAZYNO010000012.1:2692-22205 GCA_964648845.1 uncultured Bacteroides sp.
GTAAACGGGCGCAATTTTATTATTGTGTCGCAGCGGCCGTAAAGCGGCTCTTTATAGTTCAGAAATATCTGATGCATCAAAGTGAATACCGAGCCCGAGGCTATAAAATTGACATGAGTTGTGTCTTTATAACGATCCCACACATCTTGTATGCCGCTAAATATTGCGGGATTGATATTATAAAATTCCTGTATTTCGTCAATCACAAGGTTGAAACGTTGCGACTTTCCGGCAATCATCACAAGTTCAAACAACTGCACAAACGACTGCACGCCATCGGGCACATAGCAGCCGATAGAGCGCTGCAACTCGGCAGCAAATAGGCGACATAGCGCAGCCTCGTTATTGCGGCTCACAAAAAGATAAGCCGTGGCGCTACCGTCACAACTTTTCATTATGAGTTTAGTTTTGCCAATGCGACGTCGGCCGGTGACTACAGTCATCTGCGAGTGATTAGCGAAAGCTATTTGCCGTATGTCGGCAAGTTGCTGCAATTCTAATTTTCTATCGTAAAATTTCATAGCGTTGATGGGTAAAAATAAACCGTGGCGAAATTCGCGGCTGCGATTTTTCGCAAAGATATAACATTTTCTCTTGTTTCACAAGCAATTACCACAAAAAAGTAACGGCTCGGCTGCCAACGGGCTGTCGAGTCGTTACTTTGTTTAGGGGTTAAGCTAATGTTAAATTCCGTAGCCTCCGGCTTCGGCTGCTGCTTCGATTTCGTCTAATTCTGCATCCATCGGGCCTTCTTCTACTGCCACAGCTACATCATCTGCCTCAGGTAAAATTGCCTGACTGCCGCTAAAGTGGCTAACAATCTCACTTGCATCAGATGTCTTGAAATAAACTATGGTCATTGATTGAACACCACCTTCGGTGCAAACAATAATGCCGTCGGTGCCGCGAGTTGCGTAGTAGTATTGCTCCGACTTATTTTGCTCCTTGAAGCCTTTATTGCTCAAGCCTTTAGTGACTTTATCGAATGCATCTTTAAAGAAATCCACTTCGGCTGAAACGATAAGACCTACAGCCTTGACTTTACTATCCTGGTTGATTTTATAGTCGTAGTGGTCAAAAGTGTCGTATGAGAATGGATAACCTGCATAGCTTGTATTAATGGTAGTGTAGACCGGTTCTTTGCTAACAACCGACTCTGAAGGCATAACACGCAAAGCCAAAGCATAGCGATAGCCGCCTTCAACCTTATTTTCTAAGTCGATATACGAGCCGTATGAATATTGCTGCAAATTATCTTTATCAAGATAACTGCCTACTGCACCACCTACTTTCACACCGGCAATGCCACCGTCTTCAACATAATTAAGCAATTTTTCAACCAATCCATTAGCGTCGAAATAGTCAGAAACGATGAGATCATCACTATCATTAAGACTGAGAGTTTCGAAAGTTTCTTTACCAACTTGCTCGCCTTTTTCGTTATAAAGAACGTAGCTGCCATTATCATTGAGGAAAGCTCCAAAGCCTTCTACTACAGCGAAACTCGGAACGTCGTCGATGGTTTTTTCGATATCGCCCTTAGTGTCTATTATGTAACAGTTTTTATTGTGTCCTGCCATAAATTTATCGCCAAAAAAGCGAATAGAATAATATTTTGCGCGAACAATAATTTCGTCATTAAAGTCCATCACGCCGTAATCGCCGTCAGAGCTTTTGTATATATAATATTTGTCGTTGTAGTCGGCAACACCTTCAACTTTTGAGGGGAATTTTGTAAATTCACCTTTCATGTCAACATAGCCGCAATGATCTTTATATTTTACCATAAACTTGCCATACTTCACTTGCGAGCTGATAGGCGTCATTTCTTCTTTGAGTTTTACGACGTTCTCACCTTTTTTATCGATAATAAAATATTGAATGCCTTTTTCTTCATCTATTTTTGTTGCCAAGGCATATCCTTCATTAAATGGACTAATGCCATCAAAAGAGGGTTTGATAACAACGTTACCCTTGGTGTCAATTGCACCTACGTTACCGTCTTCATTAACAATCAGGCACAAGCCGTTGTGGAAACTTGATGCTGCGCCAACGATTTCTTTTTTATCGACAGGTTCAAGAGTAAACTTTGTTTTGCCGCTTGAGTTAACAAACTCAATGCGTTGCAATGGGCGTACAATAGGAATTAATCCTTCGGTGTAGAATCCTGCGGCCTTGAGGTTATCAAGACCTTTGACCAATTCAGGTTTTGCGTCGGCTTTATACACCGACACACCATCGTTTTCGTCAACAGTGAAATAACCGTTAATCACTGCTGAAGGCATGTTTTCAAATTCGTCGCTGAAAAGCATTTTGCCATCAGGGCCGAGCATTCCCCAGTTCTCGCCTTTTTCGACTTTGGCAGGGATAAAGTCGAGCGAACGGTCCGAGCTGTCGAATAAGCTACATGAGTTGACCAACAATGCCAAGCAGGCAAAGCTAATCACTTTTGCAAAGTTTGTCATAATAAAAAATTTGTTTTATGTTTTTATGGTTGTAAGAAATGTGATAAAGTCTCATGCACGAGCCAAAGTAAAAATAAAATTTTCAAATAACCAAATATTTATAACATTTTGTAATAAAAATTTAACATCTTGCCTCAAAAACTGCCCCCGGTGCCACTGCAAGCCATGCAATATGCAACCCTCAAGGGGTTGCTCTGTAATGCTGCACGGTTGATAGGGCTGATAGATATTTCTCAGCCGAAGGCTGTACACTTTCGTTAACCCCATAGTGCCGACAGGCTCTATGGGGCGGGCCGACTCTCTCATACCCGCCAACGTCGGAGACGTTGCACCTTCGCGACGACCGTAACTTGCCGGGATATGCAACGTCTCCGACGTTGTCGAGCTTGGGTTGACGCGGGCCCCACTGAGCACCGACTTCGCAGAGCTACGTCGGTCACAGTGGGGTTAACGAAAGTGCAGGCTCTTCGAGCCACTGATTGCTGCACCCGCAAGGGGTGCCCGGCTCACAAGACCATTGCTGACAGCTCTGCACTCAAGGGGGTGCTCGGCCAACCGTCCTGTCGATAAGACAAAAAATGATAGTCTGTAGATTTTTAGCGGTAACAGTCAGCATAGTTATGCAGCTATTTCCCGTGCCCGAAGGGTACAGGAAATAGCCTGGCTATACTACATGCCATGCGGATGTGTGAGGAGTGATTAGTACCAGCTGACGCCGTTGGAGAGGGATGAGCGCTTGTCGTACTTGAGGTCGGAGAGCATTGATGACTTGACTGAGATGCTGAAGCTGTAGCTCTTGTAGGTGCCGACGGGCACAAACGAGGCGCGCATGGTGAAGCAGTGCAGGTCGCGCGACACGTTGCAGTTCATGTACGACAGTCGGTGGGTGTCAAAGTTGTACGACGCCGAGAAGCCGAAATTCCAGTTGGTAGTGGGCCTGATAGTGCCCGAGAAGCTAAGGTTTTGTGTAATCTTTGAGTTATACTCCATCTTGTCGTAGTTGAATGTGCCATAGGCATATCCGATAGAGTAGTTGACAGAGAGGCTCCAGGGGAAAGCCCACTTCTGATAGCCGTCAGAGTCGAATTCGCCGTCGCCCTCGTCGTTGGCATCGCGGTCTTGGCGCGTGCGCGAACGTGCGCTTTGCTCGTCGGCCTCGCTGTTTTCGCTGTCTTTGCCTTTGTTTTTATCCTTGTCTTTATCTTTGCCCTTATCCTTCTTTTTGAATGTTTCGTTGTTGAAGGTGTAGGAGAATGATGTGCCGGTTGACGACAGACGGCCGAAGCCTTTGCCATTTGCTATGCGGAGTTTGTTGACGCGCACGGGGTTGCCTGCCGAGTTGAGTTCGTAGGTGTAGACATCCCACACAGCCGAGAGGTTGAGGTTGAAGTTTTTGGTGAGGCGAAGCAATATTGATGTGTTGAGGTTGCTCCAATTGAGTGAGTCGGCGGCGAAGTTGTAGCTCTGGCTGAGTGTTAGGTTTTCGATTAGCGAAACCTTTTTCTCGCCGATAGAGTCGTTGTCGCTACGCATTTTCATCTCCAGGTTGTTGGCGAGTGAGAAGCTCACCGAACCGGTTTTGCCTTGGCCGGGCACGCCGTAGAGCGAGTTGGGATAGCGTGAATATTTGACTTGTTGCACGGTGCCGTCGCTGTTGGGACGGTCGTATGTGCCGTAGTATCCGAAGAATGGCGAGCTGAAGTCGGGAGAGCCGGTGAATGAGATGGTGGGCGTCATGACGTGACGTATCATCTTAATCTTGTTGCCGAGGAACGGCAGCGGCTGGAAGAAGCCGTAGATTTTTGTGTCGAGCGAAACCGAACCGCTGAAGTCGAACACGTTGTAGAGGCTATAGGTTGTGTCGCACACCTCGGCAGCGGCGTTGGGGTCCCACTGACGATTTACGCGCGAGGTGTACATGCGGTCGGTGAGCGATACCGACGGTGTGACGTTGAAATATTTGAATATGTTGAACGTTGCCGAGATGGGCACACTGTGACGCATAGCGTTGCGCCAGTCTTTGATTAGCGACTTTTTGAAGAATTCGTTTTGTTTGGCGGTCAATGAGTTTTGGAATTGTCCGGTGTACGACATACGGATTTTTTCGTACCAACGCTCGGCGCCCACAGCGTGTTTACGCTTGAATGGCGACACTTGGCTCATTGTGATGTTGAAGTTGGGGAAGCTCACGGTCAGCGTTGAGTCCTGCGTGCGTTGCGATAGGCTGAACGATGACGATATTGACCACTTTGAGTTGGGAAATTTGTATGACATGTTGATCGTAGAACTCTTGGTGTTTTCGGTGAACGCGCTTGAGTAGTACGAGTCGAGGTTATTGCGGGTATAGCCGCTGGTGGTGAAGTTTACGCTGGCGCTGAGTGTGAGATTGGGGTTAGCTTTTGAGTCCTGCGTGTGGCTCCACAACACTTGGAAGTTTGTTTGCTTAGAGTAGTCGGGCATACCCTTGTCGCCGAGAATAGTCTTGAGGTAGTTGACCGAGAAGCTGCCCGAGAATTTGTAGCGTTTCGAGTAGGTTGACTGCGCCGCCAATCCCCACGAGCCTTTGGTGTAGATTTCGCCGGTGAGAGCGAGGTCGATATTGTCGTTGATAGCGAGGTAGTAACCACCGTCTTTGAGGTAGAAACCGCGGTTGTAGTCGTCGCCGAATGTGGGCACAAGTATGCCCGACGAATAGCTGTCGGTGAAGGGGAAGTAGCCGAACGGCAACGCTATGGGCAACGGCAATCCGGCGAGCACCATGTATGTGGGACCGGTGACAACGTCTTTGCCCGGGCGCATCTTGCCCTTGGTGATTTGGAAATAGAAGTGTGGGTCATCGTGAGCGTCGCAGGTGGTGTATTTACCGCCGGCAAAGTTATAGTTGTCGTCAACATCTTTTTTGGCGACGCCGCCGGTAAGGTAGCCTTCGCCTTGCTGAGTGATAACGTTATAAATAAGACCCTTGCGACTCTTGAAGTTATAGCGCATGGTGTCGGCCTCATAGTCGGTGCCGCTTTCGTTGAACACCGGTTTGCCAATGATTTCGTCGCTGGTGTCGCGCGAGCCCACGGCATAAACCGTAGAGTTTTTGAGGTCGATATCAATAAGCGAGGCATCGAGTTTCAAGTCGCCGTATGTCACTGAGCTTTCGCCATACATGAAAGCCGAGTCGCGGCGCACGAGTATCATTGAGTCCTTCGACGAGAAAACCACTGCGGCATCAAGGTCAACCTTCTGACGGCGCAGGCGCGAGGGTTTCTTTTTCACCGTGTCGGGGGGAGCCACAGCCACGCCTGAGTCGGGCGGCAGCGAGTCGCCGACAGTCTGCAAGCGCACCGGGGGACGCATAACGACCTGAGAGTCAGCATCGCTGACAGGCTCAGCGACAGAGTCGGCAAGCACATCTTGGGCCGCAATTTCCCGTGCCGCCTGAGTCTTAGCAAACATGCTAATACCTTGATAGACAGTAGGCAGTAAAAGAAACGCTATAATATAAAGGACTAATTTTTTCAATCGAATAAAATTTGCAGACGCCACAACGGCGCATAGTACGGTGCAAATTTAGTAAATATCGCGCTTATTTTCGCAATTTATGACGATATTATTTCATTTTAGTGCAAAGTCGGCGTGCAAATCGTAAAATCTTTGCAGTGTGTCGGGCGAAAATTTAGACATAGACTTGATGACACGCTCAAGCGATTTTTGCTGCATGTCGCCGCTCTTAGAGTAGAATTTGTCGGCATAGCATATCAGCCGTTCGAGCTGTGTTTTGGGCGTGTAGTCTGCCACGGGCAGCGGCAGATGCATAGTTGCGATGTCGGAGGCTGTGATGCCCGCACCGGTGTGACGCTCGGCAATGCGTGCCACCCACTCGGGACAGCCGACGCTGCGCAGATATTGTGCGCCGAGGATGCCGTGGCGTATGTATGGCTCGGTGCCGTGGCAATGAATGCCGGGGGCATCGGTGTAGACAATGCCCACGTCGTGCAGCATTGCGCCGGCTTCAATGTCATCGCGGTCGAGTGTGAGACTGTGAGCGTCGGCAATCTGCAGCGCCAGCTGAGCCACGCATTTAGAGTGCCGGGTCAGAATGTTGTATAATTCTGACCCGGGCTCGTAAATATTATTGATTATGCTGTTATAGTCAATCATTATTCAACGATTGTGCACCAGCCGTGCACGTCTTCAACTTCGCCTTGTTGGATGCCTTTGAGCTGGTTGTAGAGTTTGGTGGTGATGGGGCCTGGCTCGCCGTTTTTGGCAATCTGATAGTGTTTGCCCGAGTCGAGGTCGTCAATGCGATTGATGGGCGAAGCTACGGCAGCTGTGCCGCAAGCAGCAGCCTCGTCGATGTCGGCAAGCTCTTCAACCAGAATGTGACGCTCTTCAACCTCAAGACCGTTGTCGCGAGCGAGTTGTTTGAAGCTCTTGTTTGTGATTGACGGAAGGATAGACTCTGACGCCGGAGTGATGTATTTGTTGCCTTTGATAGCAAAGAAGTTTGCCGGGCCACACTCGTCGAGATATTTCTTCTCTTTGGGGTCGAGGTAGAGCACGGCAGAATAGTCAAGCTCGTGAGCTTTTTCGCCTGCGCCGAGCGATGCAGCATAGTTGCCGCCAACTTTGTAGCGTCCGGTGCCTTTGGGAGCCACGCGGTCGTACTCGCGCATGATAGCGATGTTTGAAGGTTTGAAGCCTGTTTTGAAGTACGGGCCTACGGGAGTAACAAAGATTACTACCTGATATTCTTTTGAGGGCTTAACGCCGACTTGTGCAGAAGTGCCGATTTCGAGCGGACGGATGTAGAGCGAAGCGCCGGTGCCGTATGGGGGTACGAAACGCTCGTTGAGCTTCACAACCTTGAGCACCATCTCGCGGAAGAGCTCTTCGGGACACGGCTCCATGAGGATGCCGTTTGCTGAGCTGATGAAGCGTTTGGCATTCTCCTCGAGGCGGAAGATGCGAATTTTTCCGTCAACGCCGCGGAAAGCTTTGAGGCCTTCGAAAGCCTCTTGGCCGTAGTGCAGACAAGTTGCAGCCATGTGGAGGTTTAAAATTTCAGACGAAGAGACTTCAATCTCTCCCCATTTACCATTTTTGTATGTGCAACGAACGTTAT
Source organism: uncultured Bacteroides sp. (assembly GCA_964648845.1). Lineage (GTDB taxonomy): Bacteria > Bacteroidota > Bacteroidia > Bacteroidales > Muribaculaceae > CAG-873. The sequence continues at coordinate 10,277 of CAZYNO010000012.1, forward strand.
AGTCGGTCGGCATGTAACCAAATGACAAGTTCGACCAGTCAATGTTTGTATTGTCCATATTATGTTTATTTTTCATATTCGAGTAAGAACAATGTAATTTAGTCGCAAAAGTACATAATTTTTGTTAGTTTGCAATACGAAAGCACAAAAAAAGCTCGCCGAAGCGAGCTTTTTTATATTGATATCACATCAAGCTATTATTATTTAATAGCCTTGTTGCGATAAACTTTTTTGGTTGAAAGACTTGATGTGAGGTTAGCACCAAGTTTAACTTGTTTTTTGAGCTTAACAGCTTTGGCAGCAGCCATTGTAGATCTCAAACCGGTGAGTTTGGGTTTGGCAACAGCTTTAGCACGAGCTTTAGCACGGGCAGCGGCTGAAGTTTCGGGGAATGCAATGTAGCTGACATTTGAAGCGTTATAGCTGCGGGGCTCGCCATCGAGCATGAACAAGCATGTGTTGATAGAAACCATCATGTCGTCAGCATCGTAGGTTGTTGCTTCTTCAGCCAATTGAGAGAATACATATTCTTTATTCATTTCACCACCTTGAGCATCAGCTTGGTCGGCAAGATAACCTTCGTAGTTGCAGATTGTAAACTCAGTGTCAGAGAGGGTTGAGTTTTGGAAACCGCACAATTGAGGACGGATAGTAACGAAATAGTCAGAACCGATAGGCTCAACCGAGAAGGTGAGGTTGCGTTTCTTAGTGCATTCATTCAAACCTGCTTGAACCATGATTGCGCTAGAGTTATTGAAGGGATCAACAACTTGATAGCTTGTGGGGTCTGAAACGCTTTGACGGATTGTTGTAGCAATTGCGTAGTTGGTGTAAGTTGTGGGGTCTTTAAGAGCCAAGGGGAGGAACCAACCGTCAACAAATTCGCCTGTGCCGAGAGTAGTCCAGTCGGCATCGTCATCGCTTGAGTTTGAAGTGAAGTCGAGTTCAACGAGAGCGTAGCCGGCTTGTTGAGCAACACCTGCAGCGTTGTATGAAACAGCGGTGAGCAAGTAAGAGCCTGAAGCGCTAACGGGGAAGAGAGCAGTAACGTCGGTGCCGGGAGTAACGTCAACAACGTCGTCGCCGCCTGCGAGCACGTATTGAGCGGCTTCGTCAGCATCGGTAGTTTTAACGAGTGCAGCTTTGATAGAAGCAACGTCAGAAGCAGCGGTGAATGAACCTACAACAAATTTTTCGTCGTCGGTATTAGTGAACAAACCTTTGTATGTGGGAGTCACTGTGTAGTCGGGATAACCGTCGAGGTTGAAGTAGTCGTAGTCGAAAGCAACGCGGCCGGCAGTGCAGTAGTAAACAACAGCCATTGAGATAACACCGTTTTCGGGGTTGAATGAGCTGTAAGTAGAGTAGTCTACATCTTTACCGCCAAGTTCTTTGAAGTAGTATTGGCCGTCGGCAACATAAGTTGTGCCATATGTGCCTGAGTCAGCACCTACCAAATCGCTCACGAGGTCGTAGCCAAAGTCGTTGGGATAAACGCGAACAACAACTTCACCTTCTTCGTTGCGCACACGATCGTCGGGCACGGTGATGGTGAAAGGTTTGTTGTAGCCCCAGTGTTCGATTACGAGTTCGTAGCTGTGGGGATTTTCGGGGTCGTAAACTTTGTAGATGGGAAGACCGGGATCGTCGCCGATGCCAACAGCATCGTAGAGGTATGTACCTGTGCCGGTGCAAGTGCCTTTAACTGCGGGATAAGTGTTGCCGGCAGCATCTGTACCTTCGGGCACTGAGCCGTCCCAAACAACGGTTTGGGTGGGAGCGGTGATGGTGAATGACATTGATTGTGAAGCATTACCATAGTCTGAAGCATTGTCGAGAGTGAGAACAATGTCGTAGGTATTGCCTACGCCTGCAACTGCGGGGTCGTAAGTGATGGGCAAAGTTGTTTCGAGAGCATCACCAACGAATGAAACGCTTGAAGGAACGGTGATGCCTTCGGTTGCGGGGTTCACATTTGAAGAAACTGTGTAAGTTGCGGGAGCGTCGGCAGAGGTGCGGCAAACGGGCACTTCATAAACCGTGGTAGAACTCAACGGCTTAACGGTAGTCTCGTTTGTTGTGGGGAAATAGGCACCGGGCGATGCGTTACCGATGCTATAATCGTCGTTGTCGGTACAACCGGTGAGGGCTGTAGCTGCAAAGGCGAGAACGGCAAGTATGGTTGATTTAAATAATTTCATTGTTTGTTGATTTATCAGTGAACTAAAAAATTACTGAATAGAGTGAGAGAGTGAGAATGAGTAGTATGTATACTAAAGCTGATTATTGCACGGGGTCGGGTTTAGTGCCGTAGGGGTTGTTGTCGGAAGCTGAAATTTGGGGGTTACCGTTGATTTCAGTTTGCGGCAAGCAGTAGATGCGCACTTTAGCCAACTCAGCGTCTTCGAGCTCGCTGGGGATGTAGTAAGTAGCAGAAGCGGGCCAGTTAGAGTTGCGACGGTCAACAGCTTTGTGGAGACGCATGTAGTCGAACCAAACGAGACCTTCACCCCAGAGCTCTACGCGACGTTCGTTGAAGATTTCGTCTTGCAACTCTTCAGCTGAAGTAGCACTGCTGGTGAAGCTTGCGTTACGATAAGTTTTAACGAAGTTTTCGAGGGTTTGACGACCTTGTTCGAGTTGGCCGCTCATAGCTTGACCTTCAGCAAGGATGTAGTACATCTCTTCAACACGCATCAAAGGAATGTCGCTGGCGTTGGTGCTTTGACCGAGAACGCTCTTGTAAGAGTCGAACTTAACGTTGGTGTAAGGTTGAATAGAGCTGCTGTAGCCGTTGATGTATTCTTGTTGAGCGCTGGTGATATCGGGGCTGGTGAGATTTTCGTCGAGGAACCAACCTTTGCGCACGTCGCTGCTCGGGATGTTAGCATAGAGACGAGCATCGCACCATTTCCAAGCGCCAACAGTTACGTAACCGTAAGCGAATGTGCAAGTGTGAGAGGGGAAGTTAACGATACCCGAGGTAACAACGCGGTCAGTTTCGGCGATAGCAACACCCCACATCCAGTTGTTAGCGGTGAGGTCATTGAAGCCGGGCACTGCAGCTTCGGCTCGTGAAAGGGGAGCGCCGCTGAAGTTGTTGATAGCGTTTTGAGCATCTTGAGCTGCTTGAGCGTAATTGTGCATCACAAGGTTGATGCGAGCACGGATGCCGTAAGCAACGCTGAGGTCAATCATACGTTTGGGTTTGCTGTCGATAGCTTTCTCACGAGTGAAAGTATTGTTTTGAAGCAAAGAGATAGCTTCGTCGATATCTTTGGTGACTTGAGCGTAAACCTCTTGCACGGTAGCACGGGGAGCACCGTTTGAAGCAACATCATCAGAGTTTTCTTCGGTGATGATGGGCACACAAGGTTTCGACTCGTTGCCGTAGTATGTGAATTGATACAATTGTGCGAGCACAAAGTAGTCGAATGCACGAGTTGCGAGAGCGTTTGCACGATAGAATTTACCTTGCTCGGTTTCGGTGTCGGCAGTGATTGTTGCAATAACGTTGTTGCAAGAGTAAATTTGGTCGTAGAGGTAGCTCCAAGCAAATGCAGTGGGATATCCCGATTGGTTGGGATAGTAGAACATCATGAAGCTGCTGTACCAGTTGTAACCGGTGGTGATAGACACGTAGTCTTGAGTTTGCATATCCAAACCAACCATGAGGCCGGGGTAACCGATATCACCGTGGTGAGATGCCACTGACATGTAGCGAGAGAAGTTTGAGAAAATGGCATTTACAGATGCCGAACCCATCTCGGGGTTTTGCTCAACAACCTCAGTTTTTTGGTCGGTGGTGACGTATGCGCCGAGATATTCTGTATCGAGGCCGTCGCACGACGTCAGAGCGACTGAAGCTAAGGCAAGAGCCAAATATTTATTATATTTTTTCATCGTTCTAATTTAAATTAATGGTCTGTTATGGGTTGATTAAAGCTAAATTAGAAACCAACTTTGATACCACCGGTGAGTGAACGGATGGGTGAGTAAGTTGTGTTTTCTGAAGCTACATAACCTTGACGGGGGTCAAGACCTTTGCGGCGGCTCCAAAGAGCTACGTTTTCAGCTGCGAAGTAAACGCGAACATTGTCGAGGAACAATTTGCGAGAAACTTTAGCGGGCAAAGTGTAACCGAGAGTGATGTTGTTGAGCGAAACGTAGTTGCTTGAGATGAGGTAGCGGGTTGATGTGCTGCTGTATGAGCTACCGCTGTCATCTACGCAAAGAGCGGGAATGTTAGATGTTGTGTTCTCGGGGGTCCAAGCGTTCAACATATCTTTGTGCCAGTTTGTACCGATTGACGACAAAGTGTTGGCACCTGATGAGGTGAGGTTTTGATAACCGTAGTCGAGGATGCGACCACCGAATTGATATGAGAATGCAACTGAGAAGTCGAAGCCGTAGCCGTTGAAAGTAGTGCCGAAACCACCATAGCCTTTAGGCATGAGGTTGCCGGTAGCAACGCGACCATTGTTGTAAGCTTCAGAGTAGCTTGTAGTGGTGGTGCGTTCTTGAACATACTCTACGTCGTCGCCGTCTTTTTTGTAAACGATGGGTTCGTTTGTTTCGGGGTCGACTTTGGTTGTCCAAGTGTAGTAGAGAGGACGACCGGTAGACTCTTCAACGCCGGCGTATTCAACCAACCAGAGGTTGTACATTGATTGGCCTTCAATAAACATGCGTTGACCGCTCAACCAACCTTGTTTGCTGTCGCTTTGCCAAGATGAGTTGGTGTTGAGGATACGAGAGTCGAGTTTGAGCACTTTGTTTGAACCCATAGTGAGGTTAGCGTTAACATCCCAAGAGAAGTTTCTTGTTTTGAGAACGGTGTAGTTGAGGTCGAGCTCGAAACCGTTGTTGCGCATAGAACCTACGTTAGCAGGGATTGAAGAGTAACCGAGTGAGGGAGAAACGGGGAGGTTGAAGAGCATGTCGGAAGTTTGACGTTGATAGTACTCAAGGCTACCTGAGAGTTTACCGTGCCAGAGGCTGAAGTCGAAACCAACGTTGAGAGAGTTTGAAGTTTCCCAAGTGATGTCGCGGTTACCTTTATAATAGAGAGTACCGTCTGACCAAACGCCGTCAGCACCGGTGATAGAGTATTGGTCAGCGTAAGCTATACCGTTTGAACCGATAGCATCGTTACCGTTTTGACCGAACGAAGCTTTAAATTTGAGGAGGTCGAGCACTTCGCGTGTGCCTTGCATGAATGATTCTTTTACGATATCCCAACCTGCAGATACAGACCAGAAGTTACCCCAACGGTGTTCGGGAGCAAAGCGCGAAGAACCGTCACGACGATAAGCTGCTGTGAAGTAGTAGCGGCCGAGGTAGTTGTACTTAGCGTTAGCCAAGATGCCACGGTGCACGATGTTGTATTGGTAACCGTAACCACGACGGTTGTCGATGGTGTTGTTAACAACAAAGCTGTTGGGGTTGTAGAGGTTTTGACCTGAAGCTTGAACGTTTTCAACCTGGTATGATTGGTTTTCGAAACCTACCATAAAGCTGATGCCGTGGTCGCCGAATTGACGGCTGTAGTTTGCAAGAGCTTGGAGGTTGATAGTGCGATAGCGAGATTGTGATTGATAAGCCGAGCCACCGTAGCTTGCTGATTGACCGTAGAGGTTGTTGCCAAGATAGTGGTAGCGGGTGTTATCAACGTGGTAACCGGCAGTACCGGTAACAGAAAGACCTTCGAGGGGAGTGATTGTAGCATACCATTTGCCGTCAAATACGTCAGCGAGATAGTCTTCGGTGTTGTAGATGAGGTCGGATGCAGGGTTAGAGAATGCCATGAAGTTGCGCACTGCAGCATAACCGTTACCATAGTCGCCACCTTCACCGTAGTCGTAGATAGGTTTGTTGTTGTAAGCGTTGTACATGATGTTGCCTTGAGCATCGCGGATGTACAAGGGGTAAACGGGAGCAATGCGGTTGATAACGTCGAAAGCGTTAGCAGAGCTACCTGACGAAGTTTGGTCGCCGGGATAACCGCTGTTAGTATATGTGTAAGCGAGGTTTGTGCCGATTTTCAACCATTTTTTAGCTTGGTAGTCAACAACTGCGCGAGTTGAGAAACGGTCGAAGTGAGAGTTGGCGATGATACCACCGTCGTTGAGGTAGTTACCTGAAACGTAGTAGCTGAGACGCTCGGTGCCGCCGGTGATGCCGATGTTGTACTCTTGACGGAAGCCGGTGGTGAGAGTGCCTTTAGTCCAGTCGTCAGCGAGGTAAGTGTAGTTGCCGTCTGAATAACCGGGAGTGGCATTGGGGTTGAACTTGCCGTTAGTGCCAATGATGTTTTGGCCGTTGGGCACAGTGTAAGTTTGATAGCCGATAGCATTCCAGATGTCGCTAACAGCATATTGGTGAAGAGCATCGCCGGTGAGACCGTTGCGGTAGCCGGTGGTGCGATAAGCTTGATAAACAGCTTCGATATATTGACGGGGGTCAGAGATAACATCGTAGTTTGAGAGAGCACGAGTGTTAGCACCCCAACGCATATCAACAGTGATTTTTGCTGCGCCTTCTTTACCACGTTTTGTTGTTACGAGCACAACACCGTTGGCACCACGTGCACCATAAAGAGCAGTAGAGGCAGCATCTTTGATAACAGTCATTGACTCGATGTCGGTAGTAGCGATGGTAGAGATGTCGCCATCGTAGGGAAGACCGTCAACAACATAGAGGGGATCAGATGAAGCGTTGATAGAACCTACACCACGGATGCGGATAGTAGCCGACTCACCGGGTTGGCCGTTTGAGCTAATAGTCTGCACACCGGCAATCTTACCGCTGAGTGCGTTGGTGACATTAGAAACGAGCGCATCCTCAAGTTGAGAAGCTTTAACTACGCCGGCCGAACCGGTGTATTCTGATTTTTTTGCTGTGCCGTATGCAACGACAATCACGTCATTAAGCATTTCGGCTGAGTTTTTCAAAGCTACGTGGAGATGAGCACCTGTAATAGCAACTGTGCTCGGATTAAATCCTACATAAGATACTGTAATAGCTTTAACACTTGAGGGTACTTGAAGAGTAAAGTTACCGTCGATATCGGTAACAACACCTTTCGAGCTTCCTGCAGGGGTAACTGACGCACCGATTACGGGCTCGCCGTTAGCCTCTTCTACGACAGTACCGGTCACTGTGCGCATCTGTGCTGAAGCACTGATAGCAAATGACAAAACTGTCACAAGCAATAGAAAGAGCTTTTTCATACAAAAAAATAAATTAGACAATATAGTTAAACTTTTAATTTCCAATAGGTTACGCCTCCGCAAATGAGCATCGAGAGGACATTTGTAGTAAATTATATTTCACAAAGATAAACACTTTTGTTTGAAAAATCACAATTTAGTCCTATAAATTTTATGTTATAAAGCATCAAAAAGTTACAATTTGCACATGTTAAATGTGAATTTCATGTTTAAAAACATTGTTTTTGGCGCAGAAAATAGAAAATATGCAAGCAAATACCCCTCAAAACATACCGTTAACAAAGATTTACACGTCAAATTGTCAAAAAATTATCTTTGCAATTTTTAACTATTCAGTTGTCACAATTACGCATTTTTCCTGTTACATAATTGTTTCAGTGGTTTCATGTTACATTTCAATTGCTATGCCACACATATAATAAATTGCACAGTCTTTACGTTAGCTATATAAAACAACCAACCACCATTTCTTATCCACACATTATATAGCTATAATGAATAAATTTTTAGATTACACCGTTACCTACAGCCAGAAAATCGGAATACTCAGTCCTAAATTGCTAAACAAGATTATATATTATATCAAGTTTAAAAAATTTCCGGACCTCAAAAATCCTATCACCTTGAATGAAAAGTTGCTTTGGCTCGAATTTAATACCGACACTTCTTCTTGGACCACAAACTCTGACAAATTTTTAGTGCGCGAACACCTCAAAAAATTGGGGCTCGAAAAATATCTCGTGAAGCTCTACGGCGCTTGGGACCGTGCCGAAGATATCGACTTCGACAGTCTCCCCGACAAATTCATCCTCAAAACAAACCACGGATATGGCGGAGTTGTTGTGGTTGAAGACAAATCGAAAATCGACCGCGCAGCTATCATTGAGCACTTCAAAAAAAGCCTCAAGAACAAATTCGGCTACACAACCGGCGAGCCGCACTACATAAAGATACACCCCAAAGTGATGGCTGAAGAGCTGCTGCCAAGCCCCAAAGGCGACAAATCGGTGGTAGACTATAAATTCTGGTGCTTCAACGGCGAGCCCGACAACTGCCTCGTGTGCACCAACCGCGACTTTCACGCTCACACCGTAAACTTTATGCACTACACTCTCGACCCCTGGGAGAAACATGCCGAGTGCATCATCAAAAGCAGATATAGCGACGACTATGTGCCGCGCCCCGAAAACCTTGAAGAGATGCTCGACGTGTGCCGCGCCTTGTCGAAAAACGACCCGCTGGTGCGCGTAGACCTCTACAACGTTGACGGCAAAATTTATTTCGGCGAACTCACCTACACCGGCACTGCAGGTCGCATGACATTCTACACCGACGACACATTGGTTGATCTCGGCAACAAAGTAAAACTGTAATGGCAGACTCCGAAAAAAAGAAAAAGATACTGGCGGTAGCGTCGATTGGCGGGCACTGGGTGCAACTGTTGCGCATCACGGCAGGGCTCGCTGCACGCTACGATATCTGCTACGTATCGACTAACGCCAAATGCAACACCATGCTCGCCGAGGGCAGCCGCTTTTATGCCGTGGCCGACTTCAGCCGCTGGGACGCATGGCGAGCACTGCCCGCATCGTTTGCCATACTAAAAATATTGCTTAAAGAACGACCGAAGTGCATTGTCTCAACCGGCGCCACTCCGGGTCTGCTCACCATAATGATTGGCCGCATGCTCGGCATCAAAACTATATGGATTGACTCGGTGGCTAACGTGCAAACCATGAGCGCTTGCGGCAAGATAGCCTCAAAATGCGCCAAGCACGTCTACACTCAGTGGCCAAATCTCGCTCACGGACGCGTGAAATTTTGCGGCAACATATTCGGCGAAAAAAATTAAAACCACAGACAACCATGATATTCTGCACCATAGGAACTCAAATACCCTTCGACCGCTTCATCAAGATTGTTGACGAAGTGGCTACTCAGATTGATGAGGAGATAATCGCCCAGGTATCGACCGGCGAATATCAAGCAAAAAATATCAAGACTGTGTCTTTTCTCGCCCCCGACGAGTTTGAAAAGATATTCAAACAGGCACGCGTCATTGTGGCTCATGCCGGCATGGGCACTATAATCTCTGCCATGCGCTACGAAAAACCGATAATAATCTTTCCGCGCATTGCCGCTCTTGGCGAGCACCGCAATGAGCACCAACTCGCCACAACAAAGCAAATGTCGGAGATGGGATATGTGTACACTGCCAACGACGCTCCGTCGCTGCTCAAGTTGCTGAGTCAGCCCAACCTCAAGCCGCTGCACAAGCTTGGCAACTACGCCGACCAATCGCTTGTCGACGAGCTTTGCCGCGTCATCGGATAATATCCACTTGTTTGAGCAACGAGGCGGTGACCAAATTGTCTACGTCATATTTGCGAGCTTCGCGCTGACATTCGTTTTTGAGATGCATGATATTGACTTCGCCGTCGATACATGCTTTCATTTTTTGTGCCAGGGCTGCAACGTCGCCGGTGGGCACAATCAAGGCAGTGCGACCATCATCAAGGAACTCGCAATTATGCGCCCAATCTGACGCTATCATAGGCACTCCGGCAACAAACGAGTCGACAAACACGCCGGCAAATCCTTCGCCCTTCCAATAGGTGGGAAACAGCATCATGTCGTAAGCGGCAAGACAGTCGTAACCGGCATCTTCGCGAAGGTTAAGAAATCCGCAATAGTTCACATTTGGCAGCTCATCAAGTTGCTTCTCAAAGCTTTCTTTATATTCACATGCCACTTTGCCGTAAAAGTCCACAACAAAGCGCTCGCCATAGTGCTGCTCGTTGAGCATCTTTGCGGCTTGGAATATATAGTCGCAGCCTTTGTCGGGGCAAATGCGGCTAACGAACACAAAGCGCTTCACGCCGTCGTTGCCGTGCACTTGCGGCATGTAGGTTATAGGCTTGAAATTGGGCAGGTGGAGCACATTCTTAAAGCCTGACTTTTGCAGAGATTGTCGCATATACTCGCTCTCAACAATAGTGTGAGTGACATACGCAAAATCGTCTTTATTGAGCGCTTGCTGTTTGATATTGTCGGCAAACGCGCCGCCGATAACCCAATGCACCATATTGCGTTTCATGCGCAAAAGTCTGAACAATTTGAGCATGGCGCAAAGGTTGATGGCCGAAGTTGAAAATATCAGCGAGTCGTGCTGATGAAACAACAATGCGTAAGCAAACTGAAGGAACACCCACGGATGTTTCTTCCAATTTTTAAAATCTATTTGGTGGCAAGTTACGCCAAGGTTTTGCAGCTTTTGTATCAAAAGCTGGTTTTTCATTGTCTCACCGCAGTCGGCAGCTTTGCCGGTATTAATCCAGCCCACCACGGTGGCAGAAGGTTGCTTCATCAAACGTCTACTTAAATAGTGAGAATAATGACACTGCAATATATTTTACAACATATTTCCAACCTGATTGGAATGTGAGCAAATGCAATGCTTGTGAATTTATTGTATTTATACAACGTTTGAACTCTTGATTATATTGTTTGGTTGCCTTGTGCAACAATATTTCTTTTGCAACGTCAACATACAGGCGATTGCGCGAAATGGTGTAGGCACGCGCCACTTTGGCATCGGCCGATTGCTTTAGTGCCGCCGCCTCTTCGATGTTTGTGAGTTGGTCGAAAAAGTTTTTGTTGAACACATTGGTTATGCTGCCCGGCGTTGAGCGATATTGATAGTAGCCAACGGGGAGGTAGGCGGCGCGAGGCTGCTTGCCGTAAACCTCAACAAGAAACGGGAAGTCTTCGCTGCGACGATTGAGGGGGAAGCGGGCATCGCCGATTATCTCTCTGCGATAGATTTTTGTGCACGACGACAAGTCGATATTCTTGAGCAAGAAAGCGCAAAGAATTTCGTTGCCTGAAAATTCGCAACGCTTCGACACGTAGTGCATGATGCGACGTTTGCCTTGATAGGATGCGAGGTTGCTGCCAACGATGTCGTAGTTGTGTGCTTGTGCTTCTGCCATCAAGTCGGTGAGCATCTCGGGTAGGATGATATCGTCGCTGTCAACAAACATTATCCATGCGCCGGTAGCGGCTTCGAGGCCGGCATTTCGCGCCGAACTGAGTCCACCGTTTTGTTTGTGCACCACGCGCACATTGGCGTGAGCGGCAGCATACTCGTCGCAAATCTGAGGGCAACGGTCGGGAGAGCCGTCGTCAACGAGGATTATTTCAAGATTTTCGTAGGTTTGGGCAAGAATTGAGTCGACGCACTCGTTGAGATACTTCTCGACATTGTACACCGGCACAACAACTGATATAAGCGGTTTATTATCTGTCATAGCAAATTTAGTAGTTATTCAACGACCCAGCGGTCAATATTGCGCGTTGAAGAAGAAAAGTTAACGCCAAGTTTTATGATGGGGCGGCCGTCTGCCACGTATGGGTCTGCATAATGTTTCTCGTCGATTTGTTTGAGGGCGGCTTCGGCTGTTGAGTTGACTTTAAATTCAAAGATGTATATATTGCGGGCTGTGATAACAACCATATCCAAACGACCGAAAGATGTGTGTTGCTCAACTTTCACATATATGCCCATCAGTCGGAAGAGCACATATATCAGGTTTTGGAAGTTTGCCTCAGTGTCAAGTTGGTTGTCGTAGGGCACATCGGCAATAAATGCCTTAAGACGCTGCATAAACTGCTCTACATCGCCCGAATTGATATCT
>CAZYNO010000013.1:0-22120 GCA_964648845.1 uncultured Bacteroides sp.
AGTGGTGCACGGTGAACATTTCGCTGAGGTCAAGCGAGTCGCCGCCTTGGCGCAAGATTTCGTCTTCGAAGAACGAAGTGCCTGCGAAGCACCAGCAAGTGCCCGATTTGTTTTGGTCTTTGACCGAAGTTGTTTTAACGGTCTTAACGTCGGTGAAAACGAACTTTTTGATTGAGTCGTTTTGTGTGCTATCGTTGTCGTTGGCAGCGGCAAAAGCGCCAAGAGCCAAGCAAGAAGCTAACGCGAGAGATACAAGTTTTTTCATTCGTTTTATAATGGTTATATTTTAGGTGCAAAAATACGAAATATTTGCGAGAAAAAAAGTCAAAGGCATGCCAAAAGAACTGATTCTTTGACACGCCTTTGTTGTGAGGTTTAAGCCTGTAGAGGTTACGCCGACATTATTTAACAACGCGACGCTCTTTGATACGAGCTTTTTTGCCGGTGAGAGCACGCAAGTAGTAAAGTTTAGCGCGACGCACTTTACCGTATTTGTTAACGGTGATTGAGTCGATGAACGGAGACTCGATGGGGAAGATACGTTCAACACCGATGTTGTCGCTCATTTTGCGAACGGTGAAACGTTTTTTGTTGCCTTCGCCTGAGATACGGATAACAACACCGCGGTATTGTTGGATACGCTCTTTGTTACCTTCTTTGATGCGATAAGCTACAGTGATAGTGTCACCGGCGCTGAATTCGGGATGTTGTTTGCCACTTGCAAAAGCTTCTTCGGCAATTTTAATTAAATCCATTTTAGTTTATAGTAATTAAAATGTTAAACTGACGCAACTTCAACGGGCCACATGCTCCGCCAGCGGTTACGCATATCGTCTGCAAAGTTACAAACTTTTTTTGAATAATTGATAATCACCCAATTAAAATTTTATCTGTAAGTTGGGGGTGGAGGATTTTTTGGGGGTGGATTTTGAGGGATTGGTTTGGTAATGTCAACTTAAAGCAGTAATTTTGCGCAGATTTTTTGAACAAGGCATAAGTTCTGAGGTCGTTAGCTCGCGCGAGCATGGCGACAGAGACTGCTTCTAAAATTGAATTATAACTATTTACACATCACAATGGCACAATATTTATCTTCGGGCACAAGCAAAGTGAACACCGGCACATTTCTGAAAATGAAACAGGCCGGCGAGAAGATTGCTATGCTCACATCTTATGATTATACTACTGCAAAAATCGTAGACGAAGCCGGTGTTGACGCTATTCTTATCGGCGACTCAGCCGCCAATGTCATGGCAGGCTATGCAACAACACTCCCCATCTCGTTAGACCACATGATCATGTATGCAGCTTCGGTGGCTCGCGCCGTGAAGCATGCTCTCGTGATTTGCGATATGCCTTTTGGCACATACACCAACCCCGCCGACGGTGTGCGCAATGCCGTGCGCATCATGCAAGAGACGCAATGCGACGCCGTGAAGCTTGAAGGCGGTATTGAAATTATCGACACTGTCAAAGCCATCATCAATGCCGGCATACCCGTGCACGGTCACCTTGGCCTGACTCCTCAATCAATCAACAAGTTTGGCACATACGCAGTACGCGCAAAAGAAGATGCAGAAGCTGAAAAGCTTATCAGCGATGCTCACGCCCTTGAAGATGCCGGATGTTTTGCAGTGGTGCTCGAAAAGATACCTGCAGCACTTTCGGCAAAAGTTTCTGCCGAGCTGCACATCCCCACTATAGGTATTGGAGGAGGCATGTGCGACGGACAGGTGCTGGTGGTTGACGATATGCTTGGCAAAAACCAAGGTTTCAAGCCCAAGTTCTTGCGTCAGTACGCCAACCTTCACGAGGTTATGACAAACGCTATCGGCAGCTATGTTACCGACGTGAAAGAGGCAACCTTCCCCAACGAAAACGAAAGCTATTAAAAATAAAAAAGCCCCGCGGGGCTTTTTTTTATTTACCGAATATCACTGCGTGGCGATTTAGAGCTTGCATAAAGCGAAGATCGTCGCGCAGTGTTGCTATATTTATTGGGCCGTCGGCAAAGGACGTCCAGTTGTGATAGTTGGCATATCCCAAATTTAGCGACTGTTCAACAAGCTGCATGGCTTTGTCGGTGTCGCCGTAGAGGCTGTAGAAGCACGCGGCCATATAGCTGATGTATCCGTCTCGATCGGTGACGGTGTTGAGAATGTTGTCAATCCACGATTTTGCGCTGTCGCGCTCGCCGAGGAAGAGCAGAGCGAAGCCGCGCAACGAGTTGATGTCGTCGAGGTCGAAGTTATCGAGTTCTGAAGCCGTGGTGTAATATTGTTTGGCGGCTACGGGTTGATTGAGGTGGTTTTGCAGCAGCCAAGCGCGTAAAATGATGTATTCGGGCTTTTCGGAGTTTGAAAGCATAGCCTCGCCGATAAGGTCGTTAGCCTCGCTGTATTTGCCGAGAGCTATCTTGCAATTTGCCATCTCAATGAGTGGGTCGGTGAGTCCGGGAGTGACTACCGTAGACTGCAGAGCAGCGCTGAGAGCTGCGTCGCTGCGACCCATTGCGCGCAAAATTTTCGACTTGAGAGCGTAGTGCGAGGCAATATTGCTATCCATAGTTATGGCTTGCTCAATGTTGTCGAGAGCCTTCTGATATTCGCCCAATGCAAATTGGCACTCGGCGAGCGAAGCATAAATGCCATGATAGTTGTAGAGCTGCTCGTCATTGATTTTCTGAAAATCGGCGATTGCAGATGTGTAGCGGTAGTGAGCCTGAGCTATGACAGCACGCAGATACACATACATGCCCACCTTCGGAGCGCTCTCGATGGCTGAGGTGAGGCCTGCCATAACAGCGCCGTAGTTGGTGTTGCCATAGTTGACAAGCGCTTGTGTGGCGCGAGTGTTTTTGCTGTCGGTGCTGAGTGCCACGAGCAAATCTTCGACGGCACCTTGGTCGTTGCCCATCGACTGACGCACGTTGGCACGGCGCACATAGTAGTCGGAGTTGTTGGGGTCGATTTGCACGGCTTGGTCGAGATATTCGTTAGCCATGCCCAAATTGTTTTCTTTCACAGCAATGCGAGCAAGACCGATATAGGCCTCGGCGCTGCGGGTGCTGATGCGCTGCATGCGGCGGAAGTCGGCTTTTGCCTCGTTGTATTGACCCAATTCGTATTCAAGATTTGCACGTTGATAGATGGCAACATACGAGTCGGGGGTGATGGCGAGCACCGAGTTGATATCTTGCAGGGCTGCCTCGTTGCGGCCGGTTTGTTGATAGATGTTTGCGCGCAGCATGTAGGCTTGCACGCGAGTGTCGCTGTCGCTTGCGGGCACATATTTGAGTGCGTTGTCAACATCGTTGAGTGCGCGCATATACTCGTTGTGGCTGTAGTATTCGTTGGCACGATGCAGCCATGTCTCGTAGTCGGTGGGGTCTTCCTTGAGCATGCGGTCGTAAACCTCAATGACGGCGCGCGTCATGGGGTTGTTTATGCTTGACTGTGCGGCAACTTTTGGGGCAGCAACAAGCAGGGCAAATGCACAAGCGGGAAGGATTTTCTTGAGGAGTGTCATAACTATAGTTTGTGTGATATAATCAATGGTTATACAAATCAAAAGCGGTTGATGGTTTGACGGATTGCCGAGAGGTGCTCAAGCAATTGCGGCAACAGCGAGAGCTGCAGCATGTTTGCGCCGTCGCTTTTTGCCACTGCCGGATTGCGGTGTGTCTCGATAAACAGGCCGTCGGCACCCACGGCAATAGCTGCGCGTGCAATGGTTTCAATCATGTCGGGACGTCCGCCGGTGACACCTGCTCCGGTGTTGGGTTGTTGCAACGAGTGTGTGACGTCGACAATCACGGGCACATTTGCTTGTTGCATAGTGGGGATGCCGCGATAGTCAACAATAAGGTCGCCATAGCCGAATGTGGTGCCGCGCTCGGTGACAGCCACCATATAGCCTCCGGCATCGCGCACCTTCTCTACGGCAAAGTGCATCGACTCGGGAGCGAGAAATTGTCCTTTTTTGATGTTCACCATCTTGCCGGTGCGAGCGGCGGCGATGAGCAACTCGGTTTGGCGGCATAAGAATGCCGGGATTTGCAATATGTCAACATACTCGGCAGCCATCTCGGCCTCGGCGGGCTCGTGTATGTCGGTGACTGTGGGTATGCCAAACTCGCGGCCTACTTTTGCGAGTATCTTCAATGCCTTTTCGTCGCCGATGCCGGTGAACGAGTCTATGCGCGAGCGGTTGGCTTTGCGATAGCTGCCTTTGAAGACGTAGGGAATGCCCAGACGCTCAGCCACGGGCACAATCTGTGCGGCAATGTCGAGAGCCATATCTTCGCCTTCAATCACACAAGGGCCGGCGAGCAAGAAAAAGTTATCAACATTTGATGATCGGAGATATTCGAGAGTGTTCATTGTCGGTAGGTTACGTTGTTAAGAATTTACCTGATTGAGTATGTGGCAAGTGTCGCAAGCCACGAGAGCAGCAGTCTCGGTGCGCAGACGGTTGTCGCCCATGGTTACGGGCACAAATCGTGCAGCGATAGCAGCTTGCACTTCGGCAGGCGAAAAGTCACCTTCGGGGCCGATAAGTATCACCGTGTCGATGCCGGCACGATATTCTTTGGCAAGGAGCTTGCGCTCTACGGCATCGTCGCAATAGCCCATAAACTTTTGGGGTGCGTCGTATGTGCGCAGAGCCTCGGCAATAGGCATCATCTCGGTGATTTCGGGCAGCGTGGCTTTGAGCGATTGCTTCATCGCCGACACGGCAATTTTCTCGAGACGTTCACGCTTAATCTCCTTGCGCTCACTGCGCGCACACTTGACGGGAACAATGCGATTGATGCCTATTTCAACCAGTTTTTCAACGAGCCACTCCATGCGGTCGTTGTTTTTAGTGGGGGCCACCATCACGGTGATGTGGTTGTGCCACACCGGGGTGACGTCTTCGCAGCCGATAATTTCGACGGCAGCATGTTTGCTGTGGTTGTCGAGCAGTCGGCAGGTGAATTTGTGCCCGCGGCCGTCAACCACCTGCAGCTCGTCGCCGGGTTGCATCCGCAGCACGCGTACTGCGTGGCCCGAGTCAGCCTCGGGCAGCGTCAGCGTAGTTTCTATGTCGGGAGCGAAAAATTGGATCATAATATCTTTTTGAGCAAAAAGTAAGAAGTGGTTTGCGCGTATCGCATCGTCGCCGGCATCGGCTACTTTTTACTTCTTACTCTTTACTTTTTACTTCTTACTCTTAACTTTTTACTTGTGTTTTGGGGGCTTTGAAGATGAGGAGGAAGAGGACACCGACAACGAGGGCGTAAGCGGCAAAGATGAGCCAGGCGTGGCTCCAGCCTTGCACTTGGGCCAAGGAGCCGTCGGGTTGGGAGAACACAAACTTATCAACGACTTTTTGTGCGCAGAGGGTGCCCACTGTTGCGCCGATGCCGTTTGTCATAATCATAAACAAGCCTTGAGCCGATGAGCGGATTGAGGCGTCGGTTTGTTGGTCAACATACAGCGAGCCCGACACGTTGAAGAAGTCGAAAGCCACACCGTAGACTATCATCGAGAGGATGAGCAACCACACACCGCTGCCGGGGTCGCCAATGCCGAAAAAGCCGAAGCGCAGCACCCAAGCAAACATTGCTATTGCCATAACAATCTTGATGCCGTAGCGTTTGAGGAAGAACGGTATGAGCAATATGCAGAGTGTCTCAGACATTTGTGAGAGCGAGATGAGTGCGTTAGCGTTTTTAGCGCCCCAAGCGTCGGCAAACTCGGGAATGCCGGCAAAGCTTGAGATGAAGGGGTTGGCAAAGCCGTTGGTTATTTGGAGTGATACGCCAAGCAACATCGAGAAAATGAAGAATGTTGCCATGCGTTTGTCTTTGAACAGGGTGAATGCGCGCAAGCCGAGAGCATCAACAAGGCTTTTTCCGGCAGCGTCGGCATTTGTGGGACATTTGGGCATTGTGAGAGCATATACAGCCAACACAAAGCTTACAACGCCCGAGAATATCAATTGAGTGCTTGTGCCCTGAAAACCGGCAAAGTTGGTTGTGAGCATAGCCACAATAAAGCCGATGGTGCCAAACACGCGAATGGGCGGGAAGTGCTTGATGGTGTCGAGACCTGCCTGGTTGAGCGCCGAGTAGGCCACAGAGTTGCTCAAGCCGATGGTGGGCATGAAGAAAGCTACCGACACAGTGTAGAGGGTGAATAGCGGAGCGAATTGCACATTGTCGCCGGCATTCATAGCATACCATCCGGCAGCTACCATAAAGACGCCTGCAATGACGTGGCTGATGCTAAGCATTTTTTGAGCTTGCACCCAGCGGTCGGCAACAATGCCGATGATTGCGGGCATAAAGATTGACACTATGCCTTGCACGGCGTAAAACCAGCCGATGTTGCTGCCCAAGCCGTGACTTGCCAAAAAGTTGCCGAGCGATGTGAGGTAAGCACCCCAAACGGCAAATTCCAAGAAATTGAGTATACTTAAACGTGTTTTGATACCATTCATGGCTATTTTGTGTTTTATTTTATGTTATTAATTTATGGGTTGTTTTTGCGTCGTTTAATCATCTCACTCACGCGTGCCGCCTCCTCATAGTTTTCTTCTTCGATGAGGCGGGCAAGGCGTCGCTCGAGGGCGGCAATGGCTTGCTCGGGGCTGCGCGCTTGTCGAGCTGCGGGACGCGGTTGCGTGGCTGTGCGTTGTTGCGAGTTGCGGTCATCGCTATTCTCGCCGTCGGCACCGGGAGCCACGGGGTCGGGCTGCACTTCTTCGAGCTCAATGCCGGTTTCGTCGACAATGGCTTGAGTGGTGTAGATGGGAGCATCGGCACGCATAGCGATGGCAATAGCATCGCTTGTGCGGGCGTCGAGACCGATGGTGCGAGTGCCGTCGGTAAATGTCAGTTCAGACGAATAAATGCCGTCTTCAAAACGATAGATAAACACCTCTTTGAGCCGCACGCCAAAGGCATGGGCAAAGCTGCAAAACAAGTCGTGAGTGAGTGGGCGCGGAGTTCGCACGCGCTCAAGTTTAATGGCTATAGACTGTGCCTCGGCACCGCCAATCACCACGGGGATGCGCACTTTGCTGTCGCCCTCAACGGCCAGCAGCAATGCAAAAGCGCCGTTTTGCATGGGAGAGTAGCTGATGCCCATTACGCTTAGTTTCACTCGGTTTTCCATCGTCTTTTAAAGTATTTTTTTAATCGTTTGTTGTTTAGACAACGACGTTGCGGCCGGTGATGATGCCTGAGCCGTAGCAAATTCGCGCGTCGGGAGAGTAAATCACACCAAACTGACCGGGGGCAATGCCTTGCACGCGCTCGGCGCTGTCAACCACATACTCACCGTCGTCAAGGCGATGCAGCTTGGCGGGGATGAAGTTGGGCATGTGGCGGTTTTTGAATGTGATGTCTACGCCGTTGCAGTTTTCGCCCCAGGGGTCGGCGGTGATGAAGTGCATCTCGGCAAGGTGCAGTTGACGGCCGTATTGTTTCTCGGTGTCGTATCCGTTAGACACGTAGATTACGTTGTCGTGCACATTTTTCTTCACCACAAACCAGGGGCCGCCGCTCAAGCCCAAGCCTTTGCGTTGACCTATGGTGTGGAACCAATAGCCCTTGTGCTCGCCGAGCTTTCGTCCGGTTTCAATTTCGACGATAGCACCGGGGCGCTCGCCGAGGTGACGGCGAATGAAGTCGTTGTAGTTAATTTTGCCCAAGAAGCAAATGCCTTGTGAGTCTTTGCGGTAAGCGTTGGGCATTTTTGTTTGTATAGCAATTTCGCGCACCTGACTTTTTGGCATGTCGCCGATGGGAAAAATCAGGTGTTTAAGTTGGTCGTAGTTTATTCGAGCCAGGAAGTCGGTTTGGTCTTTGACGGGGTCGACAGCTGTGCCGAGCCATTTTTTGCCGTCCATCTCGAGAGTTGTGGCATAGTGGCCGGTGGCTGTGAGGTCGAATTCGTGCCCCCAGCGTTGCTCGAAAAATCCGAATTTAATCATGCGGTTGCACATGATGTCGGGGTTAGGTGTCAGGCCTTCGCGCACGGTGCGGAGGGCGTATTCCATAACGTTTTCCCAATATTCCTCGTGCAGCGACACCACGTCGAAGGGTAGATTGTAGCGAGTGGCGATAAAACGGCACATTTCAATGTCTTCGTCGGCAGAGCAGTCGCCCTCGCCGTTATCAAGGCCTATGCGTATGTAAAACAAATGGAGGTCGTGACCCTGCTCGAGCAGTCGGTGCACGGCAACGGCGCTATCCACGCCGCCTGATATGAGCACGGCTATCTTCATTAGTTTATTGTGTTTTGTTTATATTAGTATTTTTGTTAGTTGACAAATTGTTTGAAAGCGTTGATGATGTTGTCGACGGGCACGTCTTTGACACTAATCACGCGATTTGAGTTGAGGAAATATATCTCGGGCTGACGGCGCATAGTGTAGACGCGGTCGGCGTCGGGATAAGCACCGACAATCCAGTTTTCAGGCATCTTGGCAGCATCCTCGCGCCACTCGTCGGTGGGCTCGTCGGGGTATATTGCCAAGACGGCAAGTTGGTTGTTTTCGATAAGTTTTTGCACCGAATAGTCGGCAGAGAGGCGTGTCTTTGCCATGCTACAATCCAAGCAGTCGGGGTCGTAAAACATTATCAGCACAAATTGCGCGGTGATGTCGCTTAGCGAGCCTGTTGTGCCGTCGGGTTTGATATAGTTGAATTGCTCCACTTTGCAGCCTTGGCGGCTGTTGAGCAGTTGGTCGTACTGAGCCTGGAAGCGTGCACGCGACGGGCCTTTGGCTTTTTTATTTTTCACCACGGCCTCAACAAACGAGAAGTATAGCTCTTCGCTGAGGTATTCGGCAGTGTCGGCATACACCCATTTTTCAGCCAATTGAGCGAGGGTGAGCAAGTTTTCGGGCTTTGCTTTTTGCACCACGTCTATGAGGTGGTCAACAGCCATATGCACGGTGTCGGCAGTGGCATAAGGAGTGAGGCAGATAAACTGGCCGAAGGTTTTGTCGAGGCGTTCGAGGCTCGAGAATGAGCTTTTGGGGTTGAATTTATCCCAGTAGCGTGAAATTATATAGTTGCAACGTTGGTCGAGAAGTGTGATGTTTTTGGGCACCACGGGCATCTCGACTAACAAGTCGGAATAATCTTGGGCCGGTGCTGCAAAACTTGCAGCAATGCACATTAATATCGTCAATAATATTTTTTTCATGTCAACTTAGTTGTTTCAAAACTTTTCAACCAACAAATTTACAATGTTTTTTTGAAAATACATCATTATTATGCCAATAATCTCGCCATTATGAGAAAAGCCCGGGGTTGCCGGGCTTTTGGTGTGATATGTTGAGAACAATTATTTTACGAGCGATTTGCCTTTTGCTATAGCCTCTTCGTTGAGGGGGATGAGGTGATGATGGCGCTCGGGGAGAGTTTTCTTGAGGCCACGTATCACGGCATCGTCGGGCATGAGGTTGCGCACTTTGAGGAGTGCACCGAGCAAAAGCATGTTGTAGGTCTTAGAGTTGCCCATCTCGATAGCAGCCTCTGTGGCATTGACCGGGATGATGGTGATGTCGGTGCGAGTGGGAGCATGGTGGATGCCGTAGGGGTCGTATATGAGCACGCCGCCGGGCTTCACACGATTTTCGAATTTGTCGAGGCTTTGTTGGTTGAGCACAACGGCAGTGTCGTAGCTGTCAACGATGGGCGACGATATTTCTTTGTCGCTGATGATGACGGTGACATTTGCCGTGCCGCCGCGTTGCTCGGGGCCGTAAGCCGGCATCCAAGTGACTTCGCGGTTGTCCATAAGACCGGCATAAGCCAAGATTTTGCCCATAGAGAGCACGCCCTGACCGCCGAAACCGGCAATGATTATTTCTTCTTTCATGATTTTACGGTTTTATAGAGATGCAGGGGGTTAAACATTTTTGAGATCGCCGAGGGGATATTTTTCGGTCATGAATTGAGCCATCCACTCGTTGGCTTTTTCGGGTGACATCTTCCAACCCGAGTTGCAGGTCGAAACGATTTCTACCACCGAAGTGCCGCGTTTGTCGCGAGCATTTTCAAATGCTTTTTTGATTGCGCTTTTGGCTTTGCGCACGGCGGCCGGGGTGTGCACGGCTTGACGAGTGACGTAGCAAGTGCCGTCGAGGCCGGCAAGTATGTCGCTGATTTTAATGGGATAGCCGTTGAGGTCGGCACGACGTCCGTAGGGTGTTGTGGCGGTTTTTTGGCCGATGAGAGTTGTGGGTGCCATTTGTCCGCCGGTCATGCCGTAGATGGCGTTGTTGATGAAGACGATGACAATGTTCTCACCGCGGTTTGCAGCGTGCAGAGTCTCGGCGGTGCCGATAGCGGCAAGGTCGCCGTCGCCTTGGTATGTGAACACCACGTTGTTGGGGTTGAGGCGGCTGAGGGCTGTAGCGCAAGCGGGAGCGCGGCCGTGAGCGGCTTCAATCCAGTCGATGTCGATATAGTTGTAAGCAAAGACAGCGCAACCCACGGGAGCCACGCCGATGGCCTTGTCTTCGAGGCCAAGCTCGTCGATGACTTCGGCAATGATTTTGTGCACAACACCATGGCTGCAACCCGGGCAGTAGTGAGTGTTGGTGTCGAGCAGCAAACGCGGGCGAGCTACTATTTTATTTTCGGGTTTTATGATTTGTTCGGTTGTCATGATAAGCAAGTTTACCGAGAGTATTCTTGAAAATTATTTTTGAGGAAAGTGCGAGTTGAAGGCGTCGATGATTTCTGTGGGAGAGGGTATCATGCCACCCATGCGACCGAAGTGGTATACGGGCACGCTACATTCGGCGGCGAGGCGCACATCTTCAATCATTTGGCCGGCATTGAGCTCGACGGTGAGTATGCCTTTCACTTGCTTTGCAAGCTCTTTGATGCGGTCGTTGGGGAAGGGCCAAAGAGTGATTGGGCGAAGCAAACCTATTTTGATGCCTTTTTCGCGGGCATCTTCGATTGCTTTGAGGCAAATGCGAGCCACGGTGCCAAATGCCACGATGAGATATTCGGCATCGTCGGTGAAGTATTCTTTGAAGCGCACTTCGTTTTCGCTGATTTGCTGATATTTAGCTTGCAAGCGTTCGTTGTTTTTCTCCATAAATTGCGACTCGAGCTCGAGCGAGGTGACAACGTTGCGGTGTTTGCGGCCGTTTTTGCCGGTAGCAGCCCAGGGGCATTGCTCGCGCACCTCTGCTTCGGTGCGGCGCGGGGTGAACGGCGGGAGCACTACTTTCTCCATCATCTGACCCACAATGCCGTCGGCAAGAATCATTGAGGGAGTGCGATATTTGAAGGCAAGTTTCATGCCAAGGCCCACAAAGTCTACCATTTCTTGCACGGTAGCGGGCGAAAGCACAATGAGGTGATAGTCGCCGTGTCCCCCACCCTTAGTGGCTTGGAAGTAGTCGGCTTGTGAGGGTTGGATTGTGCCCAAACCGGGGCCGCCACGCATCACGTTTACAATGAGAGCGGGGAGCTCGGCAGCGGCAATATAGCTAATGCCTTCTTGTTTGAGGCTGACGCCGGGGCTTGACGAAGAGGTCATAACAGCTTTACCTGACGAAGCGCCGCCATATACCATGTTGATAGCAGCAACTTCACTTTCGGCCTGAAGCACGACCATGCCGGTAGTTTCCCAAGGCATTTCGGCTTCGAGGGTTTCGAGCACTTCACTTTGTGGGGTGATGGGATAGCCGAAATATCCGTCAAAGCCGTATCTGATGGCAGCGTGAGCGATAGCTTCGTTGCCTTTCATCAATTTTATTTCGTCTTGCATATTATTATAAGAGGAAATGATTTTTTAGTTTTACTTTTCAATCACGCGGTATACCTCGATGCAAGCGTCGGGGCAAACAAGAGCGCAAGAGGCACAGCCGATGCACTTTTCGGGTGAAGCCATGTAGGCAAAATGATAGCCACGGTCGTTCACTTCTTTAGGTTGTAACGAAAGAACATTTGCAGGGCATGCAACAACGCACAAATTGCAACCTTTGCAACGGATGGTGTCAACAGTCACTGCTCCATTTATCTTAGTCATGATGATATATAGTTAAGACAGTAGATAGATATTATTTAACAGACATAATACTCATATCGTACGCAAATTTAGCAAATAAAATTAGAAAACAAAGCATATAACGATGTATTAACATTTAGCAATAAAGTAAAAAAACGTGCGAAAATTTGTAATGATTTTAATTTTTAGTATCTTTGCAAGCATCAAGGCCTTAGCATAAGGCATTGTAACTTCAACACTTAAGAGTAGTGTCACACACACTCATTGCACTATGGATGAATACATTTCGATAATAATTGCTGCATACAACTCACAGAAGTGGCTGGCTCGCTGTCTTGACAGTGTGCTCGCTGCTGCCGACGACAGTTGCGAGATAATTATTGTTGATGACGGGTCAACCGACCAAACGCTGAGCATAGCTGAGGATTATGAGAATGAAGACGGTCGCATCACTGTGTATTCTATTGACCATAGCGGCATGTCGGTGGCGCGAAAGTATGGCGTGCAGATGTGCAACGGCGACTCGGTGATGTTTGTTGACTGCGACGACACCTTGCCCATCAACGCCATTGTTGAAATGCGCAACGCCTCAAAGCCCGACTGCGACATTGTGTGCTGCAACATCATCTTGCACGATGTGCACGGCAACAAGCGTCGGCTTTATTCGGGCGCAAATCAAGAGATGTCGGGCATAGAATATGCACGCTTGTCGCTGCAACGCGGCTTTGCGTCGATGACTTTGGGCAAGAAGTTTGCGCGCTATCTTTTTGATATCACTCAGTGGGACACCGACGAGACAATGTCGGTGCTCAATGCACGTGTGCTGTTGCTGCGCCTGGCTTGTGCGGCCAGCCGTGTGTCGGTGATGCCAACGGCAGTGACATATAATTATATAGTGCGCGAAAATTCGCTGTCGGCAATGTTCTCGCTGCAGCTCGACGGCATAGAGCGTGCATGGAACTATGTGAAAGAGCTGCCGTTGCCGCAAAAAGAGCTCACCGAATGGGGTCTCGACCTGCTCAACCACACGCTGCTGCAGCGCGGATTTCCGTTCGACAACAACTATGCTCCGGCCATGGATATGCGCCGCATGGCAAAGACGGTAGCGTTGTCGTCGTATCACAAAGCCATACTCAAGTCGCTGAAGAGCGAGCGCTATCGTCTGCGCATGGCACGCCACAATGTGTATGTGGGAGCGTTGACGCTCACCACCCCACACGTGAGTTTTGTGGTGGTAATCAACAATAATGCCAACGAATTTAAGCGCACGGTGAAGTCGATAATACGCACCGGGCTGCGCAACATAGAAATTATAGCTATCGACGACGGCAGCAACCGCAAAACGTCGATCGAACTGTCGACACTCGCCATACGCTTTCCGCGCATAGTGTTGCGGCGCAACCCCGTGCCGGTGGGCATGGCTCAGTCGCGGCGTCTGGCGCTGAGCATGGCTCACGGCAGCTCAGTGTTTTTTGTTGATCCGGGCGACTGCGTTGACCGCCACGGCGTGTTTGAGGCAGCGCTGCTCATCGACAACGGTGCCGACTTGGCATATTTTGGCGTAGACAGCAAGATGCCCTACTTGCCGTTTAGATGGAGATATTTTGTGCCGTCGAAGTGCGATATATTGCAAGAAGGCATCGACAAGATGTTTGAGTCGCACGTGAGTCGCGGCTACCTCAATGACGGCCTGCGCGCCATAGCCATGAGCCGTCGATTTATCACTACCGATATGATGTGCGAGCGCGGCGTGAAATATGGCAGCGGCTATGTGTCGATGCTCAACATACTCATGGCCAAGCCAAAGATAGCGCAAACCGATGCTTGCGGCTACATCAACTGCAAGCGCGTGGTGCTTCACGACCGCTCGTATAAACATCTGTGCCGCCTCGATGTTGAGTTGTCGCTGCACACACTGCGCGTGCTGCTCAACGCCGGCATCGACAAAGAACATGCACAGACACTTGTGGCTCAGGGAAGTTTCAACTCGCTGTGCCGCATCATGGCAGCCGTGATGTCAAATCCGTTCAAGGGTATGGACAAGGCCATGCTGCTGGCGCAAAAGCTGCAGTGCTATCGTCTGTTCAACAGACTTTACCGCAATTTGGAGATGGAGCCGCCAACCGTCGACGCATACTTAGAGCACGCCAAGCAGCAACTTGACGGCAGCCGCTGGAGCTTCCTCATCGGCAGCCAAGAGAATTATTGAGCAACGGGGCTGTCGTCGGTGACAACCTTTTTAACTTTAAACGGGAGGGTGTAGGTAATAGCAAAGGTGAACGCCAGCGACGACGTTGACGAGCCGTAGCCGGGAATGTACCACGCATCGCCGACTCCGGGGTGCGACTGATGCAAGATTGAGTGATATTTTAGCGACCAACCGGCAGAAATCTGTTTGAACAGCTTCACGCGCAAGCCGAGCACAAACTCATACCATCCGGCAGTTGCCGACACTTGGTCGAACGAGAAATTCTCTTCGCCCCAATATCCGCCATTGGTGAGTGTGACGTCGCTAATGGTATATTTGAACGGCGAAAAGCCATAGCGCAGACCGGCAAAAAATTGGTAATCCGGATTTTTGTTATACATAAAGTTGTAGTCGAGACCGAGCTTGAAGTACGGGCTCAACGGCGTGGTGTAGGTATAGTTATTGTCAGAGGGAGTGTTGTCGGCCTGACCCATACCAAACTCAAAGGTGGGCAAATAGCGATTGTGCAGACTGACGTTGACGTATGCATCCATGCCGCCGTAGTGCTGGCCACAGAGTCGCATCAGCGGGTCGAAAAAGTTCACACCCACGTTTATGGCGTGCAAGAGCTGATACTTCATCGGCGGCTGTTTGGGTAGCAAGGTAGAGTCGATCCACTCGTTGCCGGTCACGGTGTCGACCATGACAATGCGGCCTTTATCGTCGGTGTACTGTATAGAGCGGGCACGTTTACGCTCGAGAGCGCGTGCCGAGTCGCCGCGAGCATCGTTTTGCGACTGAGTGCGCGTTGCAGCGTTGTTGACGGGCGTGGCACGACGTTGTGCCATCGCAGGTGTGAGAGCTGTGACGGCAACAATAAGCAGTAATATGATGACGTGTAGTCTTTTCATTCGTCAGAGGTGCGGAAATAGATGCTGATTTGCGAGGCTTCAACGTTTGTGATGAGCGAGTCGAGCACAGCAACCGAGTCGATAAGATGTGTGGTGTAGCGCACATCGTTGATTTTGAAGCGGAACATTGCGCCACAGTCGGCCGAGGCAAACCAGGGCTGTGGGTCGTAGCTGAAAGTTATAGTGTCGTTGAGCGCGGCAAAGTCGGTGCTTTTCCACTTGTAGCTCAGGCACCACGATGTTTCGGTTTTTGTGGCACGAAACGGCAGATACACTTGGCTTGCCGAAGCGCCGGGGGCGAGGAGTATCGAGTCGCCGGGGGCGCCGATGCCGGCAATTTGCAGCGAGTCGAGACCTATTGTTGAGCCTGTGGTAGAGCTGTAGAACGTTGCCAGGGGAGTTGCCGAGCGCAGGTCGGTGCATCCCGAGGTGTTGCAGCTGGTGATAGCCACGGGCAGAGTGAGGCTTGCTATTGCTACTATGCTCAATAGTTTTCCCATCGCAAAATTTCGTCAAGAGGTTTGCGCACTTTTGCGGCGATTGACGTGCCGGGGGCGGCAAAGCCAATGGGGAGGAGGGCTATGGGCTCAACGTCGGCGGGGAGATTGAGCTCGCTGCGCACGGCATCGACATCAAAGCTGCACACCCAGCAGGTGGCAAGGTCGAGCGAAGTGGCGGCGAGGCACATGTGCTCAATGGCTATGGCAAGGTCTACGTCGACGTGATTTTTTTGGTCGGCGGGACGCACCCAAGCATCAGAGCGCACACCGCAAGCCACGAGCAGCACGGGGGCGTCGAGAAATGCGGGACGCGATTTAGCCAACATGCGTGCACGGCGCTCCGAGTTGCGCACCACAACAAAGCGCCAGGGCTGACGGTTGCAAGCGCTGGGGGCAAGTTGTGCTGTCTCAACAATAGCGCGCACGAGTTCGTCAGACACCTCGCGCGAGGGGTCGTAAGAGCGGCAAGAGAAACGCTTGCACACGAGCTCGTAGTATTGAGGATAAGAGTTCATAACTATTTATATTTCGTTATCAATTTCATAATCGTTGCGGCGCGGTGAGTTGCGCACAATAAGTTCGCCGACAAATCCGGCAAGGAAAAGCTGGCTGCCGAGCAGCATCATTGTCAGGGCAATGTAGAAGTAGGGCGAGTCGGTGACAAGGATGTAGTGGTTGCCATGATACATGTTGTAGAGCTTCACGCCGCCAACAACCATCACAGCAATAAGGCCGATGAAGAACATCAGCGAGCCCAGCAATCCGAAGAAGTGCATGGGCTTGGCACCAAACTTGCCGGTAAACCAGAGCGTAGCCAAGTCGAGATAGCCGTTAACAAAGCGGTCGAGGCCGAACTTTGTTTTGCCATATTTGCGAGCCTGGTGATGCACCACTTTTTCGCCGATTTTCTTAAATCCGGCGAGCTTGGCAAGATAAGGAATGTAGCGGTGCATGTCGCCATACACCTCGATATGTTTCACCACGGCGCTGCGATAGGCTTTGAGACCGCAGTTGAAGTCGTGCAAATTGTTGATGCCGCTCACGCGACGGGCCGTAGCGTTGAAAAGCTTAGTGGGGATGGTTTTCGACAGCGGGTCGTAGCGTTTTTGCTTATATCCCGACACGAGGTCGTATCCGTCTTCGGTGATCATGCGATAGAGCTCGGGTATCTCGTCGGGACTGTCTTGCAAGTCGGCGTCCATGGTGATGACCACGCGGCCGCGAGTGCGGGTGAAGCCGGTGTTGAGGGCCGGCGATTTGCCATAGTTGCGGCGGAACGACACACCACGCACATTGGGGTTGATTTGCTTGAGGTGCTCAATCACTTGCCAAGAGGTGTCGGTAGAGCCGTCGTTGATGAATAGTATCTCGTACTTGAAGTGGTGCTCGTCCATCACGCGGCGTATCCACGCCTCGAGCTCGGGGAGCGACTCGTCTTCGTTATATAGGGGCACTACCACGCTGATGTCGATATCGTCAGCGTGCAGTGTTTGGGGTTTTATATCGTTGTCAGAATTCATAATCGTTTTAGTTTTGCTCGGTTTTGGTGAACGTGCGCACCAGCAATGCTATAAGCAGCGAGAGCATAGAGCCCGAAAACACTGTTGACCAAATAGAGCCAATGGCAAAAGAAATGGCTGAAGGCACCATGTGTTTGTCGATGATGGCCTGCATAGCGTCGGCCATTTCGGTAGCTTCGGGCACGCCAAGCGAGCGATATACGTCGATTGCGTTGCGCAAATTGTCAATTATAAAGGTAGGCTCAATGAAGCGCAAAAACACATACATCGCAGCTGCGAGCAGCAAACTGCCGAAAAAGAATGTGCAAATGCCATGCAGCCAGAGAGCCGAGAAGAAGCGCATGCCGGGGTAGCGCAAATAGTCGCGTCTAATCATAAAATACACCACAAAAGGCACGGCAACAATCAACGCCAAAGCCGGGATGCCGAGCATGGGGATTTGCAACGAATAAGCGGCAGCGAGAAAAAGGACAATCATGATGATGCCCAATTTGAGACCGTCGTCGGCGCTGCTTTTGTAAACTGAAGGTGTGGTTGAGTTTTCGCTCATAGAATTATTAAAGAGATTAGCGACGCAAATTTAATCATTTATTTTGACATATTGCAATAAAAAAAGAGCTATGTGGCGACAAGAAAGGGCAAACTTGAAAATTTTTAAAAGCAAATTAATCGTTATTATAAAATTTTCATTATAAAAATATATCAATCAGAACAATAGCTGTTATCATTTTGTGATATTTTGCCAATATTTTTGTAACACTTAGCAATAATATGTGCAATAAAAAAGCATTTTACCGTTAAAATAACCTAAAATAATAGCAAAACCCTTGGCTGTTTCAGATAAAAGGCTTAACTTTGCAAGTGTGTTTTTCATAGTATTAGATTAAGATAAAGGTTTAAAGGAAAAAGAGTTGTCGTGAGACAGCTCTTTTTTTGGTATTAACATCACATTATATTCTCAATTATTTTATCTAACTGCCCCACAAGATAAAACGGCACATTAACCAGGCGGTAGGTTGATTGCATTTCAGACACCTTCACTTCATCAACCGAAAACATGCCGGGCCACACCCTGATGCCAAGCATAGAAGCGCCCTCAATTTTCATATACGATTGCAGAGAACGCAAGTGCGAATTTGCACCGCTTTTCACCTCGATAGGCACTATCTTACCTTGGGTTTGATAAACAAAATCGACTTCAGCCGTTGAGCCTTTTTTGTCTCTTACCCAAAAGCATTGCTTATCCAAATAGTTTCTGTCGAGCACCGGCCACAATTCTTGCCCTACAAT
Organism: uncultured Bacteroides sp.; assembly: GCA_964648845.1. Lineage (GTDB taxonomy): Bacteria > Bacteroidota > Bacteroidia > Bacteroidales > Muribaculaceae > CAG-873. The sequence goes on from CAZYNO010000013.1 coordinate 18,442, forward strand.
CTGCTCGGCGGCGTGACCTCGCCACACATCAGCAAGCGATTTATTCGACAAATATTCAACTTGTATACCTGCCGAAAAATTCGCCAAGCCGGAGTCGAGCCAAACCAATTTGGGCGAGCGAGTGAGCGACGGCTGCAAGGGTGCTTTAACTGATGTTACCGGATAGTCAAGCTGCACAAGAAACGCTTTTTCCAAGAGCTCAAAAGCCTGATGCACGACAGTTGAATTATATGTGCTACCACCAAATCCTGCAAAAGTGACAGACTGCCCGGCATAGTTCCAACCGCTACGCAATAAGTGCCGCAATACGGCAACTTGTTGCTTCGAAGTTGCATATTTTTCAACGTCCTCATCGTAACTTTGCAAAAGGCCCTTGTATAATGGGCTTAAAGCTGCCACACCACGCGTCTCGGCATACTCGGCTACCACTTCGGGCATACCACCGACTAAAGCGTAGGTCTGAAATAGCTGACAAAGGTGGTCGTGCAACAACTGTGGCACATCAACATTGCGTACCAATTCAGCCAGCTTATCCTCTCCCACCCCGCATAAAAATTCGTCAAACGAGCATGGGCGCATCGAAATATACTCAACACGGCCTACAGGGAATGACACTCCGGTTTTGAAAAGTTCTTGCAAACGCGAACCGGCAGCTATGACAAAGAGTTGCGGCATATCTTCATAAAAATATCGCAGCATACCAATAGCTTTTGGCTCTGACTGTATCTCGTCGATGAATAACAGAATTTTGGAGTCGGCAACGGTGGTGGAATGCAAACGAGTTAATCGCAATATTTCCATCACTTGTTGAGGCGTTTCGGCTATTTCAAATATGTGTTTATCGTCGGTGCGCTCTAAATTGAGCATAACAAATTGGTCGAACTCTTTGGCAAATTCTTTAACAAGAGTTGTTTTACCAACCTGACGGGCGCCCCGAATAACCAATGGTTTTCGGTTCTTTTTTTTCGCCCATTGGCGTAGATTTGTGAGAAGATTGCGGGGTATCATATTGAACTTACTGAAATACAGCGACAAATATAATATATTTTTCTAAAACATAGGCAAAAATCGGCAATTTTTCTTCTAAAACATAGGCAAAATCGGCTAATCCTCTTCTAAAACATAGGCAAAAGGGTCAGTAGACTTATAGCGGTGATTGCCAACGGAGCTATTTTTCCCGTGCCCGAAGTTTACGAATTTGTAGGTAATTTGTGGTAGCGTGCCCATTTTTATGCAAAAAACTTTGAAATATGAAAAAATTTTATAAACTTTGCAAGTGATAATCGTAAACATATACCATATGAAAAAATTTCTCCTTACATTCCTTATTATTTTTTCGTGCTTGGCAATGAGCGCACAGCGCTACCTAAGCACAGCAGAGCGTACTGAGACGACTGTGAAGCCGGCTCAAATGATGACGCGTACCGTGGAAACTCAATCAGATGGAGTAATCGTGACATATCAAATCAATGCGGTGTCGCTGACTGAAAGCGGAGACGAGGATGGAACTGTTCGTATCGGCCTTGATGGATTTGGCTGTGGATATTATGCAATATCACTAATGATTGACGGATATCCGGCAGATACAGTAAGAGTAGTAATTTCTAAATAAAGATAAAGCTATGAAACGAATTTTCTTAATAATTTTTGCTTTGTTGGCTGTTGTGCAAATCAAAGCCCAAACAAGTAATAAATACAAAGGCTATTTCGAAGATGAAATCTATTATTATGCTATTGTATCAGAAGAAGATAGTACAGCTTGTCTTTTTGGCCAGCGAGTATCAACAGAACCTGATTTAGTCATACCTTCATCTGTTCAGTATAAAGGTAAATCATATTCTGTAACAAGACTTCTTAATAGTTCAAACGAATTGACTATGTGGACGGGTCAAGACAGATATAAGACAGTATCGATACCTCCTACTATTAAAGAGATAACCGGTGCAGGTGGGGCGTTCTACGGTTTTTTGTCACTAACAACAGTGAATATTTCAGATTTTGTTGCATGGTTGGCAATAGATATGAACAGCGATTTATCAAACAACCCAACTTGGTGGCCGCGTAAACTATTCTTAAATGGAGAGGAAGTAAAAGGAGATATAGTTATTCCTGAAGGAGTAGAAGCTGTTGGCAACTGTTATTACCTTGATAATTTAACATCAGTCACAGTTCCTTCATCGGTAAAAAAATTCATGATGTGCGCATTTGATTGTCCGAATGTATACATTTATGCTGCAGAGCCCCCAATATTAATCGCTTATAACTATGAATACCAATATTTTAATCATTCAACTGTTTGGGTGCCGGCAGGATCGCTTGAAAAGTATAAGGCCGACGAGAAGTGGAGTCAAGTCAGTGACTTGCGCGAAATGAGTGTTGACGAGATGACGGCCTACGACACAAATGGCGTCGGCGACGTTGAAATAAACAATATAGTCAAAGTCAACACTGTTGACGGTGGCATTGCTATCTCAACGACAGAAGCAACCGAAGTCGCTATCTACTCAACAACAGGCGCTCTCGCCAAGGCCTTGCGCGTCTCGGGCGAAGAAACCGTATCGCTCGCCCCCGGCCTCTACATAGTGCGTGCCGCCGGCAAGAGCTACAAAGTCAGAGTCTAACGGCAGATTATAAATCCGGACCGACAGATTATCCCAACACGGACTGCGGGTTGGAAGCAAAAAAGGCTGCGCTCGGTTGGAGTGAGCGCAGCCTGTATTGTGACATTGAAAAATGTAGATGCGGGTGTTTAGCGGATGGTCATCTCGCCGCAGATGGGACGCGCCATGTGCAGCAGCACTTCGTTGTGGTTTAGGCCGCGACCAAACAGGCTCATCATTTTGGTGATGGCAGCCTCGAAGGTCATATCGTAGCCGGAGATGACGCCGGTGCCCGAGAGCAAGTCGCCGGCAACGTAGCGGTTTGCACGCACCGAGCCGTTGACGCATTGAGTGACGTTGACAACTATCACACCGTTAGCCACGGCGTTTGATATGGCGTTGATAAACCAGTCGGCAGTGGGGCCGTTGCCGGCGCCATACGTGCGCAGCACTATGCCTTTTACGCCGGGAGTGGCAAGCATGTGGTTGAGCATCTGCTCGCTGAGGCCGGGGAAAAGGTCGATGACTATCACCGACTGTTCAAAATTGTAGTCGACATGCAGCTTGTTGGTGATAGCCGGACGTGCCAGGGCTTCGTACTGATACTCAATGCCGAGACCAATCTTTGCCAAAGCCGGATAGTTATTACTTTTGAAAGCGTTGAAATTGTCGGCACTGCGTTTTGTTGCACGGCAGCCGCGCCACAGATAGTTTTCGAAAAGTATAGCCACTTCGCGCACCATAGAGCCACCGTCGGCATCGCGAGCTGCAGCGATTTGCAGCGCGGTGATAAGGTTTTCTTCGCCGTCGGTGCGCACCTCGCCGATTGGCAGCTGCGAGCCGGTGATGATTACCGGCTTGGTGAGGCCTCGCAGCATGAACGACAGAGCCGAGGCAGTGTAAGCCATGGTGTCGGTGCCATGGAGCACAACAAATCCGTCGTATTTATCGTAGTTTTCGGCGATATTGCGGGCAATTTCCTGCCAATGCTGGATATCCATATCGCTTGAGTCGATGGGAGGATTGAACTGTATGTTGTCAATCTCATACTCAAGCATTTTGATCTTGGGCACATTATC
>CAZYNO010000014.1:0-21109 GCA_964648845.1 uncultured Bacteroides sp.
TCATTGTGCTACCGTTTGCTGTTGCTCCGGCTGCTGCGATGAGGCTTGTGCAAGCTTCAGCCACAGGGGTGGCGATAAGTGCTAAACCGACAATGCTGCCGGATAATAAAGTCTTTATCATGTACTTATTTAAAAAGGTTAACGGTTATATTATACGCAAAGATACTGATTATTTGGCAATATCGCACTTAAAAAACGCAAATTTCACAGGTTGCGGCCTATCCACCATGCTATAACGGCAATCAATATGGCAATTGGTGTGTAGCGGCTTGCGTAGATGCGAGCGGCAATGCTGTTTTTGCTGAAGTGCGGAGCTGCGGCGAAAAATATGATGGCGGGGATAGCGAAAAAGAGTGCGGCATTGTAGTGCCACGCGGCGCTGATGTTGCCGTGCAGCAGGGCGTGCATCGCGCGCAGAGAGCCGCAGCCGGGGCAGTCGAAGCCGGTGAGCCATTTTGACGGGCAGCGCGGGTAGAAGCTCACCGACAGGGGATTGTAGGTATATAAAATTATCGCAGCAGCACAAACGGCTGCTGCGATGAGTATTTTTGTTGTTGAGGAGTGTAGCATTGCTTAGAGGAATGCGAGGAACATTTGTGAGGCGAACGAGATGATGCCCACCACCACGCCTGTGCAAGCGGCGGCAATGCTCCAATTGGCTGCGGCTTTGGCAGCGTCAACGGCTCCTTGATAGTCGCCACGGTTGTATTTATCGTTTACCGATGCAGCTTTGATTATAGCCACAATGCCGAAGGGGAGGCAGCAGAGCACAGTTGTGATGATAGCCCAAGCGAGATTGTTGTCGGGACACGGGGGCATATCTTCTTGGGGTGTCTGTTGGTATTGCGGCTGCTGATATTGCTGCTGAGGCGCTTGTTGATACTGCGGCGGTTGATAGGTTTGCTGATAGTTTTGTTGATATTGAGGCTGTTGAGGTTGAAACTGCGGGGGAGTTTGTTGTGTGAACAGCCAAGCCGTGCCTTCAGCTTCGCCGGCAGGTTTCCAGTCTTGCAAGCCTTCGTACCACACGGGAGTTTCGCGTGTGATGTTTAGAGTTTGCAGTTGCTCTTTTGTGAGCGGGCCTTGTTGTCGGCCATCGAGATAAACGAAATAATCCATGACGGTATCAATAGGTTTTTTAGAAGAATTTCACTGTTGTGCCTTCCATGTCGCTGAGCAGGTTGTTAGCGAGGCGGCTTGCACCGATGCGGAAGTACTCGTTAGAGAGCCACTCTTCGCCAAGCACTTCTTTGACGATTGTGAAGTATTTGACTGCCTCTTCGGTAGTTGCAACGCCGCCCGAGCATTTGAAGCCAACCATGCGGCCGGTTTTCTCGTAGTATTCTTTGATGCATTTGCACATCACGTAGGCAGCTTCGAGGGTAGCGCCGGGATATTCTTTGCCGGTAGATGTTTTGAGGAAGTCGGCGCCTGAATAGAGGGCGAGGATTGAAGCGTTGCGGATGTGCTCGGCGGTTTTGAGAGCACCGGTTTCGAGGATTACTTTGAGGTGACCGTCGCGGCAAGCTTGTTTTTGTTCAGAGATTTCGTCGCACACTTCTTCGTAGTCTTCGTCGAAGAAGTTGCCGAGGTTGAGCACGATGTCGATTTCGTCGGCACCACCTTCAACGGCGAGCGAGGTTTCGGCAATTTTAGCTTCGATGGGCGATTGCGAAGAGGGGAAGCAGCCTGAAACGCAAGCGATGTTTACGGCAGTGACGTCGAGCACTGTGCGCACCACTTGAGCGAAGTTGGGGTAAACGCAGATGGCGGCAACGTTTTTGTATTGGGGATATTCGTTGTCGAAAGCGTTCACGCGGTCAACAAAAGCAGCGACCGAGCGTGGAGAGTCGGTAGACTTGAGGGTTGTCAAGTCGATGGTGTTGAAGAGGAATTTGTATATTTCTTTATTGTTGTTTTCGTCGAAGTGGTCGGCGATAATTTTTTCAACTTCAGCCTTTACGGTAGCATCGCTTGTTGTGACTTGCGAAGCGGCGATAGTGTCTTGATATTTGTCGCTCATGATTGTTATGTATTTTTGAGTTAGAAATAGTATTAAAATTATTTGTCGTTGTTTGCGAGGCGAGGGTTGTTTTTGTGGCGCTCGGCGTCGCGACGGGTTTTCTTGTCGAGGTTACGCTTGAAAGCGTCGGTGAGGTCGACACCCGTTTGGTTAGCTATAGCGAGCGTCACCCAAAGCAGGTCGGCAAGCTCGTCGGCGAGGTCGGCTTTTTCGCCGTCTTTGAACGATTGTTCGCCATATTTTCGTGCCATAATACGCGCCACTTCGCCTGTCTCTTCGGCAAGGATAGCCATGTTTGTCAATGGCGAGAAATAGCGCACGCCGATGGTGGTTATCCACTCGTCGACGATAGCCTGTGCGCGTTGCAGTGTTAAACTATTTAGCTCGTCATTGTTCATGTTGGGCAAATATACAAAATTATTTTGATTTTGGTAAATTTTCAAAACTTTTTGACAGCGGCGCTGTTGCCTTTGCGCTCAATGTAGAGACCGTGTGCGGGATTGCTGACTTTGATGCCTTGCAGGTTGAAATATTCGGCGTTTTCGGTGTTGGCAGAGTCGCTGATGATATCGTCAACGCCGTCAGTGCTGCCGCCTTTCACTTTGAAGGTTATAACGCCATTAGTTTCGGTAATGTCGGTGATAGGCATGTCAATAGCTTTGCTGCTCCAGTCCTTCAGCGCCGGAGTGGTAGCCGACGTAAATTCGGTCTTATTTGATGTGCCGGGCCACGGCCAACCTCTGCTATATGAAGTTTTTGAGCTGTCGGGGTTATTGTTGGCCTCTACGATATCGACGTATTGGTGAGCTTTGTTATTGTTGACAGTGTTGTTGGTGAACTGTCTTTGTGTGCAGTCGAGGTGCCAAATAAGCATGCCGTGACCGGGGATATATTCGTCCCAGCCTGATTGTTGTCGATTTTCGAGCAGGAAAAATTCCGTTTCTTTTGATGTTTTTATGATGCAAGCCTCGTTGTAGTCTTGTAGGTTGCGCAGGGTTATGTTTTCGGCGTCGTTGAGCTCTTTGAGGTCAATCCAGTCCATGGCAAAACGCTCGTAGGCGGAATAGGCGGGCGGAGTGCGAGCATCGTTGTTGTAGCAGCCCACGTCGAGCATGTCGTAGTAGCCGGGCGTGCAGTAAAGCCAGCTGCCGGAGCCTGTGTAGTATATGTCGGGCAGACCCATGACGTGCGAAAATTCGTGCACGAAAGTGCCGACGCCGTCGGGCGTAGAAGTGGCCCATTCGTTAGAGCAGGCATAGCGGTCAACAACCACGCCGTCGAGAGTTTTATGTTGTTGTGTGTATGATAAGTTGTAAGCATGAGGCCAGATGCGGTTGGTTTGATCTGTGTGGTCCGACTCGCCGATGCCGGCATAGATGACGTAGACAAAGTCGCAATATCCGTCGCCATCGTTGTCGTAGTCGGCAAAGTTTACGTCAGCGTCAGCCAAAACGCATGCTTCGGCAATCATTTCATCGGGGTGTGCGTCTTCGCCATAGTCATCGTTAGCGCCATAGTATGCATAGTTTTCGCTCACGGTGTAAGGTCCGGCAACGTCAACTGTGAGATTAAATTTGCCCTTCGACATTTCTTTGAAATAATCTTTTGCGCTGCCTGTGCCACCGTATTCGCTGAAGCCTTCTTGGTTCATCATGTTAGTGAAGAAGTCTTTGGCGTTGGTTTGGTAGTAGCTGTCGGTTTTGAACGACTCGTCGGCAAAGTTGACCAATAACAGCAGTCCGCGGATATTTCCTTCGGTTGGGAAATCGTACTCACTCTTGCCCATATTTGCTTTGGCGTTGACGAGCATACGCGCTTTGGCAGGAGTTGATTGTGGGGCAGCGCTGAGGTCTACGGCAAATTCGGCTTCGTCAACCGGGCGCGCGCTGCTGTTGTGGGCTTGCACGCCGGTAGAGAGCAGGGTGCCGTTGGTGTTGAATTTGGCGTAGCAATATTGTCCGTCACTTTCGCGCAGCACGATTTTGTCGTCGTCGGTGAGGGTATAGTGGCAAAATGCGTTTCCGATAGTATGAATTGTGAGAGTTGTGCCGTCGGGTTGAGTGACGACGTAATTGCCGGGTTTGGCGGGCTTGGCGTTAACATTGATAGCAGCACTGAGCGTCAGAGCTGCTATCAATGTGTTTTTTAAATGGTTCATTCTTCGATATAAATTTGTAAATAGTTAGTCGGTTGAGATTACCTCACCACAACTTTAGAGGCGGTGTTGCCTTTGCGCACGATGTAGAGGCCGGGTGTGGGATTGCTCACCTTGATGCCTTGCATGTTGTAGTATTCTGCTTTTTGGGCATCGTCAGAGGTTGAGATAATGTCGTCCACGCCGTTAGTGCCGCTAAGAGTGACGTAAGCGTAGTCGCTGACTTTAGAGAAGCGAGAGCCGTCGGGTGTAGACGATACTTGATAGCGGTATTCGGTGCATCCGTCGGTTTTGTTTACGCGCACTGAAGTGGCGCCGTTGGTGAGCACGCCGTCAAAGTCGGGTAAAACTTGGTAATATGTTTTTTGTTTGAGAGTTATCACTATGTCGTCGATAGCAAGGTTGCCTTTGCTGCGTTTGAATGTGAATTTAACTTGCTTTACGCCGTCGGGGATGTCGCTAACGGTGTATGTTGATGAGCCGTTGTTTGTGGGCACTAATGTGGCGAGAGTGACCCATGCGCCGTTGGCATAACCTTCAATCAAGAGTTGTGAGTTGGTGTCGGTGCCCACGCCTTTCATCCAGAATTGCACGCCTACAACCTCTTCGTCAAACTGACGGGTTTGGATGTAGTTGCCGTCGGCAGACATTTTGGCAGACGGAGCGGCGGCGCCACAGTTTGAAGTTGAGGTGTATGAGCCGAGCGATGAAGATGTCCAGCCGGTGGGCAGAGTAGCAGCCGAGCCTGAGCCCATGTCGGCAGTCTCGGTGAGGATTTCGGGAGCTTTTTGTGCTGAGGGAGCGTCTTGCTCGGCGTCGTATTTGCCGTACACCCAAATTTTGTAGTCGGTAGCCTCGTCAATCGGGCTCCATTGGGCAACGAAGTAGTCGTTACCTTTTTCGATTTTGTCTTCGTCGAAAGGCACGGGGGTTTTAGAGGGGCTGCCGCCGAGCACGTCAAAGCTGATAATGCCGTTAGCTTCGGCAATATTAGTGATAGGCAGGTTAATTGCATTGCCATTCCAGTCTTTGAATGCCGGAGTGGTTGTTGACGTGAAAGAGGTTACATTAGAAGTGCCGGGCCAAGTCCATCCTGCCATTATTGTTTTGTCGGGCGAGTAAGAAGAAGTTTGGTTGTTGGCCTCAACGATGTCGACGTATTGGTGCGATTGGTTTGTGTTTACTTGGTTGTTGGTCCAATAGCTTGGCACGTAGTCGATGTGCCAAATGAGCATGCCGTGACCGGGGAGGTATTTGTCCCAGCCTGTGAGTTGTCGGTTTTCGAAGAGGTAGAATTCTGTGCTTTTTGTGGTTTGAGCTATGCAGCCGTCGTTAGTGCTGATGTTGTCTAATTCGTAAGAGTCGGCGCCGTCAAGCACTTTGAGGTCAATCCAGCCCATGGCGTTGCGCTCGAACACGGTGTAGTTGGGCGGTGTGCAGCCGTCGTTATTGTATGGGCCGTAGTCGAGAACGCTGTAATAGCACGGAGTGTAGTAGACTGCTGAGTTGGTGGTGTTGTAGAGGTCGGGAAGGCCCATTACGTGCGAAAATTCGTGCACGAAAGTGCCGACGCCGTCGGGGCGATTGTTTTCCCACTCGTTAGTGCAGGCGTAGCTGTTTATAGTAACGTTGTCGAGGGTGATAGAGCAGTTGCCGTACGAGAGCTTTGATGCGTGCGGCCAGATGGTGTCGTCGCCGCCGTAGGTTGCTGCGCCTTGTCCGGCGTAGAACACAAAGACGTAGTCGCAATTGCCGTCGCCGTCGTTGTCGTAGTCGGCAAAGTTAACGTCTTTGTCGGCGAGTTGGCAAGCTTCAGAAACCATTTGCTCGGGGTATAGGTCGTAGCCGTACATGTCGTTGCCGCCGTAGTATGAAGCTTTTTGGCTTACGGTGTAGGGGCCGACGACAGTAAATTCAGGGGTGTATTGACCCATAGATTGATCCTTGAAGTATTCTTCAGCGCAACCGGTGCCGCCATATTCACTGAAGCCGGTTTGCTTCATCATGTTTGTGAAGTAGTCTTTGGCGTTGGTTTTGTAGTAGGAGTCGGCATGGAATACTGTGTCTTGGAATTGAACAAGAATAATCAAACCTTTTATTTTGCCTTTTGTGGGGAAGTTGTTCATAACGCCCATACCTGATTGAGTCGAGGCGTCGCCAAGGGCGCGAGCTTGAGTGCGAGCTCCGGGGCGTGCGAGGCGTTTAGCGGTGACTGTTTCTTCGTCGATGTCGCTGATGTCGTGCAGATAAGCGGCGTGAGCAGCAGGGCGCACGGCAGCGTCAACAGCCTTGACATTCGACGAGATTATCATGCCGTCAGTGTCTATGTTGGCGTAGCTATATTGACCGTTAGCGTCTTTAACAATGAACTTGTTGTCGGCGGTGAGGGTGTAGTTGCAGTGTTCGTCACCGATTTTGTAGATTGTGAGGGTTGTGCCGTCGGGCTGAGTGACGATATGTTTATCGCGCTTTGCGGGCACGGCTGAGGCAGCGAGTGAGATGCACAAGGCTGCGGCGGCAAGAAGAGCCGAGAAGTTTAATTTCATAATGATTTTTATCCGGTATTTTATTTGTCAATAAGAAAGCAAGTAATTTTATAATCTTGGCAAAAGTAGCAAATATGAGCGATTAAACGATAAAAATCTATGAAAAACCGCATTGGGTTTACAAATATTAACTATTATGCATTTTTGTAATAAAAAACCGACAGACCGAAGTCTGCCGGTAAAGCAAGTATGATGTATCTCAATAGGGGTTATCTAAGCACGATTTTGGCGGTTTTGCCGTTTGCGCGCACAATGTACATGCCGCCGTTGGCAAGAGTGATGTTTGCGCTGCCGTCAACCACGCGCTGAGTGGCTATGTGGCGGCCGAGAGCGTCGAATATCTCCACTTGGTCGGCTGAGGTGCTGACGGCGATGGTGTTGCCGCAAGCCTCGATGCTGAGGGCGTTGTTGTCGTCGGCAGCCGAGATGTTGCTCACGCCGGTGGTGATGAGGTTGAGGTATTCGAAGTTTGAAGCCTTGGTGAATGCTCTGCCGTTGTCGGTGGCGGCTACGGCAAATTTGTAGTTGTGGCATCCGGCTTTGAGTTTGTCGACGCGTAGCGATGTTGCGCCACCGGTGAGCACGCCGTTATAGTCGGCAAGCACCTCGTCTTTGACGTTGATGTCTGTGGTGATTTTTATGTCGTCGAGGGCGATGTTGCCCCAACTTTTTTGGTGCACGAAGCGCACTTGTTTCACACCTTCGGGTATGTCGGTGATAGTCTCGGTTGTGGCTTTGTTGACTTGCGGAGTGACGTCGGTGATATTTTGCCAAATGCCGTCAATGAGGCCTTCGATGCGCAGCACTGATGAGCTGTTTGTTGCCATACCTTTCATCCAGAACGAGATTTCAACTATGTCGTTGTCGTATTTGCGAGTTTGGATGTAGCTGCCGTCGTCCTTGAGTTTAGCTGACGGGACAGACTCGCCGGCACTGGCTGCAGATGTGTATGTGCCGAGTGTTGATGATGTCCAGCCTTCGGGCAGAGTGACTTGTGATGCAACAGTGCCCATGTCGGTGCTTTCGGTCTCGCGCACGCTTTGTTTGTTGATATTTTCGTCGGCTACGGCATATACCCAGACTTTGTAGTCGGTAGCACCGTCAACGGGGTCCCATTGAGCTACGAAATAGTCTTCGCTCTTTTCGAGGTTGCCGGCATTGTGGAGCGTGGGTATGTCGACAGATGTGCCTCCGCATACGTTGAATGTTATGACGCCGTTTTCTTCGACAATGTCGGTGATGGGTATGTTGACGGCGTTGCCGCTCCAATCTTTAAGCGCGGGGACTGAGGTGGGTGTGAATGATGTTTTGCCTGTTGTGCCGGGCCAAGTCCAGCCTTTTTTATTTTCGTCAGTGCTTGAGTTGTTATTGTTGGCTTCAACGATATCTACGTATTGGTGCGCTTTGGTGTTGTTGACCGAGTTGCTGTCCCATACAGATTGATTGAAGTCGATGTGCCAGATAATCATGCCGTGGTTGGGGATGTAGCGGTCCCAGCCGGTTTGCTGACGGTTTTCGAGCATGAAAAATTCGTTTGTTTTAGACGTTTGGATGATGCACGCTTGGTTGGTGTTTGCGAGGTTTTGGAGTGTGATGACATCGGCACCGTCGAGCACGGTGGGGTCAATCCAGCCCATAGCCAGGCGTTCAAACGATGAGTAAGCCGGGGGAGTGCGGCTGTCGTTGTTGTATGAGCCGTAGTCCATGATGCTGTAGTCATTTGGGGTGCTTGAGTGGCTGTATGTGGTGTCGTAGAGGTCGGGCAGACCCATCACGTGCGAAAATTCGTGCACGAATGTGCCTATGCCGTCGGGCTTGTTGCTGCTGTTGTTCCACTCGTTAGAGCAAGCGTAGCGGTCGATTTTTACGTTGTCGTAGGTGAGTTTGTAGCCAATGCCGTACGAAACGTTCCACGAGTGCGGCCAAACCGCATCTTCAACGCTGCTTGAGGCTTCGCCCACGCCGGCGTAAATCACGTAGACGTTATCCACTTCGCCGTCGCCGTCGTTGTCGTAGTCGGCAAAATTCACTTCAGAGTCGATGAGTCGGCAGGCGTCAACCACCATACGTTCGGGGTTGTTGTCGTTGCCGTTGCTGTCGTTGCCGCCATAGTAAGAGCGTTTTTGGGGCAGTTGTATTGGGCCGATAACGTCAAATTCGGGCTGGAATTGGCCGTATGAGCAGTATTTGAAATAGTCGGTGGCGCTGCCCGAGGCACCATATTCGCTGAAGCCTTCTTTTTTGATGAGGTCGTTGAAATATTGTTTTGCCGAGGTGTTGTAGGTGGTTTTGAATTTTACGTCGCTATATTCTACGAGCAACACCAGGCCTTTGATTTTGCCGGATTTAGGGAAGTTTGACGTGAATGTGCCCATGCCGCTTTGTGCCACAGATTTGCGTCTTGCATTTGCGAGACGTTTGGCTTGCACATTTGCGGGTTGTATGTCGTTGATAGATTTGAGATAGTTGGCATGAGCGGCAGGGCGCACGGCAGCATTTACCGCCTTGATGCCGGTTGATTTGAGGGCTCCTTTTTCGTCGATGTTTGCGTAGCTGAATTGGCCGTTGACATCTTGAATGAGGAGTTTATCGTCGTCGGAGAGGGTGAAGTGCATTCGTTCATCGCCCACCTTTTTGATAGTGATTGTGGTGCCGTCGGGTTGGGTCACAGTCATTAGACCTTTTTTGGCGGGTACGGCTGACGCAGAGAGCGCAAGGGTCAGCGCAACAGCTGTAAGCGTTGTGTACTTTTTCTTCATTTTGTGTTTTTAGGGCAAATTTACATTTGCGTAGGTTAGTGTGTTTTAAGTTCTATTTTTGATCGATTATGATATGTCTTTAAATCTGCTTTTAATAGTATAACACAAAATGAATTGATAGGTTCACCTTATTGTAGTTTTTAACTTTTTAATTCACACTGTTAAATAGCTCTATTCCTTGAGTTTGGAGTCGATAATTATTGTAACGGGCCCATCGTTTATAAGCGCTACTTGCATGTCGGCACCAAACACGCCGCGGCCCACTGTGATGCCGAGTTTTTCGCCGAGCGTGGTGCAGTATCTTTCGTACATTGGCACTGCCAATTCGTGCCCGGCTGCACGGATATATGACGGACGATTGCCTTTTTTTGTGGATGCTGTGAGTGTGAACTGACTCACGGCGAGCACCTCGCCGTGCACGTCGGCAACGCTGCGGTTCATCACGCCGTTTTCGTCGTTGAATATTCGTAGGGCAGCGGTTTTTGCTACGAGCCAGTCGCAGTCGGCCTCGGTGTCGCCTTGTTCTACACCTACGAGCACCATAAGTCCGGCGCCTATTTTGCTTACTAATTCACCGTTGATGCTCACAGAGGCTTCTTTTACGCGTTGTATTACTATTCTCATGATTTTTCTTATGTAAATGATTGGTATTCAATGTAATAAACCCTAACTTTCTGTTAGTGCGGTTTTTATGATTTGTGCTTTTGATTGCCCTACAATTTTGGCAATTTCTTGCAGCGAAGCTTCGCGTATGCGCTTCACTGATTTGAATTCGCGCAGCAATGTTCCGGCAGTCTTCGGACCTATGCCTTTGATGTTGTCGAGTTCGCTTTTTATTTGGCTCTTGCTGCGGAGGTCGCGGTGGAAGGTTATGCCGAAGCGGTGAGCCTCGTCGCGCAGGTGTTGCACCACGCGCAGGCTTTCGGAAGTTTTGCTGATGTATAACGGATAGCTATCGCCCGGGAAGTAGATTTCTTCCAGTCGTTTTGCGATGCCTACGATGGCGATTGTGCCGCGCAGACCTATTTCGTCGAGGGCTTCGACTGCAGCGCTGAGCTGGCCCTTGCCGCCGTCTACAACTATCAGCTGCGGCAGGTCGTCGGGGCTTTCGGTCATAAGTCGTGTGTATCGGCGGGTAAGCACTTCCTTCATTGAGGCGAAGTCGTCGGGGCCTTCAACGGTTTTAATTTTGAAGTGGCGATAGTCTTTTTTGCTGGGCTTAGCGTTGCGGAACACTACGCACGAAGCCACGGGATTTGTGCCTTGTATGTTTGAGTTGTCGAAGCACTCGATGTGGCGGGGCAGTTCGGTGAGGCGGAAGTCTGTTTTCATTCGTTCGAGCGTGCGGTCGGCTCTTGCGTCGGGGTCTTGGCGCTCCATGTGCTTCAGATCGTCTATTTTGCTCTGTCGGGCGTTGCGCTTTGAAACGTCAAGCAGTTTGGCACGGTCGCCGCGCTGAGGCACTGTGAATGAGATGTTTGGCATGTCGACGGCGGGCAATTCTTCTACTACAACCTCGCCAAATGAGGCGCTGAGATTTGAATGAATTTCGTCAATCGCATAGCTGAGCAGCTCTGCGCGAGTCTCGTCGAGTCTACGTTTGTATTTTAGTGTGACAGATTTGACCACTGCTCCGCGTCGCACGTGCATATAGTTTATGTAGACGGTGGCATCATCGTCGTCCATGCCAAAGACGTCGAGTTCGTCGATTGTTTGCGAGACGATAACGCTCTTGGCTTGATAACCGGTGATGAGGTCGAATTTGTTTTTTAGTTCTTGTGCTTCTTCAAATTTCAGTTGTTCGGCGAGGCTCTGCATTTCTGTTTTCAGATAGTTGAGCAGTTCGGAAGTCTCTCCGCGCAGTATTTGTTTTATGCGGTCGATGTATGCTTGGTATTCGGCAATGCTGATTAGTCCCTTGCAGCAACCCTTGCATTTTTTGATGTGGTAGTTGAGGCAGAGGTGACCTTTGTCTTTGGCTATGTAGTCGGGAGTAATCTGCAGGCGGCAGGTGCGCAGGGGATATAGCTCCGAGATGAGATTGAGCACTGTGCGGGCTACAGACACGCTAGTATATGGACCGTAGTATTTCGAGCCGTCTTTTATTTTTTGGCGTGTCATGAACACGCGTGGGTAGTGCTCGTTGGTGACAACAATCCAGGGGTATGTTTTGTCGTCTTTGAGGAGAACGTTGTATCGCGGCTTGTGCTCCTTAATCATTGAGTTTTCAAGATTTAAGGCATCTGCCTCGGTGGGCACAACGATGTAGCTCATGTCGGCAATGGCGCGTACCAGCATGTTTGTTTTGATGCTGTCGTGTTCGCGATTGAAGTATGACGACACGCGGCGTTTCAGGTTTTTAGCCTTGCCAATGTAGATTATTTTGCCCGTATTGTCGTAGTAGGTGTACACTCCGGGGGTTGAGGGAAGTATAGCTATTTTTTCTTTGAGTTCGGGCGATTTTTCGATAAGAGCCATGAGCTATTAGATTATGCATGTAGGGACGAACACCACGGCCAGCGCGATAGAGCGTCCCTACATATATTTTGTGATAGGTTGCGCGGGGCAACCAATGAGATTAGTAAGTGATGAGCGAAGTGACTTCGGCGTCAGCGGGGAGAGTGTCGCGGCCTTTGAGGGCGCTGAGTTCGATGATGAAGTTGATGTAGATTTTCTTGGGGTTCATGCTTTTCACCAATTCGTAAGCAGCAGCCATGGTGCCGCCTGTAGCGAGCACGTCGTCGTGGATAACAACGATGTCGTCGGGGCCGATAGCGTCGCGGTGCATTTCGATAACGTCAACGCCATATTCTTTGGTGTATTCGGCGCGAACGGTGTCGGCAGGGAGTTTGCCGGGTTTGCGAGCGGGCACGAAGCCTGCGCCGAGTTCGAAGGCAAGAATAGAGCCGCCGATGAAGCCGCGAGATTCGATACCTACAACTTTAGTCACGCCTTTGTCGCGATAGAGTTGAGAGAGGTCCCAGCCGATGATGTGGAGAGCGCGGGGATCTTTGAACACAGTAGTGAGGTCTTTGAAGATGATGCCCTTGGTGGGGAAATCAACTACGTCACGAATTTTAGATTTGATGTATTCCATTTCTTAAACGGGTTAAGTTATTGATTATTTGCATGTTTGAGTGCTTATTGTTTCACGTGGAACATTCTGAAGTTATCTTCCGAGTAACAAAAGCAGTATGTTTATATCGGCGGGAGAGACACCGGGTATGCGAGAAGCTTGGGCGATGGTTGTAGGTTGGATTGCTGTGAGCTTCTGGCGTGCCTCGGTTGAGAGAGCCGAAATAGTTTCGTAGTTAAATTTGCCGGCAATTTTGATGTTTTCGAGGCGTTGCAGCTTGTCGGCAATTTGTTGCTCACGGTCGATATAGCCTTTATATGTGAGCAGCACTTCGGCTGCTTCAATGATTTCGCCGCGGCGGACTTGAGGCAATTCATCGAGCACGGCAGCGAAGGCGGGGAGCGCTTCGGCGAGCATTGCGATGTTGAGTTGCGGGCGCATCACCAGGTCAACGAGTTTGACGCCTTGCTTTAGAGGGGTTGTTCCGGCTTTGGCGAGGAGGTCGTCAACTTCGGCAGCTTTAACCGAGGTGTTGTTGGCATAGTTGATGATGCTGTTGATATATTGTTGCTTGTCGTTGAGCAGTTGCATGCGACGGTCGTCGGCAAGGCCAATTGCGTGAGCGAGTGGTGTGAGACGCATGTCGGCGTCGTCTTGGCGCAGGAGAATGCGATATTCGGCACGCGAGGTGAACATGCGGTAAGGCTCGTCAACGCCTTTTGTTATGAGATCGTCGATGAGTACGCCGATGTAAGCTTTGTCGCGGCCGAGGGTGAACTCTTCCCTACCCTGCACTTTGAGCGCAGCGTTTATGCCGGCAATCAAGCCTTGTCCGGCTGCTTCTTCGTAGCCTGTTGTGCCGTTTATTTGACCTGCGAAATAGAGGTGCGACACGCGGCGTGTTTCGAGCGTGGCATGTAGCTGTGTGGGGTCGAAATAGTCGTACTCAATGGCGTACCCCGGGCGATAGATTTGCACGTTGCGCAGCGCAGGGATGGTTTTGAGTGCGTTTATTTGCACATCTATGGGCAGCGAGCTGCTGAAGCCGTTGAGGTAGAATTCGTTTGTTGTTTCGCCTTCGGGCTCGAGGAAGAGATGGTGCTCGGTTTTGTCGGCGAAAGTGACGATTTTAGTCTCGATTGACGGGCAATATCGCGGGCCTATAGATTGTATTTGTCCGTTGTAGAGCGGCGAGTCGGGCAATCCGGCGCGCAAGATTTCGTGTGTCTGCTCGTTTGTGTAGATGGTGAAGCATTGACGTTGTTTGAGCGTGCGCTTCACTTCGGGCAGATACGAGAAGCCGTGGAAGTCGGTGTCGCCGTCCTGGGGCTCGGTGAGCGACCAGTCGACAGAGCGGCCGTCAATGCGCACAGGTGTGCCGGTTTTCATGCGTCCAACGGTAAAGCCGATAGCTTTGAGCTGTTCGCTCACGCCGTGCGAGGCGGGTTCGGACACTCGCCCACCCTCAATTTTTGTGCGGCCGATGTGCATCAGACCGTTGAGGAATGTGCCGTTGGTGAGCACTACGGCTTTGGCGGTGAAAGTAGCGCCGTTGGCAGTGTGCACGCCTGTTACTTGCGTATTGTCGTTGTTGAAGCAGAGGCTCACCACAGAGTCTTGCCACATGTCAAGGTTATCGGTATTTTCGAGCACATTGCGCCACATTTCTGAGAACTTCATGCGGTCGGATTGTGCACGTGGGCTCCACATAGCCGGGCCTTTTGAGCGGTTAAGCATGCGGAATTGTATGGCGGTAGAGTCGGTAATCACACCCATCATGCCGCCTAAAGCATCAATTTCGCGCACAATCTGGCCTTTGGCTATGCCGCCAACAGCAGGATTGCAGCTCATTTGTGCTATTTTGTTCATATCCATCGTGATGAGCAGCGTGCTCGCACCGAGTTTAGCCGAAGCATGTGCTGCTTCGCACCCTGCGTGGCCTGCGCCCACAACTATCACGTCGTAATCGAACTTCATCTATAAAACAAATAATAAGTAGTATTAATAAATTGAAAGTGCCTGATTTTCAAAGCCTTCCATAATTTCGCGGGCACCCGGAGCTTTGTCGTCAATGCCGCAAAGGTGCAGGATGCCGTGTATAATCACGCGCAGCAGTTCGTCGTTGTAGGTAGCACCTACCAATTCGGCGTTAGTGCGGACGGTGTCGAGAGAAATGACCATGTCGCCACGCAACATTTTGCGTGTGCAGTAGTCGAAGGTGATGACGTCGGTAAAGTAGTCGTGCTCAAGGTATTGTTTGTTTACCTCGAGGATGTATTCGTCGTCACAAAAAATGTATGTAAGATTACCTAATATACGGTTGTGGCTTGCAGCCACACGCTCAATCCACTCTTCAAGGTGTTTGTAATCGAGCTGCGGCAACTCCACGTTTTTAGATTGCCAAATAATGCGTTGAGACATAGTAATGCATATTAAGACACAAATTTACAAAAAAACTCGCGGTTGCACAAAGCGTTCCGCGAGTTTATTATTTTTTAATGTTGATTTTTAATATATTACGCTCTATCCGAAGAAGATGTAGGCGGCAATGATGCCTGCTACAGAGCCGGTAATGTCGGCGAGCAAAGCGTAGCTCACGGCATATCGGGTTTTGCGCACGCCCACGCTGCCAAAGTAGACGGCAAGGACGTAGAACATGGTGTCGGTAGAGCCTTGAATTGCAGCTGAAACTTTTGATACAAAGGCATCTGCGCCGTGTGTTGCCATAAGGTCAACCATGAGTCCGCGGCTGCCGCTGCCGCTAAGCGGCTTCATCAATGCCGTTGGCAGCGCCTCAACCCATGCCGTGTCGATGCCCAGGGCTTGAAACGGCACCAGCAGTGCGTCGGTGAGCATCTGCATGCCTCCCGAGGCGCGAAACATGCCTATTGCCACGAGTATTCCAACAAGATAAGGTATAATAGTTACGGCAGTTTGAAAGCCCTCTTTGGCGCCTTCGATAAAAGCTTCGTACATGTTTATGCGTTTGCGCAATCCGGCGAGTATAAACATTGTTATCACGCTAAGCAACAAGAAGTTAGCGATAAATCCGCTGTACACTTGTATTGCTTGTTGGTCTAAACTTGAGAAGAACCATACTATTGCTGCAATAACGGCTGCTATGCCGCCGAGCCAGCTCAAAAGCACCGGGTCTTTAAGGCTTATGCGCTGTTTCAGACACAGAGCAATTATGCCCACGAGTGTGGCTATGAATGTTGCCACAAGAATTGGCATGAACACGTCCGTGGGATTTGCCGCTCCGGCTTGAGCTCGATACATCATCACGCTAATAGGGATGAGGCAAAGGCCCGAGGCGTTGAGCACCAGGAACATTATCATGGCATCGGTTGCCGTGTCTTTTTCGCTGTTGAGCGATTGCAATTCCTTCATCGCTTTCAGACCCATCGGTGTTGCGGCATTGTCGAGGCCGAGCATGTTGGCACTTACATTCATAAATATCGAACCCATGGCGGGGTGATTTTTCGGTACGCCCGGAAAGAGGCGGCTGAATAGCGGACTCATCATTCGGCCGAAGAAGCCCACTACCCCACCCCGCTCGCCAATCTTCATTAGTCCGAGCCAGAGCGATAAAATTCCGGTGAGGCCGATGGCGATTTCGAAAGCCGTAGCCGCCGAGGAGAACGATGCCGTCATCACAGAGTTCCAAATTTCAAGATCTCCAAAGAAGATAGTCTTCATTACGCACACCAAAAAAGTCAGCAAGAAGAAAGCTATCCAAATATAATTTAAAACCATTGCAAAATTGTTACTTTTCTTGCAAAGTTATTGTTTTTCGCGAGTAAAGCCGATTTATACACAAAAATTAACAATCGCTTTTTCTTTCACAAAATTTTTATAATTGCGAAAACGCCGATAAAACATTGATATCTAATAAATTGTTTATTTTTAAAGTCATTGAGAATTTGATAAAACATTTATTTCGAATAGCTGATGGAGAATTTTTTAGTCTCAATGGCCAAAAAAATCGCATTTTCGAGAAATAGTTTGGCAAATACAAAAAACGGACTAACTTTGTAGTAGAAACGTTGTCAATGCAAATTTATGATGCAAATTATCGACCTTCGACAAAATAGTCAAAACGGAGCTGTTGAGTTGAGCAGACATCTGCTGATTCAAAATCACGGCATGGCGGTTAGCGAATTGCAGCCGTCGGGCTTTAGCTTTATCACGTCAACGCGATTGGCGAATGTGTTAAAAAAGACTAAAGCTCAGATTGTAGTCGTTGACCGACTCAAAGACGCCATCGCAGCTGTGTCGGCTCGCAAGCTCCTGCCAAAAGATATTGCCGCCTACAAGTTGGTTTACTCGGTGAGTGCCTTGCAGCACATGCCCACCGGTGTGCCCACCGAAGTGTGTCGTGGCATAGACTGCTGGGTGTTCGACGCTGAGTCGACAAAGCAAGCCTATAGCGAAAACGAATTTATTGAAGTGCATAGCTCGGTGATAATACCGCCGACCTCTGCTATAGATATGCATGCCCACAAAAACACCGCGATGCGCGAGTCGCTGCACATTACCGTGGTTGGCGATCTTGCCGATGCCGACCGCTTGCAACGCACGGTTCGCGCCGTAGCGTCGTGCGACCGCGGCAAGGTGGAACTCCATGTGTATGGCACGGGCAAGCCGCGCTACATCATGCCCATAGTCAATGAGGCACGCCATCTCGACGGCCTGTCGATTGTGTGGCATGGCAGTGAGTATAAGCTTGAGGCCGTGGCTGCCGACACTGATATTGCTGTCGGCGCCTATGCCGTGCCCGACAGCGTGGACATCTTCTTCCGCTCGCTTGGCATTCCCGTCGTTGAGCCCGAAAAGATAGCCGAGATAATAGCTACCCCCGAGTCAATGCATGCTGCTGCCGAGACGAGTCTCAGCGACTATCGCACACTCTATAGCCCTGAGGCTCACGTTGAGCAATGGCGCAAATTGATTGAAAATTTGGCTTGATATGAGCACAATAATACATATTAATCCTGCTTTCCGGGCTTTGCAACCGTTTATCGACGACCTTGCTGCAAACGGCGTTCCCGCCGATGCCAACATTATATATAAGGGCCGCAACACCGTCTATATAATAAGCCGCGGCGGATACGTGCTTAACATCAAGGCCTTCAAAGTGCCGCGCTTCCCCAACAGCTATGTTTACGGCAACCTGCGCAAAAGCAAGGCTTGCCGCTCGCTGCAAAACGCCCGTCGTTTGCTCGACATGGGTTTTGACACGCCAACCCCCGTGGCATACATCGAGCTGCGCGAAGGCTTGCGCATGTGTCGCACCTACTATGTGAGCCTTCAGATTGAGGCTGCCGATATGCGCAATTGGACAGCCAAACCCGACAACGAGGCGCTGCTGCGCGCACTCGCCGCCGAGATGGTGCGCTTGCATCGTGCCGGTGTGTATCACAAAGATTTCTCGCCCGGCAATGTGCTCTACACTGTCGGCGAAGGCCAATATCATTTCTATCTTATCGACCTAAATCGCATGCAGTTTGGCGTGCACGGCAGGCGCAAATTGATGCGCAATTTCCGCGCAATAAACATTGAGAGCTACGACGAGACAGCACGCCTTGCCCGCTATTATGCCGAGGCTGCAGGGCTCAATGTGGCAGCCACCGAGCGCACGGCGCGCGCCAATCTGGCTCAATATCACAGGAACAAAACATTTCTCCGCAAAATAAAAAATATATTCAGATGATCACCGTCTATTGTGTAAACCTAAAGCGCCACATTTCGGTTGAAGGTGGCACAACATTGCTCAAACTCGTAGAAACCTTGGGCGAGGAGCTTGGCTTTGAGCCGATATGCGCTCGTGTCAACAACAAATCGGAAGGTTTGGAATATGCCATCTACGGCCCCAAAGACATAGAATTTCTCACCAAAGACACCGACACCGGTTATCGCGTGTATGTGCGCTCGCTGTGCATGATGCTCTATTATGCCGTGCACACGCTCTACCCCACAGCCCGCTTGCGCATTGAGCACTCGGTGTCGCGCGGATATTATTGCCGCATCACAGGAGCCGAGAAGGTTAGCGCCGAGGTGATACTCGACGGCATGAACTGGCTTGTGTCGGCCAACTTGCCCTTTGTGCGCAACGAAGGTCGCACGTCGGAAGTAATACAACTGTTTGAAGAACAAGGTCTTGACGACAAGGTGAAGTTGCTCAATTCGACTGACGCACTTTATACCGTTTACTATACACTCAACAATCTTGCCGACAGCTATTACGGCTGCCTTGCACCCTCAACAGGGCATGTGAATGTGTTTGACCTTACCCCTTACGGCGACGGCTTTTTGCTGCGTGCATTCGACCGTAAACACCCCGACAGAGTGCCCGATGCTATCAAGCAGGACAAGATGTATCGCGCATTCACCGACTATGTGCAATTTAACAATATTGTGGGCGTGAAAAATGTTGGCGAACTCAATTCGGCAATCGACAAAGACCACACTTCCGACCTTATAAACGTTGCCGAAGCGTTGCACACAAAACGCATTGCGCACATCAGCGACATCATAGCCGAGCGCTATCACGAAGGCGGTGCGCGCATTGTGCTCATTGCCGGGCCGTCGTCGTCGGGCAAAACCACCACAACAAAACGCCTCGCCACGCAGCTGATGACCAACTTGCTGAAGCCGGTGATGATATCGCTTGACAACTATTTTGTGAACCGCGACCAAACGCCGCGCGACGAAGACGGCGACTACGACTATGAGTCGATATATGCGCTCGATTTGAAGCAATTTAATGCCGACCTCAACGACATTCTCGCCGGCAAAGAAGTGGCACTGCCCACCTACTCTTTCGAGCTTGGCAAACGCCTGTATAAGGGTAATACCGTGCGCCTCGACAGCAATTCGATACTACTCATTGAAGGCATACACGGTTTGAACCCTGAATTGACATCGGGCATACCCGAGAACATGAAATTTCGCGTATATGTGTCGGCCTTGACAACGCTCTCAATCGACGACCACAACTGGGTGCCCACAACCGACAACCGTCTGCTGCGCCGCATCATTCGCGACTTCAAATATCGCGGCACGTCGGCAGTTGAGACCATCCGCCGCTGGCCCAGTGTGCGTCGCGGCGAGGAAAAATGGATATTCCCGTATCAGGAAAATGCCGACGCCACATTCAATTCGAGCCTGCTGTTTGAGCTTGGTGTGATGCGCGATTATGCCGACGATATTTTGCGCCGCGTGCCGTCAAATACGCCAGAATATGCCACGGCCTACCGCTTGCGCAAATTCCTCAGCTACTTCCGCTCAATCCCGTCAAAAGCAGTGCCTCCGACATCGCTTTTGCGCGAATTCCTCGGCGGCTCCTCGTTCCACTACTAAAAACAACAAGAAATGTGTACCTAATTTGGTACACATTTCTTGTCTAAAACAAAAATAATGGTTAAATTTGCGCATATCAATAAAATATGTAAGTTATGATTACAGTTACGTCACGCGAATTTCGCACCAACCAAAAGAGTTATTTAGACCAAGTAGCTCAAGGCACCGATGTGCTCATTACCCGCGGAAAAAACGAAGCTTTTAGAATCACGAAAGTGGAGGATGATGACAGTTTGATGAGCAAAAGCGAATTTTATAGCATGATAAAGCAAGCGCTGAAAGAGGTTGAAGCAGAGAAAACCTATGCCATGCTTCCCGACGAATCGTTAGACGATTTCATGAAAAGAATGGAAAACGAAAATGTTTAGAATAGAATATACAGCAATTGCAATTAGAGGAATCGCGAAATTGCAAAAATCAGAGCAAAGCTCATACCAAAAACTTAAAAAGCTAATCGAAGAAATAAAGCTAAATCCACGCAGTGGAACCGGACATCCGGAGCAATTAAAGGGCTTTGATCGTGAAACTTGGTCGCGAGCTATAACGAAAAAGCACAGATTGGTATATACAATAGACGATGACACTATTGTCGTCTATGTGTTATCAACCTATGGTCACTACAACGACAAATAGCAAAAAAACTATGAGTCTTTTAGCTAGGTCGTTGTGAGAAAGGTAAATAATTACGAATGAGGGGCGAAAAGATGGGAGTTTGGCAAAGTTTTTGTAACTTTGTGCACTGAATAATAACAACATAAACAATAGAAAGCTTATGTCTATAGACCAAATTATATCGTCAGCCGTCAGCAATGCCGTTAAAAATTTGTATGGCGTTGAAACTCCGGCAGAACAAATTGTGCCTCAGGCAACTCGCAAAGAATTTGAGGGAAATGTGACTGTGGTTGTATTTCCGTGGGTTAAAGCAGCTCGCAAAGCTCCCGAAGCCGTGGCTGCCGAAATAGGCAATTGGCTTGTTGCAAACGAGCCCGCAGTAAAAGATTTTAATGCAGTAAAAGGCTTCTTGAATATCGTTATCGAGCCCACATTCTGGGACTCGGTGCTCAGCCATATCGCCGCTACCGACAACTATGGCGTGACCGTAGCCACCGAAAATTCGCCCCTCGTGATGGTTGAATATTCGTCGCCCAACACCAACAAACCGTTGCACTTGGGCCACGTGCGCAACAA
>CAZYNO010000015.1:0-20870 GCA_964648845.1 uncultured Bacteroides sp.
AACGAATACCTCACCCGCGTAAATCTCATGGGCGCCGGTCGCGAAGGCTATGCAACCCCCGTGCGCAAAGGCAAACGTGTGGCTGTTATAGGCGGCGGCAACACCGCTATGGACTCTGTGCGCACAGCATTGCGCATGGGCGCCGAAAAAGCAATGATTATCTACCGCCGCGGTGAGGCCGAAATGCCCGCCCGCGCCGAAGAGATACACCATGCCAAACAAGAAGGCGTAGAATTTATGACGCTTCACAACCCCATAGAATATCGCGGCAACGAACGCGGCGAAGTGACATCTATGGTGCTTCAAAAAATGGAGCTTGGCGAGCCCGACGAAAGCGGACGCCGCAGCCCGGTGCCCATCGAAGGCGGCATCATAGAAGTGCCTGTCGACGAGGTGATTGTGAGCATCGGCGTATCGCCCAACCCGTTGATACCCAACTCAATCGAAGGTATAAACGTGTCGCGTCGCGGCACCATAGAGGTTAACGACAGCCTGCAATCGTCAATCCCCACCCTATTTGCCGGTGGCGACATAGTGCGCGGCGGCGCTACAGTGATCCTCGCCATGGGCGACGGACGCAAAGCCGCAGCCGAGATGCACAAATATCTCACATCGCAAAAATAATCACTATAACTACCAAAAATAGTGGCGCCGTGTCGATAATCTCGATGCGGCGCCCGCTTTTTGTAATTATCATATTTAAGTTAATGTAAATTTTATTGCTATGATAAGTTTTTTTTTGTAATTTTGAACCGTGAAGTGCAAAATAACAAAATATCTAAGCATAATGTCCGTTGCCACAGCAATTTTGGCAACGTCATTGCCCGTGCGCGCTGCCTCCGCCTCGCCCAACTGGGAGCAGGCAACAGCTATCACTGTCGACAATGCCGACGGCGATCGCTTTGACGTGCGCACACGCGACGGGTATATCATTGTCACCACCGACCGGCAAGTCACCGTTAAACTTTTCTCAATATTAGGCCAACTCATCACCCAGCAAACCTTGCAACCCGGCGTTTGGCGTCTGAAGGTAAAAGCTCGCGGCATATATATTCTCAAAACCGACACAGTGACACGTCGCGTGACAGTTTAACCGGATTAACTTATAAGTGAAATCATGAATAAAATCAACGTCAAAATAATCAACCGCAGCAACAACCCCAACCCATCGTATGCTACACCCGGCGCCGCCGGCATGGACGTGCGAGCCTATCTGCAAGAGCCCGTCACCATCAAGCCGCTGCAACGCGTGCTGGTGCCCACCGGATTGTATGTTGAGCTGCCTGAAGGTTACGAAATACAGATGCGTCCGCGCAGCGGCCTCGCCCTCAAAAGCGGCATCACCCTCGCCAACACTCCCGGCACAATCGACGCCGACTATCGCGGCGAAATCGGAGTGATACTCATCAACCTTTCAGACCAAGATTTTGTTGTGAACCCCGGCGAACGCATCTGCCAGATGGTGGTAACAACCTATACACAAATATCATGGCAAGACGTTGACACCATCAACGACACCGAACGCGGTGCCGGAGGCTTCGGCCACAC
This sequence comes from uncultured Bacteroides sp., assembly GCA_964648845.1. Lineage (GTDB taxonomy): Bacteria > Bacteroidota > Bacteroidia > Bacteroidales > Muribaculaceae > CAG-873. The sequence goes on from CAZYNO010000015.1 coordinate 1,549, forward strand.
CGGTGCAAAATAATAACCGCTCCTAGACAAGCTTATTACTATACTCAATGACTTTACATCGCAAAATATTATCAGCATTAGCTATTGCTGCTGCAGCGCTGTCTATTTGCTCGGCTCGCGGCACCAAATCAGATTGGGATAGCGAAGCACTACAGCGCAAAGCCGACTATGTGTTTATGCGCGCTTGCGGTGCTAATGCTCTTGACAGCCTCGACACAAGCAGCCGACTCCTTGCTCGCGCAGCTCTGCTCAGCCCCAACGACGTGAATATCGCCGGCGAGCAAGCATTGCTCACACTCTCGCAAAACACCGACTCTGCCGCGCTTGAGCAAGCATACTCTCAACTCAAAGACTTGTTTGAGTCGAACCCCGCCGACTATCACACCGGCGCAATGGTGGCACAGATAGCAGCCTACAATTGGGACTTTGATGAGGAAGTGCACGTGTGGCGCACGCTCGACTCAATATTCCCGTCGAAAACCGACCCGGCAATCAATCTTGCCAACGCCTACATAAAACGCTACATATCAACAACCGACTCTGCCAACTTTGTAAAAGGCATTGACATTTTCAACCGCATTGAGCGCGGCACCGGCAAAGACATAGGTCTCACCTCGCAAAAAGTGAGAGCTTATATGCTGATCAACGACACCACAGCTATCGTCAACGAGCTCAACGAACTCATTGCCTCAAAGCCGCTCGACTCGTCGGGCTACACCTACGTAGGCTCAATATACAACAGATTGCAGCGCAACGATGAGGCGCTCAAATATCTCACGCTCGCTTGCGAAATCGACTCGACAAACGGCAACGCCTACGCCGAGCTCGCCGACTTCTATCACGAAATAGGCGACAGCGTGTCGTACGACCGCGAAGTGTTCAGAGCTCTGCAAAGCCAAAACCTTGAGTTCTACTCTAAATATCAAATAATGCGCAGCTATGTCAGCGAGCTCTATACCGACACAGCACAATGGCCGCGCATCGAGAAATTGTTTGGCGCTCTGCTCGAAGAAAATTCGGGCGAAGAGATGGTCTACTCGCTATACGGCGCTTTTGAGTCGTCGCGCGAGCGCTATCCTCAAGCCCTCGAACAATTCAGCTACGCAATGGCTCTCGACCCCACCGACGAAACAACTCGCGCCTCGGTGGTGCAAACAGCCCTTGCCGCCGACAGCATCGACACAATGATTGATGTTGCCCTCAAAGGCACAAAGCTGTTCCCCACCAACTTCTACTTTCCCATCATGGCAGCCTCGGGCTACCAACAGAAGGGCGAATATATGGCAGCCATAAATACGCTCAAAAGCGTGGATATCAGCAATGTGAAAAACGGCAAAGCCGTGTCTAATTTGCTGTGCACACTCGCCGACAACTACTATCGCGTTGACTCGCTCGACACAGCATTCGATACATACGAAAAAGCTATACGCTACGACTCTGAAAACTATATGGCATACAACAATGCCGGATATTTCATGGCCGAGTCGGGACGCGACATCGAGAAAGCCATACGCTACACACGCTATGCCGTGCTCAGCGAGCCGCAAAATGCAACATACCTCGACTCGTATGCCTGGGCTCTCTTCAAAAACAAAGAATACGAAAAAGCACGTGAGAATATCGACCTTGCGCTGAAATTTTCGCAGACCTCCGACTCGGTTTGGGTTGACGACAACAACGATGCTGACGATGACAGCAACGTCGTTGAATACATCGTCAACAATCCCGACGACACCGAAAGTGCATCTGCCGAAATACTCTCACATGCCGGCGACATATACTTTATGTGCGGCGAGCCCGACAAAGCTCTCGCCTATTGGAAACAAGCCTTGGCGCTTGACCCCAAAAACGAGCTGCTTGGCCGCAAAGTAAAAAACAAAACTTATTTCTATAAGTGATAAAATCATGAAAAAGTCAAAACTAATCTACATCCTACTGATTGCAATGACCGCTATGATGAGTGCATGCCACTCGTCGAAAAGCGCTTCAACCTATGTATCATCCACAAACGGCGAGCAATGGCACGACGTGTACATGCCCGTTAAAGTGAAGCTATCATCGCCTAAGTCAATGTCGCTATCGGGCCGCGCAACAATAGTGCGCGACAGCCTGGTGCACCTGTCAATGCGCGTGCTTGGCATGGAAGTGGCCGTTGTAAATATGACCAACGACTCGGTGATGTTTATCGACAAATACCACAAATATCTGTTCAGCGAAAGCTTGAACAGCGTGATGGGCTCGCACAAGATGACTCTCGGCGACATGCAAAACATTATGTTTGGATTGACAGCCAACACGTCATCCGACCACAAACTCACCTTCAACAATCCCGGCAGCGAAAAGCCCGTGACCGTAGAATTTGACGACTTTCTCAACACTCCGGCCGGCAACATAGCACAGACCGTAGACGTTGAGGCTCAGCTGGGCAAGAGCGAAATTGATGCCCAATTGCTGTGGTCGGCAAATTCGGCCGAGTGGAACACCGGGCGCACCGTCGATTTTGTTAGCCCCGACAAAGGCTACAAGCGCGTCAGCATCGAAACAGTACTTAAGATGTTCAAATCCATGTAATTTCTTTTAAGTCGTGCGTGTGAAAAAATATTTGCTTATGTTGCTTTTGGGAGCGTTCGTCTTGGCATCTACCGCCGAGGCGGCACAACGTAATGCCAAAACCGTGAAGCGCGAAAAACAACGCACGCAGCAAGAAATTGTCGACACCAAAAAGAAAATCAAAGATAACGAGCGACAAACACGTCAAAAACTCGACGAGCTCAACAATCTAAACAGCCAGATTGAGCGCCAACATCAAGCCATAAATGTGCTCAACGTGCGCCTCGACTCGCTCGACAAAGCCGTGCGCAAATGCAACGACTCAATAGCATCGCTCGAAAGCACAAACATAGCACTCAAATCGGGCCTCAAAACCACACTGCGCAACATGCGCACACGCCGCCAGCAAGTGAACAGTCTCGGCTTTATTTTTGCCGCCGAGTCGTTTCATGCCGCCATAAAACGTATCGGCTACCTCAACGAACTCAATGCCTGGCGCTCACGCAAAATCAAAGCCGTGCAGCGCAACATAGACCGTCTGGAGGCTCAGCGCAAAAAACTTGAGCAACTGCGCGCTCAGCAAACCACAACAATTGCACAACTCAGCAACGCCAAACAAGTGCTCGAAACCAAGCAAACTCAATCGGAAGAGCTGGTCAACAATCTGCGCAAAGAAGGCGTAGGCCTCAACAAACTGCTCGCGCAAAAGCAAAAGCAAGCTCGCGACCTTGAGCGCGAACTCGACCGCATTATTGCCGAAGAAGCTCGTCGCGCCGAGGAAGCCCGCAAGGCTGAAGAACGTCGACAAGCCGAAGAGCGTCGCAAGGCCGAAGAAAAGCGTAAAGCCGAAGAGCGTCGCAAGGAGGAAGAGCGTCGCAAAGCTGAAGAAAAACGTAAGGCCGACGAGAAGAAAAAGAAAGAAAAAGGCGCAGCCTCATCCGAGACTCCCGCACCTAAACCCGAGCCCAAGCCCGAACCAAAACCCGAACCGGAACCCAAGCCCGAACCAAAACCGGAACCAGCTACAAATATAGCAGAAGCCGACCGCAAAATTTCAGGCACATTTGCCGCAAACAAAGGCCGTCTGCTCTTCCCCATCGCCGGCAAATATTCTATTGTAGGAACATTCGGCCGTTCGAGTCACCAAAATCTCAGCAACATACAGGTGAACAACAGCGGCATAGACATACTTGTGGCGCAAGGCACACGTGCCCGCGCCGTGTACGACGGCACAGTGTCGTCAGTCTTCTTCATGCCCGGATACCAAAATATTGTCATTGTGCGCCACGGCGAATATCTCACCGTCTACGCAGGCCTCAGCTCGCTCAGCATATCAAAGGGCAGCAAGGTAAAAGCCGGCAGCACAATCGGCACCGTGTATAGCGACCCCGACGACGGCGGCCGCACAATATTGCACTTTGAGGTGCGACACGAACGCGAAAAACTTAATCCTTTAGACTGGGTGAAATGAGTCTATATGCACAGATACAACAACGACTAAGCAAATCAACACATCCCGCCACCAGGGCCATACTCAAGGCTATGGGTATTTTTGGCGGCGTGCGTGCGCTGACCATACTGTGTGCGCTCGTGCGCAATAAACTCATAGCTATCTGGATCGGACCTATGGGCGTGGGCATGGTGGCATTGTTCAACTCACTGCTCGAACTCATAAACTCTACGGCACGTCTCAACATCGACCAAAGCGCCGTACGCGACATTGCATCGAAAAATGCCTCACAAGCCGCACGCACAGCCGTGGCAGTGAAGCGCTGGGCCATCGGTTTGGGATTGATGGGCAGCATTGCGGTGTGCGCACTCTCGCCGCTGCTGAGCACATGGAGCTTTGGCAACACTGACCAATGGTGGGCGTTCTGCGTGCTGTCGGTGCTCTCGCTGTGCTACGCCTACACCACTGCAGTCAACGCCGTGTTGCAAGGGCTACATCAACTTGCCACATTTGCGCGCGTGGGCATTATCACCGCCATACTGGGCATAGTGTTTTCGGTGCCTATAATCTATTTTTTGCGCGAAAACTCTATAGTGTGGGTGATACTCTCGTACGGCTTGGCATCGTTTATCGGCATACGCTGCAACATGCCCAAGATTGAGCCTGTGGCGCAGACTTGGAAGGAGTCATGGGCCATCGGTGCCGGATTTATCCGCCTGGGCTTTATGATGACCATAGCGCTTTTGTTGGGGCAGTTGTTCAACTATCTTTTTGTGCTCTACATCAACAAATATGCATCGACCGAGACGCTGGGCTTGTATCAGTCGGCCTACACTATAATCAACAATTATGTGGGCATACTCTTCACCGGCATCTGGGTTGAATACTTCCCGCGCATCTCGGCGCTGTCGCACTCACCGCGCCGCATGTCAATATCAGTGTCGCATCAAATCTACACCACCTCGCTTATCCTCATGCCTGTGGTAGCAATCTTTGTTGCCGCCGACCGATTGATTGTGCAGGTGCTCTACAACAGTTCGTTCTTCGCCGTGCTTCCCTTCCTCACCATCGGCATACTCTCGGTGATACCGCGCTACGTGTCGTGGTGCGTAGCCTACACAATTTTGGCTAAGGGCGACGGCAAGATATATCTTGTGAGCGAGACGCTGAGCGGATTTTTGGGATTGGTGCTCAACATTGCCGGCTACTCATTCTACGGTTTCGCCGGACTGGGTGTGTCGTACGTGATATGGTACACTACATACATCGTGATTGTGGTGCTGATAAACCGCTATCGCTACGGCGTGCTGATAAACCGCCGGGTGTGGCGATTGGTGTCAATAACCGCCGGTGTGGGCGTTGCTGCCGTGATAGGAAAGATAGCGCTGGGATGGTGGTGTCCGCTCGTTCTCGGCCTTGCCATAGCACCGTTTGCCGTGCGCCGATTGTTCAAATAAGGGCATAAAAAAAGTGCACCCCGCATCACTGAGAGCTGCACCAAAGTCATGAAATAGATGAAAACATTACTTAATAAATACCTTTTCTTCTTTTACTGCTTTATACATTCTAATCTTTATTCTTACCAAGTATGAATTATTTATTGTAACTGCAAATTCAAATTTATCATCATAGGGAATTACTTTTCTTCGTTCTTTATTACTGTAACGCTTTTGTAACAAAAAAAGTTCTTGAATGTTACGATTTTATTACAACAATAACATTATTAATACAACATCTGTTAAAAAATAGCGCCCGTTTGCCACGAAAGTGCAACGTCTCCGACGTTGACGGGGAGAGTGGGCACAGACCCCACAGAGCCTCCGCAAGCTCCGGCACTGTGAGGTTAACGAAAGTGTACAGCCTCCGGCTGAGCGAATACCCCGGACCGACACACGCTGACCGACACAAAAAAGGCGGTCGGGAGGGTGTCCTGACCGCCTGGGGGGATATGTGGATTGAGATTATTTTGTGGTGAGGGATGACGAGGTGCCGCCGGTGACGGTGCCGCCGGTGGTGAGGCCTTGCCATGTTTCGCCGCCGCTAACTGTTGCGTTCTTGAGAAGCTTAACAGAGAGGCCGGTCTTGGTCATGTAGGGTGTAGAAATCATGATGCTTGTACCTTTGGCAGAGACGGGGCTCTTGAAACTCATCAGGAAGTTGCCGCTTGAGTCGGTCAAGGTGTATGAGTAAGAGCTGCTCACTGTGCCCGAGGTCGACACGTAGCGTTGCGTTGTGCCCGAGCCTGACGGGGTGTTGTTAGAGCCGCCAACACCGATGATTATGCCGCCGGTGATTGTGAGGTTTGAGTTGCTGTCGCAGTCAATGCCACATTCGGGCGAAGTGCTGCCCATAGCAACAAGCACGCCACCGTTGAGTTTCATTGTGCCGTTTGAGTCGATACCGTCGTTGCTTGTAGAGTAGCAGAACGTTTTACCGCCGTTGATAACGATGCTCGTTGAAGCATTTATAGAGTCGTCGCCGGGAGTGTTGCAAACAATTTCGCCACCGTTGATAGTCAAGTTAGCTTTACTTTCGAGTGCTTCGCCACCTTCGCCGGTAGTTGTAGATGCAAGGTTGAGAGAACCGTTGTTGACAATGACGTTTGTTCCGCCTCTGATAACTTTCGGGTTGCAGTGGTCGGTGCTTGAGCTACCGCCTTGGTTGCCACCCCAACCGCCTTGGTTGCCACCCCAGCCGCCCCAGCCGCCTTGGTTACCACTTGACGATGAGGTGCTTGTAACCGAAAATTGAGCGCCGCGAGTTGTGGCGTTGATTGTGGGGCCTTCGGCAGTTGTGCCGATAGTGAGCACGCCGTCAGATTTGATGCATTTGCCGCCCTTGGCATTCGATTGAGTGTCGAGGGTGAATGTGCCTGCATTGATGTTTGTAGCGCCGTCAACGGTGATGCAAGTTGACGAGTAAGAGTCGGCTTGGTTGCTGGTGTTGGTGTACGAACCACCGGTGCCTGAAACGTTGATGGTGAATGTGCCGCCGGTGAATGTAGCAGCGCCGTCAACAGAGATGCCTTTACCTGCTGTGCCTGTGTGCACAATGTTGAATGTGCCGCCGCTGATGTTGAGGTCAGAGCCGGCTTTGATACCTGTGCAATACGACGGGTCGTTGTCTTCGATAACGGTGTTACCTGTCAAGTTGAGGTCGATAGAGCCGCCGCTGATTGTCACGCTGCCGCCCGAAGCTTTGATGCCCTTGCGGGTGTCGGTGCTCACCTCGATGTTGACAGTGCCGTCTTCCATGCTGAAGTAGCCTTCGTCGTCGCAGTCAATGCCATCGCCGCCAAGGTTTTTCATTGTCAGAGAGCCTGAGAGGATAGACACATAGTCGTTGACGTGAATGCCGTCGGAAGAAGCGCTGAGCACGTTGATGTTGGTATTTTTCAACTCAACATAGTCGTCGCTGCAGATGGCGTGTTTCTTTTTACCGGTGATATTGAGAGTACCTTTGCCGCGGAATTCGAGTTGGCCTTCGCTGAAGAGAGTAGCTTTTTCGTCTTCGTCTGAGGGAGTGTTGTATTTCTCAGAGTCGCAGAGGTTGCTGACAGTGCCGTCTTTTACGCGGATGGTAGTTTTTTTGCCTGTTTGAATGTTGATGGCAGCGCCGTTGTCGTTGGTGATTGAAGCGTTGTCGAGTTCAATTTCGAGCTTATAGTCGGAATATACCTTAAACGAGCCTGTGGTTGTAGAGCCGGTGAGGCGGTACACATATTCCACCTCCGAGCCGTCGGCCTTGGTTGCAACAACGTCAGCGCCGTCAGCAGTGATTTGTAGGCCCTTGAAGGCGTAAGGATTTTTGATGGTAACGTTGTCACCGTTATATGTTATGACCACTTCGTCGGTAGCGTCGGCGGCATTAGCGTCGATGGTGGTGAGCGAAGAGCGGTCGTATTTGTAGACGTCGCCGTTGTTGAGAGTGACAACAATATTATTGTCAACAACCGAGATGCTGTCGAGGTCGGCAACATCAATGCCGTCAACACTGTTACCGTTGTTGAACCAGAGACGGTCGGTAGCGCCGATAGCTGCTACAGAAGCTACAGAAGCTAATACTATTAATGCAGACTTTTTCATGGCACAACAACTTTGAGGGTTTGACTTTGCGATTTAACGATGTAGATGCCGGGGGTAAGTTGCGATTGCAGTGTCGCACCGCTTTCGCCAACAATATCCGAGGCCTTGCCCACAAGGTTACCTTTCAAATCGTAGACATTCCATTGGTCGGCAGCGGCAACGAAGATGTCGCTTACGGCAGATTCGCCGGGAGTGCCCGATGTTGTGGTGCGCAGCGAGCGGAAGTCGCTCAATGCCACCTGCACATTGCTGCCATCGGTAAGGTTGATGGTGACAGCAGCATCGCCAAACTGTATCTGACGAATCATTCCGAGCTCAATAGCTTGATCTGCAGCACCCGACGAGCGAAGGTAGAGCGATGCTGCATTGGCGGCAACACTACCAACACCAACCAGCGCTGCAATAGCCAAAGCCCTCAAGTGCGTAGTAAGTTTGATCATGTTTTGATTTTATTTTGAAGATTTGTAATAAATTTGTCAAATAAATAACCTTTTTTGTAATGTTATCAATTGATTTTGTAATAAATTCGCGCAAAATTACAAAAAAAATTACATTTTGCAAAATTCTATGCAATAGATAATTAGCACTATTTAGCGTTTATTCTTGTTTTTTAAGCCAGGTAAAAGTTGCGCGTATGGGATAGTGGTCGGAATAGGGTATTTTGTCGCGGCTGTAGGAAGTGACATTCATGTCGCCGCGCCACATAATATGGTCTATGCAGAAGTAGAAACGATACTCATTGAATGTATTCTGATAGCCGAAAGCATGTTTGGCGTAGGCGTCGGTGAAATGTTGGTCGGCGAGTTGGCGCATGGTGTAGCAACCGGGCACGTCGTTGAAGTCGCCGCACACAATGGCATTTGTGCCGCCATAGTGCTTGATATACTCCACAAGACGTTTTGCCTGCCGAGCACGGTCAACGGCAGCCTCCTCGAGCTTGGGAAGCACCGAATAGCGCACCTCGTTAACTTTGATAGAGTCGACATGGCGCAAGCCGTGCAAAACGCCTTTGTCGGTAGCCGAGAGATGGTATGAGCGCAGATGCAGGTTGAAGATAGTGACGGGTTTGTTGTCGATGTGCAAGCGATAAGCATTCAAATCGCCAGAGCCATACGAGCCTTCGTCGAAGTCGAGATAAATAGGCTCGGTTTTAAACTTCGACAATATCATCAAATAGTCATTGATAAACACGTACGGATAGCGCGTGGTGAGCGAGTCGATTTGCGCCTGTGTGATGCAGCGCCTTTGCTCCGGGCTAAAGTTTTCGGTCTCTTGCAGGCACACCACATCGGCATCGGTGCGGATGATGTACGACAGCGTGGGGTTGATGCTGTCGGGATATTCGCCGGTCATATCGGTAAATTCGGTGACATTCATCGACAGCAGCGTCCACGAGCGCTCTTGCTCTTCGGGGGTGAGACGGTGCGAAAACACGTGCAAGGGTATCACGTCGAGCGAGGCGGGCAAGGTGATGAGTATCACCAGCGCCGCGAAGATTGCAGTGCGACGCCAGGCTATGAGGTCAACAACAAGCACAATCAACATCGTCACAATGGCAACGGGCGTGAGCATAGGCGCAACTCCCATCAGGGGCCACTCCACAGGATTTTTATATCCGGCCCAGGCGGTGAGCATCAAGAACGCCGCAGCAGCGATATTCACAAATATCACTATTGCGGTGAGGGTGTTGCGCAGCACCGTCATTGCCTTTTTTGTTGATTGTTTTTCTTGTTTCATCAAAGCAAATACGTTTGCCTATTTAATTTTGTTCGACAGTTGGAAAAGCCGAGTTTTTTCGGCTGGCGTCAGCGCTTTGTGGCCGCTGGTCTTCACCTTGGCAAGAAGTTTGTTGAGCTCGGCTTGTTCAGAGGAGCTCAAGCCGCGTTTTTTGCGCATAAGCACTGCGGCATATATAGCTCCGGCAACAGCTCCGGCAAGATGTGCGCCGATGTGTCCGTTTCCGGCAGCTGTGGCGTCGACGGCAAAAGTGAAAGCCATGACAGCAAGAGCTATCCAGCGCACTTGCACCTCGCCGATAAACATCAGCTGCACGCGCTGACGTGCGAGCAATATGCCACACACAGCCATCACGGCAAGAATTGCTGCCGACGAGCCGATGAGTATGCCCGAAGCCAAATGCAAGGCACCGAGAGCCATGAAGCAAGCGGCGCCGGCAAAACCGCCGAGCATGTAAGCCGAGGCAAGTGTGCGCTCCGAGAGGCCGAAGTGCAGCATCAGCGAGCCAAAGCACCATAGCCAAAGCATATTATTGAACAGGTGCAAGAACTCCCATTGTGTGAACATATATGCCACGGCAGTGTAGACATGCGTCACGCCGAGCACCGGGTTGGCGGGCAGGGCAAGATGTTCAGCCACCGCCCACTGGGGCACGCCGAGCAGCACAACAAGGTGTGCCACCACAAACACAATGACATTTATGGCGATGATGCGCCACAGCATGTTAGTCCATATATCTTTTACACGCATTGCGAATAATCGTGAATAGAATTAATACCAACCGTTGAAGTCGCCGCGCTTTTTCCAGTAGTAGAGCATAGCGAAGCCGAATATCATGCCGCCGAGGTGTGCGAAGTGTGCCACGCCGTCGTTCACGCCCGAGGCGCCGAGCAACAACTCAATAACACCGTAGCCAATCACCATCCATTTAGCCTTGATGGGCACGGGGATGAACATGATGTACATTTCGCGATTGGGGTATAGCATACCAAAGGCGAGCAGGATGCCATAGATTGCACCGCTGGCGCCCAAGGTGGGAGCATTAACGATATTTGAGAGAGCCGCATACGTTGGGTCGGTGAACATTTGGTTATTTTTCATTGCCTCCCACCCTTTTGTGATGATAAACTCGTATTGGTCGGGAGTGAACATGTGTTGGTATTTGACGAGCACGAAAGCATAGACAATCCATTGCACAAAAGCAGCGCCGAGACCGCACGAAATATAGTAGAACAGATAGCGACGCGAGCCGAGGGTATATTCTATGACATATCCGAACATCATCAGCGCAAACATATTGAAGAACAGATGGGTGAAGCCACCGTGCAAAAACATGTAGGTGATGAGCTGCCACGCACCGAAACCGGGCGAAGATATATAGTGTAGAGCAAAATTATTTATAATTGCATCGTATGCAGTATAAGGCACAATAGCCATGAGCAGCCACACAAGCACATTTATTATTAAAAGATTTTTTGTGACCGGAGGTAGTTGTCTGAACATAAATAACAATTTTAAAATTCTGTTACAAAGATAGTCTATTTTAGCTGTTTGATAGCTGATTTTCTGCTATTTTTGCGCAAAAAACGCAAAAAATGCGATTATTGCAGAAAAAAACGATTATTTTTGCCGAAAAATTTTGCAATGTAAAATGTTTTTCGTACGTTTGCTGCGAATAAGACATTACTCGAACACTAATTTTAAGAATTTCTTAACATAATCTATCTCATGAACAAGACAGAACTAATCAACGCCGTAGCTGAAAAAGCCGGCCTCCCCAAAGTTGATGCTAAAAAAGCAGTCGATGCAGTTGTTGCTGCAGTATCTGAAGCTCTCGCTAAAGGCGACAAAGTTTCTCTCGTAGGTTTTGGTACACTCTCAGTAGTTGAAAAAGGTGAACGCACCGGTATCAACCCCCGCACAAAAGAAACTATCACTATTGCCGCTCGCAAAGTTGTTAAATTTAAACAAGGCGCTGAGCTCACTGAAGCTATTAAATAATAGCAGAAGATTCACGACTTGAAGCGCTGTCGCGTTTCGCGAACAAAGCCGAGGCATTTGCCCCGGCTTTGTTACGTTTTATATGTTATGTAATTGTATTACTTGATGACGAGCTTTTGAGCTTTAGCACCTTGGCGAGCGATGTAGACGCCGGGGGCAAGGTTCTCGCGGTTTACGCGCATGCCGTTGAGGTTGTAGTATTCAACCGGGAGGTTAGCGTCGGCAGTAGTGATATCGTCAACACCCGAGGTATTTGTAACGTCGAGCATGAAGTCGATGATAACACCATAGTTGTTGTGGATGAGATTGAGAGCAGAGCGGTTGCCGTAGGGGTCGATGCTGTCCCAGTCGAGTTTGTAGCGTGCACGGTAAGAGCCGGTAGCAAGACTTGCGGGGATAGTGACGGTGGGCAGATTGGGAGAAGTGACAGAGAGCGCACCGCTTGAGAGGGTTGTGCCAAGGCTGTTATACCAAGTGTTGCCGTCGGGACGGTAGCCGTTGTACGAAAGAAGTTCGCTGTCGGCAGTCACCACACCGTTTGAGCCAACTTCGGGCACGAACATTTGGTCGTTGTTGAGGTCAACATAGAAGTATGTTTGCATCCATGTGCCCGAGCCGGTAACTGTGAAGCTGAGAGTAGAGCCGGCGGTAGTGGCGAGCGATACCGAAGTTTGGTCAGAATATACTGCGCGAGAAGCGCCGCTGCCGGGGCCTGACAATGTTGCGGTGTTTGTGCCGTCAGACACTTTCAAAGTGGTGATGTAGCGACCGGATTTGTCGTTGCTGCTGTCGCGCACTGTTGTTGCGCTGCTGTGGTTGTAGGGCACGAAGTCGAAATTGGCTGCGATGGTGCAGTTGCCGTCTACGGTGTAAGATGTGCTGTTGAGAGCTTGACCGTTAACGGTGATGTTGTTAAGGTCGTAGTATGACGATGAAACAGCCGAGATTGTGAGCACGGTGCCTTCGGCAACGCTGCTGCCTGAGGTCACTTCGTCCGAGCCGTTGTAAACGGTGAGAGTGCCTTCAATTTCTTTAGGAGCATCAATAGTGACGGTGTAGTAGCTTTTGGGAGTAACTTGAAAGGTCTTTGTCTCGCTCCAACCGGGGTATGCGAGAGTTGCAGTGATTACGTCGTTTTCTTGAGAGTAAGTGATGGTGGGGTTACCGATTGAGGGAGTGAACACAGCGCCGTCGGCGGTTTCGGTCCAGTCGCCGGGGGTGGTGAACAATGTCCAGCTTGACTCGCCGCGAGTGGCAACGTCAGTGGCAAGCATTTCACCGATTTTGTTCACGCCTTTGTGGCTGTAGTGCAGATAGCCTGAGAAAGACGACTCGTATTGGAAGTCGCAGTCTTTAGTGTCGACAGTGACAACGCGGTCATATTTAGCGGCAACAGCTTCTTGAGCGGTGCGCACGTTTTCGCCGTATTGCACAGAAGCGCCGGGATAGGTTGAGTTTTCGCCGGGTTTAACAACGTGGCCAATGTAGATATAAGCGTCGTCGTAGCCGAGTTGTGAGCGGCAGTTATCAACGAATTTAGAGAGGTAAGTCTCGTAGTAAGACTCTTCTTTGTTGCGGTCGGCGCAACCTTGCATCCACCAGATACCTGCCAACATGGGGCGTTTGCCTTGAGCCAACATCTCTTCGATAGCGGGTTTGTAGATTTTCTGCATGAAGTATGTCCAGTTGTTGTCAAGGCCGGGATAAGCCCACGAGGCGATGAATGAGCCTGAAGCGCCGAGTTTGAGCATATAGAGGTCTTTTTCGGGCAATTTTTCGTGGAAAGTCACACCAAATTGGCCTTCCATGCCGCGGCGGCCTTGAGCGCAGTTGGTGTCGGTACCGGTGCTTGATGTGCCGTAGCCGTGTATCATGTTCATTGCAGTGCGGCCGTCGGTGTTTTCGTTGCGATACCAGAGGTCGAGCCAGCCGGGTTGCACGTCAACAGTGTGGTCGAACACCCAACGGTCTTGGTCGCCGAGCGAGTTTGTGCTTTGGTTCACAACGTAGCAGCTGCGATAGTACATTTTGAGGTTGCCGTGGTCTTTTTCGTACCACTCTTTGAGGCGAGCGTCTTCGTCTTCGTCGAAGAATGCAGAGCCGTCGGCGTTAGACTGACCGAGAGTGATGAATATCGGAGTGGGAACAGCTTCGGTGATGTCAGTGTTGCCCGAACCGCCTTCGGTAGTGCCGTAAGATGGGAAGTTGTAGAGAGTGGCGGTGTGGCCGTTGCCTGAAATGTCTTCAACTTTATCGCCGTTGATGTTTGTGAAGTCGTATGCAGCGATAAGATCTTTGCCTTCGAGAGGTTGAGCGGCGGCACGGTCGGCAACAACTTCGGCGGCAGTGAGCGAAGCGTTGTAAATGCGCAAATCGTCAAGATTACCGTTGAGGTAGGTGCTGAGGTCATCGAGTGTGAATGCGGTATTGTTTACCATAGTGTATTGCGCACCAACGATGGGGTCGCAATATGAGGGCATTTCGAGATCAGAGTGAGAGGCAGAGTAGGCATAGGTTGAGCCTGTGATTGTCGACTCGTCTACTTCGGCATTCTCATTAACAATGTAGAGAGTAGCGTTAGTTGAAGTGTAAACCCAGCAGAGATACACCCAGCCGTCGGTGGTTTGGATGTTTGTGCCTGCGCGGTTGCAGTGGAAAGCTGTCCAGCCTGTTGTAGAGGGGAAGTTGCTACTTACGGTTGTTGCGTTGTAAGTGTAAATCCAGGTGCCCGAAGTGTCGTTATTGTTGCTGTCTTGATAACGACGCACACGGTTAGAGAACATTGAGTAGTTGCCCACGGCGTTAACTTTCACCTTCAGTGAGATTGTGCGAGCACCACCTGTGGGGATGTCGAAATCGGTCGAATTAGGGATGAGCATGTAACGACTTGAGCCATCGCCTTCGAAATATCCGGGAGATGTTTCGGCTAAGGCGGCTGAAGAAACTGTGGTAGCCGTAAGCATTGCCAAGGCTAATTTGTAAAGTTTTTTCATTGGTTAAATTTTGAAAGTCATGTATTTAGGGTTGTATGTTTCCGCAAAAATAATGTTTTTTTTTAAAATGGCCAAATCTTTACAAATAAATTTAAAAATAACATCAGCCTTGCAAAATTGAGATAGCAAAATCAAGAATTGTGTCGCGTCCGGCGGCTTCGTCAACGGGGTCTATATCTATGGCACAGCCCTCTGTTGGCTCAATGCCAAACTCGGTGGCGTTGCCGTTGGCATCGAGAATGGGTGCCGACGACATGCGCAACGACCAGCCGCAAGGCAGCTCGAACGACATGGGCATGCCGCTGCCGCCGCCGGTGGTTGCGCCGACAATGGTGACGTTGGGCAGCTGCTTCATCACCGAGACAAAGTTGTTGGCAGCGCTATAGGTTGAGCGGTTGGTGAGCACCACTACGCGACGACTCAGCCACACTTGGCGGCCGGCGTCGGCAGGGTCGAAATAGTATGGGTATGACTCGGAGAAGTCGGAGTGTCCGGTGCCGGTTTTGTGTTTGACGTAGCCCACGAGTGTGCGCTCGGTGATAAATCGGCGCACAATGGTCTCGATATTGTCAAGGTCGCCGCCACCGTTGTCGCGCACATCTATAATAAGTGCGCTGCACAGACGCAGGTAGGCAAGCAGAGCGTCCATATTGCCTTCGCCGAGGCCCGACGAAAACGACGATATGTGCATGTAGCCGATGTTTTGCATGAGTATGCCGTATTGCACATATCCCAGCGAGCGATAGTTGAAACCGAGATAGTTTTCTTGCACAATGCGGCTGTTGTAGTTTTGCGGATAGAGCGACCACCACAAGCGATAGTATGATGTGTTGAACGATGACGAGAGGTTTACGTGGCCGTCTTTGAGCTCGGCAAGCATATCGGAGCAGAGGTCGAAGAGCATAGTGGCAGACTTCACCGCCTCCAAGCGGCTGTGATAGACGGTGTGTATTGAGTCCCAATCAATATTTTTCTCGTTGAAGAAGCAATAGTGTTGGTCAACAACATTCCACAGCTGCTCAAAGTTGCCTTCAACATCGTTGTCGTATTCTTCTATTTCGTGGCACGCGGTGAGGGTGCAGCAAAATATTATGGCGAGGGAGTATATAATGTGTTTCATCAGTATAAGGCAGATATAGTGTTTTGAGTGTCGATATGTTTGCGGCGCGGCGAGAGCGAGAGCCACTCGGTGGTGACGCCGATGGTGAATGCGTGGGTTACGCGCTCAGACACCACTCCCGCCACTTTTGTCGAGAGGATATCGTTGTGGTAGCCGAGACGCAGAGTTGTGCCGCCAAAGTGGAGGTCGGCGGTGAGATAGTTGTCGAGGCGGAAGTAGTTGCCCCACCACGCCGGATGCACAAGGTTTGAGTGGTTGCCGAGCCATATCTCGTAGTATAGTTCACCATAGTCGGGGGCGAAGAATATGCCTGCCGAGGGCAGCACAGCCTCGTAGCGCAGTGTCACGGGGATGCGTAAAAGTTTGGTGTGATAGGCGGCATAGCCTGAAGCGTTGACAGTCCATGCGCCCTTTGCAGCCACGGGGTTGTTGCCGTTGCGGCGCAGATACATGGCGCCGAGTATCACCTCAGTGCTCGGACCAATGCCCACGGTGAGGTTACCTGCGGGAGTCCAACGGCGCATCATGCCCCAACGGGCGTTGACGTCGGCATACCACATTTCGGGGCCGTTTTTGTAGTGTGTGGCACGGTCGCCGTTGATTTGCACGTCGAGCTGCATCACCCAGTCTTTGGGGTTGAAAGCCATGGCTTGCATGCGCTCATAGTGCAGTGCCAGGTGCCAGCCGGCATAACGGAGCGGGGTGAGATAGGTGTCGGCGATGTGCGAGCTACCTGCCTCAACGGTGTAGGCTGAGATGACGGGGCGTAAAGGTTTGTCGGTGGTGCCCTCGTTGTCGTTGTTGTCTGCGCTCTGAGCCGTTGCGGTGAGAGCTACGGCGCAGGCGCAAAGCGAGGAGAGAAGGTGGTGTTTATTCATCTGTAAAAAGGCGTTCTTGACCGATAATTTCGTCGCGCACTTCGTCGTCGCTTCGGTCAGGTTCAATTATTTCGCGTTCCGGCTCAATATCGTCGTCGGCATCTACTTGCATTGACGATACGTCGGGATTGGGTTCGAGTTCGGTAACCTCGCCGAGGGCGTAGGTTGTGAGACGCTTGCCTTTAGCTTTTAGCGACTTGACGCCGATAAATGAGTCGGCATCAACAATCAGCGGCTCGCGGAAATCGTCGGGAGCGGCAAAGCGCACTTCGAAGCGTGCTCCGGGTTCGTCGCTGAGGGCTATGAGCGTAGACTTTTCGTTGTCGCCGAGATAGCGTTGTTTCTTGGCCGAGGGCTCGAAGGCAAAGCGTTTGATGTAGGGATAACCCTGGTCGGCATCGTTGAGAATAGCGGTGAACACGTGGTGCGGGCGGAATTTCTCGATGCGCAATATATTGTCGTCGTAGTGGTTTGTAGCTTCGAAGGTTGAGGTGTAGTACTCGCCGTTTTTGAGCACCACGAGCACAAGGTCGTTGCCGAAAAATTCGCCGAGATAGTTGCCGCGGCCGTCGTAGTTGAGGCGCAACACATCGGGGTCGAACCACACTTTGCGTCCGCCCAGCGTTGATGTACCTTTTTCTTTGAGCGAAAAGCGGTGCACCTCGTTTTTGGTGACGAGGTTACCCATCGACTGGCGGCCTTTGATGGCGAGTGTGCTGAAGTCGATGTCGAGCTGCAAGGTTTTGAGGCGTGCCTTTGGTTTGAGCGTTACGCGCACCACCTCGGCCTCACCGTTGGGGTTGGCAGTAAACCACACGATGCGGCTGCCGGGCTTGCCCTGGGTGAGATTGTACTCTTTGTCGCGAGTCACGCCGGTGACGGCAAAACGCTTCATGTAGTAGACGCCGCCCTTGCCGTTTTGGTAGATGACGTTGTAGATGGTGCGGGTGTCGTTGCGCTTAAACACGGCAAGATGCAACACGTTTTTGCCCACGAAGAGTTTTTCGCTGACTTTCACCACTTTGTAGCGACCGTCGCGATAGAAGAGTATGATATCATCGATTGAAGAGCAGCTGCACACAGCCTCGTCTTTCTTGAGGCCTGTGCCAATGAAGCCTTCTTCGCGGTTGATATATAGTTTCTCGTTGGCCTCAGCCACTTGGGCAGCCTCAATAGAGTCGAATCCGCGGATGACGGTGCGACGCGGGAAAGCGTGGCCGTATTTGTCTTTCAAGCCTTGATACCACGAGATTGTGTAGTCGATAAGGTGCTCGAGTTTGTTGGTGAGGTCGGCGATGCGCTCGTTGTAGCTGTCAATGAGACGGTCGGCCTCGTCGGCGCTGAATTTGAGTATGCGCTTCATCTTGATTTCGAGCAAGCGTAGAATGTCGTCGCGTGTCACCTCGCGCACGAGTTTGGCTTTGAGGGGCTCGAGGCGCTTGTCGATGTGTGCTATTGCGGCATCAACGTCGGGTGCTTGTTCGTATTCTTTGTCCTTATATATTCGCTTCTCGATGAAGTATTTTTCGAGCGATGCAAACAGCAATAGTTCGTTGACCTCGTTGCGCTGAATTTCGAGCTCGCGACGGAGTATGTCTTTTGTGGTGTCTACGCTATATCGCAGCAAGTCGCTGACGCCGAAAAAGTGCGGTTTTTTGTCCTTGATGACGCAGCAGTTTGGCGAGATGCTGACCTCGCAATCACTGAATGCGTAGAGTGCGTCGATGGCTTTGTCGCTTGATGTGCCGGGGAGCAGGTGCACGAGAATGCGGGGTTGCTCGGCGGTGAGGTCTTCAACTTTGCGTATTTTGATTTTGCCTTTTTCGAAGGCTTTGAGGATTGAGTCGATGAGGGTGCCGGTGGTTTTGCTGAATGGTATCTCGGTGATGGCGAGAGTGCGGTTGTCAACCTTCTCAATCTTGGCACGGATTTTCACCGAGCCGCCGCGCTCGCCGTCGTTGTATCGGCTGACGTCGATGAAGCCGCCGGTAACAAAGTCGGGATATAACACGAACTCCTCGCCGCGAAGATAGGCTATCGCAGCGTCAAGAATTTCGTTGAAGTTGTGGGGCAGTATTTTCGATGCCAAGCCCACGGCGATACCTTCGGCGCCCTGAGCGAGCAGCAAGGGGAATTTTGCCGGGAGTGTGACTGGCTCTTTTTTGCGGCCGTCGTAGCTGAGAGTCCACTCGGTGACTTTGGGATTGTAGAGCACATCGAGAGCGAAGAGCGACAAACGAGCTTCGATATAACGACCGGCAGCTGCGTCAGCACCTGTGAGGATGTTACCCCAGTTACCCTGCGTTTCCACCAGCAAATCTTTTTGGCCCAGTTGCACGAGCGCGTCTTTGATTGAGGCGTCGCCGTGGGGGTGATATTGCATGGTGCTACCAACGATGTTTGCCACCTTGTTGAAGCGGCCGTCGTCGAGGGTTTTCATTGCGTGGAGTATGCGGCGCTGCACGGGCTTCTAGCCGTCGTCGATATGCGGCACGGCACGTTAGAGGA
>CAZYNO010000016.1:0-19769 GCA_964648845.1 uncultured Bacteroides sp.
AGACCATTATTTTCACCGAAGACATCGGCAACCTCAAACTCATTGACGTGGGCTTCGACCAAAAACGCTCGCTCAGCCACGAGGACACATCCGACGACATCGTAAACTTCGGCAAAATCATGCTCGAAGTGCTCGGCAAAACCGGCCGCCACGACCCCGTGGTGCATCGCATTGCCGAGCGCGCCGCCCGCAACGGATATGCCGACGTACAGGCCCTGCAAATGGCGCTGCGCGGCCGCTCTAACCAGAAACTTTACATAACTATTATAGCTATCCTCGCTATCCTCACAATAGTGCTCGCCTGGATGACAGCTCACACTCTCTAAGCATCAATCCACCCCCGGCATAGCATCTATAACTACTCATAAAACTTAAATGAACACTAACAGCAACATCGAAATTAAACCGTTGAACCACGTGCGCAAAGAGCTGCGTAAATACGTGCAATTCGGCATTGACTTATACAAAGGCAACCCTTGCTTCGTGCCCCCATTGGTGCTCGATGCCATCAACACTCTCACTCCCGGCAAAAACCCCTCGCTCGAACATTGCACCGCGCAATCGTTCATGGCTTATCGCGACGGTAAACCCGTGGGCCGCATCACCGGCATCATCAACAATGCTGCCAACAAAAAGTATAACGAAAAAACTTTGCGCTTCGGTTTTGTCGACTTCATTGACGACAACGATGTTGTTGACGCTCTCTTCAACGCTGTCTCTGATTGGGGCAAAAAACAAGGCATGACAAAAATTCAAGGTCCTATGGGCTTCAACGACCTCGACCAAGAAGGCATGCTCATTGAAGGCTTCGACGAGATGGGCACTATGGCTACAATCTACAACTATCCCTACTACCAAAACCACATGCAACGCCTCGGCTTTGGCAAAGAAGTTGACTGGATTGAATATCGCATCACCGTGCCCGACAAAATACCCGACAAAATTGCCCGCATCGCCGACATCGTCGCTCGCAAATTCGACCTCCACATCATTGAGCTCAAAAGCCGCAAAATCGTTAAAGAAAAATACGGCCAAGCGCTCTTCAACCTCATAAACAACTGCTACAAAGACCTCTTTGGCTACGTCGAACTCACCCCAACCGAAATCGACTACTACGTTGATATGTATCTCGGTTTGTTGCGCCTCGACGACGTGTGCGTCATCGCCGACAACCAAGACAACATTGTTGGCGTGGGCATCGCTATGCCG
Source organism: uncultured Bacteroides sp. (assembly GCA_964648845.1). Classification (GTDB taxonomy): domain Bacteria; phylum Bacteroidota; class Bacteroidia; order Bacteroidales; family Muribaculaceae; genus CAG-873. The sequence continues at coordinate 1,210 of CAZYNO010000016.1, forward strand.
TCTCTTTCTAAAGCCTTGCGCAGCTGCAACGGCAAACTGTTTCCCTTTGGCTGGTACAACCTGCTCCGCGCCCTCAAGGGTCACAGCGACGTTGTCGACTTGCTGCTCGTGGCTATCGCTCCCGAATATCAAGGAAAGGGCGTGAACGCGCTCCTTTTCAGCCACCTCATTCCCGCATACAACGCACACGGCTACAAATTTGCCGAGAGCAACGTTGAGCTCGAAGGCAACGAAAACGTGCAAAAACAGTGGGAATACTTTGAGCGCCGACAACACCGCCGTCGTCGTGCATGGTCTAAACCTCTCTAACAAAAATCTCAAACGCTACTGATATTTTATTCGAATCTATGAAACGATTTAAACGTTCTGTTATCGCTGCATTGACACTCATATTTTGCTTGAGTGCCAATGCCGATATACCCGAAGGATACTACAACTCCATTAATGGCAAGAGCTCTGCCGAACTCAAAACGGCAGTGCACAACATCACCAAAAATATGACCATGTCGTCAAGCTACGACAACACCTACACCGCCCTCAAAACCTACTTCGCCCAAACCGACCACTATCCCAACTCTACTCAAATTTGGGATATGTATGCCAGCGACGTCTACTATTCGGCTTGGGGCAGCAACATCCACCGCGAACACTCGTTCCCAAAAAGCTGGTGGGGCGGCTTGACTAATGTCAACGCCTACGTTGACCTCAACCACCTTTATCCCGCCGAAGGTAATGCCAACATGGCAAAAAGCAACTATCCCCTCGGCGTTGTCGACTCTGCCCACATCACTTTCGAGAACGGCGTGTCGAAGGTCGGTTATGCCATTTCAGGTCAAGGCGGCGGCTCGAGCATGGTTTTCGAACCCGACGACCAATATAAAGGCGACTTTGCCCGCACATACTTCTACATGGCCACCACATACCAAGACTACACGTGGGCAAAAACCTATATGGTGGCACAAAACACATACCCCACGCTCACTCCCTGGGCTGTGACTATGCTCCTCGAATGGAGCCGCAACGACCCTGTCAGCGACAAGGAGAAAGATCGCAACGAGGCTGTTTACAAAATTCAAAACAACCGCAACCCGTTTATCGACTTCCCCGACCTTGCCGAATATATCTGGGGTAACAAGAAAGGCGAAAACTTCAACATTTACTCCTCTTCAAGCGGCACAACCGAGCCCACAACGCCCTCAGGCACGGCTAAACTCATCACTCCCGTGCAAGACCAGGAGCTGAACTTTGGCGAGGTGGCGCTCGGCAAAACAACTACTGCCCGCGTCAGATTTAAAGGCGAATACCTCACCTCTAACGTCAACGTGCGCATATACACCGGCGACAGCCAACTCTTCACCATCAACGGCAGCAACTCCGCCTCTATTGCCTACAGCAAAATCAACGATGAAGACGGCTACGAGCTCTCTATCACCTACACCCCCACAGCCATCGGCGACAACACCTCGCGCCTGCTCATCAGCGGTGGCGGCACATCAGGCTCTATAGGCATAGCCCTCAAAGCTTCGTGTCTGCCCGTGCCCACTCTCTCGGCTTGCACAGCCCTCGATGCTTCAGACATTTCGTCAGACAGCTACACCGCCAACTGGTCGGCGCCCGAAGACGAAGACATCGACTACTTCATTGTCACCCGCACTATGTATCTCAACGGCGAAGCCACAACACAAGAGATTGAAACCGAAGGCACCGAGTTGCGCATCGACGACTTCAACCTCTACGACAGCGAGTCGTACTCAGTGCAATCTGTGCGCCTCGGCTATCGCAGCCCCGCCTCAAACGTCATCTACGTCAGCCACTCGGGCGTGCGCGGCATCACCGTCGACACTCCCCTTGCCATCTACAGCATGGAAGGCGGCATACGTTTCATGTGCGAAACTCCCCACACCGGCGTGCAAATATTCGACACCACCGGCCGCTGCATCAAACGCATCGACCAAGTCACAAAATACACCGACATCACTTTGCCGCAAGGCGTCTACATCATAACTACCGAACAATGCCACCGCCCGGTGAAAGCGATAGTTCGATAACAACTCAACATGAAAGTCACTGAAAACACTCTTAATAAACGGCTCGATGCCATTCAGCTCCCCGACTCTTCAGCCTCGGTGATTGACCGCATTCGCTACCTCATCACGCTGATGCGCAAAACCCAGGCTCAGTTTGGCGAGCTTATTGACATCGACCCGTCAAATATGTCAAAACTCATGTCGGGACGCATTCGTGTCACCGACCGAATTATAAACCGCATTGTCGTAAACTTGGGTGTGTCGAAAGACTGGCTCACCCAAGGCTCCGACGTGCCTTTCCCCCGCTCTTCCGACCACGAAATTGCTACCATCAACGACTCTAACGCCAGCATCAGCGACGACGACTCGGCAGGCGGAGCTCCTATCTACGACATCGACGTCACTGCCGGCTGCACCGAGCTCAGCTCAATGTTCACCGTCGACCGCGTGGTGGGATTTCTCAATCTCCCCACCATAAACGCCAGATATCCGTTTGTACGCGTCACCGGCGACTCTATGTCGCCAAAAATTTGCCACGGCAGCTTCGTGCAAATCCGACCCATATCAAGTGAGTCGCCGATATTTTGGGGCAGCATCTACGTCGTGGTCACCGAAGACTATCGCATGGTGAAAATCGTGCGCCGTCACACCGACCGCAACAAGGTCATTCTTCACAGCATAAATCCTCAATACGACGATATGGAGATTGACCGCATAGACATACTTAAACTTTACCTCGTGGTGGGTGTTATCAACCACGAAATTTTCGCTTAAAACAGATAATCATGAAAAAGAAACTTGTTGTATCAACCGGCGCCGGCATGAGCGCCGAAAGCGGCATCAGCACATTCCGCGATGCCGGCGGCCTCTGGGAAAACTATCCCGTGATGGACGTTGCCTCGGCCGACGGTTTTCGCCGCGACCCCGAACTCGTGCACAAATTCTACAACGAACGTCGCCACCAACTCATAAACGCGCAGCCCAACGACGGTCACCGTGCACTCGTTGAGCTCGAAAAATACTTCGACGTGCACATCATCACTCAAAATGTTGACGACCTGCACGAGCGCGCAGGCTCTAAAAACGTGCTCCACCTGCACGGCGAACTCATGAAAGTGCGCTCGCTCAAAGACGAAAATCTGCTCTTCACCTTGCCCGACGACAACAACGGCAGCCTCGACACTACCCCTCAAACGCGCATTCAAGGTCACCCCGTGCGCCCGCACATCGTATTCTTCCAAGAAGCAGTGCCCAACATTGAGCCCGCCATCGACCTCGTGGAGCAAGCCGACATCTTCGTAGTCATCGGCACAAGTCTCGTGGTTTATCCCGCAGCAGGTTTGCTGTCATACACCCGCCCCGGCATACCCGTCTACTACATCGACCCCAACCCCGCAGCCGTGCCCTCACGCATCAACGTGCTACGCACAGGCGCCTCGGTAGGCGTGCGTCAACTCATCGAATTATTAACTAAATAAATATATTTTGGACTCATCTGACCCCTTGCCTATTGTGCAGATTGTGACACTCACAATCTCTGTATTAGCGCTCTTGCTCTCCGGCTTCATCTCCGGCAGCGAGATTGCCTTCTTCTCACTCAATCAATCACAACGTGAACAACTTGAAGAGTCGTCGCGCGGCAAATCAGCTCTTAGCCTTCTGGCTAAGCCCGAACAGCTGCTCGCCTCTATTCTCATTGCCAACAACCTGGTCAATGTAACCATTGTTGTGCTCACAAACTTTGCTCTCGGCCCCGTGTTTGCCAACATGCACCCCGTGCTGAGTTTCATCCTGCAAACAATCATCCTCACATTCCTGATTTTGCTCATTGGCGAAATATTGCCCAAACTCATAGCAAACAACTATCCCCTCGGATGGGTGCGCTTCTCAACTCCTGGCGTCAAATTTTTCACCACGCTGCTCTCGCCGCTCTCACGCATGCTCGTGAGCTCAACGTCTATTGTGCACCGCATAGTCACCAAACAGACTCACAACATCAGCACCGACGAGCTCAGCCATGCCCTTGAGATTACCGACGTCAAAGCCACCGACGACAAAGAGATGCTGCAAGGCATCCTCAAGTTCGGCGACACCACGGCTTCAGAAATCATGACTCCCCGCATCGACATCACCGACATTCCGCTCACGGCAACATTCAACGATGTGATGAAGATTGTTATCGACAGCGGATACTCGCGCCTTCCGGTATACGACGGCACGCAGGACAACATCCGCGGCATTCTCTACTCGCGCGACCTGCTGCCCCACATCGGCAGCAACGACAACTTCGACTGGCACACTCTGCTCCGCGAGCCATACTATGTGCCCGAGTCGCGCATGATTGACGACTTGCTCGAAGACTTCCGCCGCCGTCACCAGCACCTCGCTATTGTCGTAGACGAATTTGGCGGCACCCAAGGCATCGTGACCATGGAGGATGTGCTCGAAGAAATTGTTGGCGACATAAACGACGAATACGACGACGATGACAAGACATACAAACGTCTACCCGACAACACTTTTGTTTTCGAAGGCCGCACACTGCTCACCGACTTCTTCCGCATCACCGAGCTCAACGAAGACGACTATGCCGACGTGGCTGAAGACGCCGAAACTCTCGCCGGTATGCTTCTGGCAATAAAAGGCGACTTTCCCAAAGACAAAGAGCCCCTGGTGTACGGCCGCTGCCGCTTCCTGGTGCTCGACGTTGATCACCACCGCATCACATCGGTGCGCGTAAAAATTATGCCCGATGTGCAAGCTCTATAAGCTGTTATTAATCGCTACTCTCGCCCTCACGGCATGCACCGGCTCCGACAATCCGCCGGTGCCTCGCCGTCACGCATACCCACGCTTGCAGCAAAACAATCCAACCTACGCTCTCGCCGACTCCGTGCCCGCCGTCAACTTCCTTGTCAACACTGCCGACGCCTCGCTCCGACTCAACGACAAAGGCTGCGACATTGTCTACAAAAACTTTGGCGCTACGGTATATATGTCGGTGACTAAAGGCCTCAATAACCCCGACGAGTTTTACGATGCTTGGCAAAATCGTGTGCAGCGCATAGACCGCAACCTCGGCTCTGCGCAAAAAAATACTATACCCGTGAAAAACAAAAACTTCGATGGCGTTGTTATATATACACTCACTGTTAGTCAAACCCCGGTACAGCTTATCACTGCCAACCCCGACGACGGCGTGATTGTATCGGCTACTGCTTTCATGCACAACGATATTCCTATTAACGCCTACGACTCTATTGCCCCTCTTTACAAAGCTTTAGAGCGTGACATAACTAAACTCGCTCAATCACTAAAATGCAAGTAATCAGCATCAACGACGTTACCATCTTCGTCACCGAAATCGAAAATCAAGTAGACTCGCGCCGCGACAACGAGCAAATGGCTGTGAGCCAATTGCTTGGCGAAGCAATACCCGGTGCAAGCCTCGGCCATCGTCTCAACGGCGCTCCCTACATCCACAAGCGCCCTGACGTTTTCGTCTCGGTAAGCCACTCACAAACACACGCCGCACTCGCCATTTCTGATAACAACGTCGGCATAGACATCGAAGCTCCGCGACAACAACTCACGCGCGTTGCCAATCGCTTCATGAGCCCCGACGAACTCACAGCCTTTGCAAAACAAAAAGACGGACTGCTGCGCGCATGGACCGCAAAAGAAGCCGTCTACAAATGCGCCGGATATGAAAGCGTTGATTTTGCCGCCGAAATCCAAATATCTCCCGACGGCACCGCCTCGCTGCGCGACAAAAATTTCTCGTTGCACTGGCATGCTCTAAACTCGCACCTCATCTGCCTCGCAATCCCCGCCTAAAAATTTGGTTTTCTCGCTCAAAAATACTATTTTTGCACTCAACAGTTCGAAAAAGTGTTGACTTCATACACAAATCCCAGCTGTCCAGTGTAATCATGAAAATTCAGAGAGACATAATTTCTTCGCTCAAAAGGTGGAAAGACAACCCCATCCACAAGCCAATTCTGCTTAAAGGTGCCCGTCAAATAGGCAAAACCTGGGCTATGGTAGAATTTGGCGAGACTTGCTTTGACCATTTCGTAAAGTTCGACTTCGACCGTCAACGCGAAATTCACAACATATTCAACACATCAAAAGACCCCGAACGTATTCTCAAAGAGCTGACGCTCTATTGCGACCAACCTATTATTGCCGGAAAGACACTAATCATCTTCGATGAGGTGCAAGAGTGCGAAGCCGCACTCAACAGCCTGAAATATTTCTGTGAAGATGCACCGCAATATCACATCATCGCCGCCGGCTCACTGCTCGGCGTCGCTGTCAAACGCCGTCACATGTCGGTGCCGGTGGGCAAAGTTGATGTGGTGCAAATGATGCCTATAACCTTCAAAGAATTTCTCAGGGCTTCCGACCCCGACACTTATACCTACGTCGACAACCTCACGGCCGTTGAGCATTTGCCCGCAATTATCCTCAACAAACTAATCACCGAATATCGCAGATATCAGGTGTGCGGCGGCATGCCCGAAGCCGCGGTGGCACTACTCAACAATCAAGGCATTGCCGCTGTCGACAACGCTCTCGAAAACATTCTAAATCTCTACGAACTCGACTTCTCACGATATGCCGAGGCAAAAGAGATACCTCGCATACATGCTATTTGGCACTCGCTACCCTCGCAACTGTCAAAAGAAAACAGCAAATTTATATACAAAATCATCAAAACCGGCGCTCGCTCTAAAGACTACGAAGATGCTCTGATGTGGCTTGAAGACGCCGGAATGATTAAGCGCATCTACAATATTTCTAAGCCGGGAATGCCAATCTCGGCATACATCGCCCCCTCAGCTTTCAAGGTCTACGCCTGCGACTGCGGCCTTTTGCGTCGCCTCGCCGGATTGCCCGCGTCGATAGTTGCCAATCCGGCAGCATCGTACACCGAATTTAAAGGTGCAATTGCCGAAAACGCCGCCCTGCAATCGCTCATGGCGATTGTAGACTTTGCTCCTATTGTATATTGGACATCGTCGGGCACTGCCGAAATAGAATTTGTGATACAGCACAACGAAGATATAATCCCTATTGAGGTGAAAGCCGAATGCAACATCGGAGGCAACAGCCTCTCGGTTTACACAAAAAAATACAATCCCAAATATCGCATACGCTTCTCATCGCTCAATCTGCAATACAACGACGGATTGCTAAGCTGTCCGGCGCCCATGGCGGGTTGGTTCGACAAACTCCTCGCTCTAATTTCACAACAATCCATCAACCGATAAGCTATGTCTAAAGCGCCGATACTTCGCACCGAGGAGGTTTTCAGAACCTTCAAAGACAGGGGCACCGTCGAGGTCTCTTTCGTCGCCACCGAGCACGGCTTGATATACGTGGCACGCGGCCACATCGACGTTATCATCAACAACCATCTCGCCGCTTCGGTCAAAGAAAGCGAATGTTTCTTTGTGCAAAAATCACAACAAATAACCCTCATAAAATACCCTGACTCCGACCCCGGATACAGCTTCAGCATCATGCTGTCATTGCCGCGTCACATACTCTTCGAATTCTACAAAACATTTCCCGAAGAAGACCTCCCCAAAAAGCAGAAAAGCTACAGCCCGAAAGACACTGTCGACAAATTTAACAGCTCGTCAATGCTCACAAGCCTATTTGAAGGCTTCCGCTCATACTGGCTGGTCGGCGACCACCCCGAAGAAGCTTGGCTGAAGATGAAAGTGCTCGAAGCCGTGCGCATTCTCTCTCGCATAAATCAAGATGCTTACGCCGCACTCTTCGACTTTGCTGACCGCTGGCGTCAGGACATCATGGACTTTCTTGAGCACAACTATATGTACGAGCTGTCTATCGACGAGATAGCAAACTACACCGGTCGCAGCACCGCCACATTCAAACGCGACTTCAAAAAGCTCAGCGACCTCACGCCCCGCAACTGGCTGATACGTCGCCGCTTGCAAGCCGCAAACCTCCTCATCACCACAACATCGCTGCCCATAAACCGCATAATGACCGACGTTGGCTTCAAAAACTTCTCGCACTTCTCGCGCGCATACCGTCAGTTATACGGCTGCTCGCCCTCGCAGTCGCGCAACCTTTGATGTTAATCATTTGTGTATTATCAATTTTTATATTAATTTTGTTGCCGAAATGGTGCTACGCATAGCATAATAGGGAATTAGGTGCAAATCCTGAACAGTCCCGCTGCTGTAAGTTCCACAAAACATTGTCACAACTTTCACTGCCACTGACGCGCAAAAAGCACGTTGGGAAGGCCGTGACAAAGGGGAATAAGTCAGAAGACCTGCCATTTCGTCATTTGTTCGCTGAAGCTTGCGAGGACAAGTTGCGGATGCCGGACTTTGCGTCGTTGCGCGCACACTCTTCTGCCCACATCCCCAAAATGCTGAAGCGCCAAATGGTTGTGAAACCAATATAAAATTCAATTATAATGAACAAATTGTTTACCATTTTGGGGGCTTCGACGCTAACTCTCGGCGCTATTTGGAGCTTTGCAGGCGCTCAAGCACCCCAAACAATCCAGGGTGTTCCCCTAAAACCCACACAAAAATCTGTGCAACAGCTCACCGCACCCCGCGCTGAGCAATCGTCTTTCAGCTTCGACCAAATCACCAACTGGAGCGGAGAAGGCGAACATAAAGCCGCTTTCGTGGTCAAATGGTCTGACGAACGCGAAGAAAAAGCAATGGTTTACGGCTATCGCTGGGACGGCGATGACGCAACAGGCGCCGACATGATACAAGCCATTGTTGAAAACAATCCCCAACTCTACGCTCTCTACGAAACTACCGATTATGGCTGCTGCCTGGGCGGCCTTGGCTTCGACCGCTACAACGACGGCAAAGTCAGCGTTTCGTTCGACGAAATCTGCTACGACGATGAGTCTGGATGGTTCAACATCGACGAAAAAGGCAACTACGACGACGGATACTACAGCAGCTTCACTGCCGATGACCCTTCAGACCTCTGGAACTCGGGCTTTGCTTACGGCACCGAAGGCTATTGGAGCTACTGGACCGGCATCGACTTCAACGACCTCGAATATTCAAACGTAGGCCTTTCAAGCCGCAACCTCAGCGATGGCGACATTGATGCCTGGTTCTTCAGATACGGCTATGCAAATTTCGACCTCGGCACACTCGTTGCCGCTCCGTCAGTCATTCCCGACAACGTTGACAAACAATTCACCGTCGACGGCCTCAACTACGCCGTGCTCAACTACGACACAAAAACCGTAGCTCTGATGCCCGACGAAAATTTCACCTACACCGACAACATCATTATCCCCGAAACCGTCACTAACGGCAACGACACATACACCGTCACCGAAATCGGCTACAACGCCTTCGCCGGATGCGCAATCACAAGCGTCACTATCCCCGCAAGCGTTGAGCTCATCAGCCCCATGGCATTCTACGGTGCCGAAATTGCCGACATTATCGTGCTCGGCAAAACTCCCGCCAAACTTTGCACCGACGCCTTCTACGAAGACATGCTGCCGACAAACGCCATCACAGTGCCCGCAGGCTGTGGCGATGCCTACAAAGCTGCTTGGTCGGCCGCTGCTGACATCATCGTTGAAGCCGAAGCTGACAACACCGCACTTGCCGACGGCACCAGCGAATATCTCGACTTCAACAAAATCAACGTTTGGGTGGGCGAAGGCTCTAAACAAGCCGCTCTCATGCTCACTTTCGGCGACGACAAAGGCATGGATAACCTTGTGCTCGGCGTGCGCTTCGACGGCAACGCCACTGCTGCCGACATACTCAAAGCCGCAGCCGACAACTTCTCGCGCATCGAGCTCGATGAAGACGGCATGGCTTACGACCTCAACGGCAACGGCTCTATAACCGAAACATACGATCACTCTATTTCTGCCTACAACTACTTCATCGACCACACCGGCGAAATGGCTGATGCAACTGCCGAAACAGCTGTAGCTAACAAAGACATTGTCTATATTTCAACCGCCGACAAGGCCGCTTATCCCGACTATAAATTCTACATCCCCACCGACGAAAAGACCGGCATTTGGGTGCTCGACGAATACACCGCTCACGTTTCAAGCACTGCGCAATCATTCCCCCTCTACATCAACACCGGAGGCAGCACCGTGTCATCTGTCACCGCTACTTTTGTCGACGATGCAGGCAAATCCGACTCAACAAAAGCAAGCTTCTCGCTCACTGCTGCCAATGCAATTAAAGGCCTATGCCGCGGCTCCCTCACCACCAAGGCTATGGGCACTGTGAACATCAAGATACGCGCTAAAATTAAGACCACATACACCGACTACGTATACTGCAAACTCACCATCGTCGACGCCGTTAATAAGGTTGAAGAAATCACATACTCAGGCGACAGCGACGAAATCACTATCGAGCAATACGGCGTGGCCGACATACAAGCAAGCAGCTTCACCGCTTTGCCCTCTACCGCCGACTTCAAAACCGTGACTTGCTCGGTGAGCGACCCCGACATGATTTATGTCTATAGCAATCGCTACTACATCGCCCGCAAAACCGGCGAATGCGACATCATTGCCACCGCCGGCGACGGCTCAGGCGTCACCAAAAGGCTCCACGTCACCGTCAAAGAACGCGAGCGCGTTGTGCCCGACGACCAATATCAAGACGGAGTGTTCATGCTCAACGAAGACTGGTATAGCCATGCTCCCGGCTCTATCAACTACTTCGATGCCGACGGCAAACTATATCCCCAGGCCTACGAGACCAACAACCCCGGCTTTGGCTTCGGCAACACCGCTCAATTTGCCACAATCTTCGGCAATCGTCTCTTCGTTTCGTCTAAACAATCGCTCATCGACGCCGAAAACCAAAACGGCAAAAACGGCGGCGGCCGTCTCGTTATTGCTGATGCCGCTACACTCAAATTCATCACCGAATTTGCCGAAATCGGCAACGATGGACGCGCTGTTGTCGGCGTAAACGAAAACAAGCTCTACATCGGCATGAGCTCTAACATCCGCGTGCTCAACATCGACACCGAAAACGACAACTACACCCTCGGCAACACCATCACTACCGGCGAAATTGCCGACTTTGCCGTTGCCGCAAACAAAGTGTTTGCTCTCGATAGCTCTAAAAAGAACGTTATCGTAATCAATGCCGAAACCGACGAAATCATCGAAACTCTCGGCGAAAACATCGTGGGCCTCGCTCAAACCGCCGACGGCAAAATCTGGATGGCGCAACAAAACAAACTCTTCTGCTGCGACCCCGAGACTCTCGAATTCACCAAATTCAAATCTACAAGCGACACAGACGAGGAAGTGGAGCAAGACTACACAGATGTTACCGACACTCCCGTTTGCTATCGCGACTCTTATCACCCCGACAACTTCTGCGCTTCGCCCAACGAAAACGTGCTCTTCTGGCGCGACGGCAACACTTACTCTAAATCGTGCAACATCTATCGTTGGGATCTCGACAACGACGCTGCGCCCAAAATCTTGACAACAATCACCGTTGGCAGCACGCAATACATCTACTCTGCTCTCAACTACGACGTCAAGAGCGATAATCTCATCATCGCCGTCAACCCCTACACCGTCGACAGCAACACAGTCAAATTTATCAACGCTAAAACCGGCGAAGTGAAAGACGTTGATATGCCCGACTATTTCTGGTTCCCCTCTACCTCTGTTTCTACCGACAAATATGCTGCCGAATTTGCCACCGATCTCATCACCATCAGCTCTGACGAAATCGGCACCACAAAAACCGTAGACTTGCGCGAATACGTCACCGACAAAGACAACTGCGACTACAACATCACTCTTGCCCTCGACGGCAACAACGCCATCAGCAACAACGCACATGCCTCAATCTCATTCGAAGACGGCAAGCTGCAAATCACTCCCCTCGCCATTGGCTCTGAATCAGTAGCCCTCAAAGCTGTGTCTAACGGTCGCGTAACCACTCAAACCATCACCGTCAGCGTTGCCGCCAAAACCGACGGCGTGAGCAGCATCGACGCAGCAAACAGCAGCGTGAGCGTGGCAAACGGCACTTTCACTTTCAACGGATATGCCGGCAACACCGCTTTCGTCTTCAACGCTAACGGTCAATTGCTCAAATCGGCTACTATCGACACCAACAATTTCAGCGTCAACTTCGGCCTTCCCGCAGGCGTTTACTTCGTTAAACTCACCAACGGAGCCGTCAAAAAAGCTGTTATAAAATAAAAGCAATGAACTCTAAATCTCTCATTCTCGCATCACTCGTTATGGCAGCAAACGCTGCCATGGCGAGTGATGTTGATTATTCGTCGGGCGTATTCATCGTCAACGAAGACTGGTTTGGCCACAACAACTCTACGCTCAACTATCTCGACGCTGACAATGCCGACGGCGATTATTGGCACTATCGCGTCATTCAAGCCGAAAATCCCGGCGTAGAATTAGGCTGCACCGCACAATTTGCCACAATCTACAACGGCCGCATCTACATCACCTCAAAGCAGGCCAAAGACGGCGGCGCCACTACCACCGGCGGCCGCATCACCGTTGCCGACGCCAAAACCCTCAAGGTGCTGTGGCAATCTGAAAACATCTCGACCGACGGCACGCAAGCCGACGGCCGCGCTTTTGTTGGCGTCAGTGCCGACAAAGGCTACATCTCCACCTCAAAAGGCATCTGGGTGCTCGACCTCAACAACCTTTGCGTCACCGGCAAGGTTTCCGACCCCGACAACCTCACAAACAACTACTACATCAACTCGCAAACGGGCACAATGATTGCCGTTGGCAACAAGGTGTTCGCCGCAAATCAGCACGAAGGCGTGTTGGTTATCGACACCGACACCGACCAAATTGTCAACGTCATATCTATGAATACCGTTAAAGACGGCGCCGGTATCGGCACCATCGTGCAAGCAAAAGACGGCATGTTGTGGCTCAGCGTCGCTGCCGACAGAACAGGCGCCGGATCATCGCTGCCCTACATCGTGAAGCTCGACCCCGAGACTCTCGCCACCGAAGTCTTCGACATTGCCGACGACTTCTACGCTCCCTCAAACTCATGGTACGCCTGGACTCCCGACGCATTTTGCGCCTCAGCACAAACAAACACGCTATACTGGAAAGGCGCCGAAAACCGTTGGTTTGACGGCGGCAAAATCTACCGCTACAACATTGACACAAACGAGCAAAGCCTCTTCCTCGACTTCGACAGCGAAGGAGCCGGATGGAAAGTCTACGGCTGCTCTATGCGCGTGCACCCCGTCACCGACGAGCTCTACCTCTCGCTCTACCAAAGCTACGGCGAAACAAAATACATAGTGCGCCGCTACAGCAACTCGGGCACGCTGCTCAACGAATACCCCATGTCGGCAAACTATTGGTTCCCCTCAGTGCCGTTTTTCCCCGAGGCCGACAACTCTGCCGCAGTCGGTAGCATAGCCGCCGACACCGACAGCACTATTGCCGACATCTACACACTCTCGGGCATACTCGTGGCACGCAACGTCGACCTCTCTCAGAGTCAATCGCTTACGCCCGGCATATACATAGCCCGCACAAACACCACAGCGCAAAAATTCATTGTGAAATGAATTGAGCCACACAGCACAACCTATTGAGCCGCACAGCACAATCGGTTCACGCTATATGTGCTAATTTTGCAACCGGAAAATTATTAAAGCTGATTTGTTATAACACTTTATGAAGAATTGGTACAAATGGTCAGCGATGGTAATGTTTTTAGGTTGCAATTTTTTATGTGGTGCTCAGGCACTTACTCTTACCATCGAAGACCTTTTTCAACAGGTAGAAAATGCCAATAGGGAGGTTCAAATCGCACGCAAAGATGTTGAGATTGCATCAATGCGCCAAAAGGCCGAAAAAGACGGCCGCCTTCCCGACATTGGCGTAGCTCTTGAAGGCGACTATATCGGCAATGTGTTTGTGCTCGACCGCAATTTCACCAACGCCACTCGCTCGCCTATGACACACTGGGGCAACTCGTTCGGCCTCTCGGTTTATCAACCGCTATACACCGGCGGCGCCCTCACCGCGAAAATCAAACGTGCTGATGCACAGACTGTCCTCGCGCAAAATAATGTAGAGATTGTGCAAAATCAAATGAAAATGCTGATTTTGCAAAACTATTTAGAACTTTTCAAAAGCCACAACCTGCTCGCGGTTTACGACGAAAATATACGCCTCACCGGCGAGCTTATCGACGAGATGCGTGCCCGTGCCACGCAGGGGCTTGTGCTGGCTAACGACGTCACTCGCTACGACCTCAACCTCTCAAACCTCCGCTACGACCGCCTCACGCTCGTCAACAACATCAAAAACATCAACTACAACCTGGTGAGCTTTCTGCATCTCAACAACTGCGACAGCATTGTGCCCACCATCGACTTCGACCGCATCAACTTTTCGGCTGCACCGCTCTCGCACTGGATTGCCACAAGCCGCGAGCAATCGCCGTCGCTGAAAAAATACGACCTGCAGCACAACGAGCTCACGGCAAACGAGAGCCTCATTCGCAGCGAAAAGCTGCCCAAAATCGGCATAAATGCCGGTGCCTCGGTCGCCGCCCCCATCACAACTCACACTCCCGTGCTCGACAAAAATCTGGCTCGCTGGTTTGTGGGCTTCAGCCTCTCGTTCAACCCCTCAGCGTTCTACAAGGCTAACCACAAGCTGCAAGCCGCAAAGCTCGAAACCGAACGCCTGCAAGATGCACGCAAGGCAAACGAAGAAGCTATCGACCGCAACCTCGACCGCGCCTACAAAAGCTACATCGAAGCCATTGAGCACGTCACAACACAAAAGAAAAACGTTGAACTCGCCGCCGAAAACTATCGCATCATCGAGCGCCGATACAGCAACGACCTCTCGCTGCTCACCGACATGCTCGACGCCTCGGCTGCCAAGCTCGATGCCGAAACGCGCCTTGTCAACGCACAAGTCGACGTGCTCTACTACTATTTCCAACTCAAATATCTCTCGGGTATAATATAATTATGAATCGCAAAACAAGACGTCTCACTCAAAACATATTTGTGCTCACAGTGCTCGCTGTGGGCCTCTGGTGGATTGCCGCACAGTTCATCAAGTTTAACGTATCAACCTATACCGACAACGCCCAGGTGCGCCGCCAAATTGTGCCCATCAACGCGCGCGTGCAAGGCTACATCAAAGAGATACGCTTCGACGAATATTCTTACGTGCACAAGGGCGACACGCTCATCATCATCGACGACAGCGAGTATGTGCTCGCTCTCGCACAAGCCTGCTCGCAGGTGCAAAACGCGCAGTCGGGCAAGTCGGCGGTAAATGCTTCAATCAACACCACAGCGTCACAAATCAGCGTCAACGACGCCTCTATTGAGGGCGTGCGCGTGGAGATGGAAAATGCCGCTCGCGACTTCGACCGCTACAAATCGCTGCTCAACGACAAAGCCGTGACGCCCAAACAATACGACGACGCTCGCACTCGCTACGAGGCGCTCAAAGCTAAATACGAGATGCTTTGCCGCCAAAAACAATCTACCGTGCTATCGAAAAACGAAAAAGCTACTCAACTCGGCCAACACGACGCCGGTATTGACCTCGCTAAAGCAAGCGTAGAACTTGCCAAATTAAACCTTTCATACACTATAATTACAGCCCCCGCTGATGGCTATACATCGCGACGCAACCTCCAAGTGGGTCAACTTGTGCAACCCGGCCAAACTCTCCTATCTATCGTCGACGAAAACGACGTTTGGGTTATCGCAAACTACAAGGAGAGCCAAACTTCTGATATGAAAATCGGCGACAAGGTGCAAATCACCGTCGACGCCATCCCCGGAAAAACTTATATTGGCTACATCGAAGCCATTTCTAACGCCACCGGCGCTCAATATTCGCTCGTGCCTCAGGACAATGCCACCGGCAACTTCGTGAAAGTGGAGCAACGTCTGCCCGTGAAAATTCGCTTCACTAAAGACAACGCTGCCGCCGACATAAAACTGCTGCGCGCCGGCCTCAACGTTGAATGCGAAATGCTCAAAGATTGATGGCTAAGGCTTTTTACAACACCGGAAACTCGGTTATCCGCACTCGCCAACTGCTGATGTATCACGACTGGGTGCCACGTCGCGTGCGCGTGTGGCTGCTCTTTGTCTTCGGCTTCCTTTACCAGTATGCCGGAAGCATAAACCTCTCGTCGATGAACCAGATGGTGAGCGAAATATCGTTCCTCAGCGAAGACATACAAATGTCGGGCTATTGCATGATTGCCGGCATCACCGTATGCTTCCCGGTGATGTATCGCTTCAAATTTGCCCTCTACAGCCGACAGATGTTCTTCGTCGCCGGCATTGGCTTGATTTTTTGCACCGCCATAACAATGAATTGCAACATTCCTTGGGTGGTGTGGATGGCAAGCTTTGCCGCGGGCTTCTTCAAAATGCTGGGCATGTTTGGCTGCACAAGCAACTTCCGCCTCTGCGTCACTCCCTCGCGCAACTATTTTGTGTTCTTCCCCGCGGTCTACTTCATGGTTGTGGGCGGCGTGTACCTCTCGGGCCTCACCACGGCATACCTCACTTACTACGGCAACTGGCGACTCATGAACCTGTTTGTCATTGCCCTGATAATGATACACCTCGCCCTCGTCTACTTCCTCATGAAGCCCGACCACCGTCCCGGCCCGTACATGTCGCTTAAAGGCATCGACTGGCTCGGTTTCGTGCTCTGGAGCACTTTCCTCATCTCGGGCATGTGGATTTGCAGCTACGGCGAGCACTACGACTGGTGGCACAGCCGCATCATCTGGAACGTCACTTTCGTCTGCATGGCAGCATTTGCCGCTGCTTGGTGCCGCTCGCACTTCCACGCCAAGCCTTATCTCGACCTCACGGTCTTCTCTTACGGCGCCGTGTGGAAAATCATCATCTGGCTATTCGTTGCCGGCATACTGCAAGCCGCACCGCGTCTGCTGCAGTCAATCTACCTCAACGGCGTGCTCGGATACGACTCGCTCAACGTCATCTCGCTCAACTACCCCATACTCTACGGCGTGATACTCGGCTCGCTGCTCGCTTTCTACACCAAAGTGAAGTGGGGCTGGAACAACAAACAATTCCTCGTCCTCGCCTTCGGCATGCTCACTTTCTACACCGCCGCTATGTACTTCCTCATCGACGGCGACACAAACAAAGAAATGTTCTACATACCCCTGGTGGCTGTGGGCATCTCTGAAGTGATGATTGGCTCAATGACAAACTGCTACCTCTCGCAAAGCGTGCCTTTCTCTTACTTCTTCCCAGGTCTCTGCGCCGTGGGCTTCTCGCGCTGCGGCATAGGCAACGCCGCTGGTGCAGCAATTGTGCAGCGCCTCTACAACTGGGCATCGGTGAAAAACAGCACACAAGCCGCCGAAAACCTTGACGGCACATCCTTGCCCTTCGACATGCCCTCGTGGAGCGACACCCTCCACGAAGTCTCGCGCCAAAGCGTGATGATTACACTCAAAGAATGTTACGGCTACCTGGTGATACTCGGCATAATCTTCATCCTCGTAATAATGATGAGCACATACCGCAACCGCGTCACCCGCATAATCCCCCGCATGGTCGCCATCCGCCGTTGGATGAACAACCCCACCCTCGGCGACCCCTCCGGCTCCGTCATCCCCCGCCCCAACAAATAAACGAGGCCACGCACACGCGCGGCCTCGCCTCCTAAATTCTCAATCTGAGAAAAAAACTATCTAATCACAACTTTTTGTGCTTTGTTGGCGGTGCGACGTATATACAAACCCGGTGCTAAATCGCCGGTAACACGCACACCATTGAGATTATAATATTCAGCCTCGGCATTGTCGCCGTCAACTGCTACATCCTCTACGCCGGTAGAGATTGCGTAATATGTTACGTTCACATCCTTCGGCGCATCAATATCTATCGCTAATGTAGCATTGTATAGATTTGCGTCATCGGCAATATCATACTCTTCCACTTGGCCCGTGAACTTGCTGTAAACATACACGCGGCGGATAGTATTGCCTTCAGAACTTGCGTTGATGTATGCCGTTGTGCCTGCTTCAAGCACTGCGCTGCCGCTGCCACTTGTCAAATCTATATTAGCATTGTCGAGATATGACGCAGTAGTGCTTGTAGAGCTTTCGGTGCTTTCATCACTTTCAGCACGCAATGCGGGAGCTGATTTCTTCTTATTGCCGCTTATGTCTGTGAAGCCCTTATTTACATAACTAACATTGACAGTAGCGCTACCGGTAACCTCGGCATAAACCGGGAAACCGAAGTGGGCAACGAGTTTGGCGGCGTCTTTCTTGTTATAATCAAAGGCCTTGTCAGTAGAGAGGAGATCGCCATTTTCGTTGGTCCAGCCCATAAACTCAATCATGTATAGATCTTTGTTGGGATATGCTTCAACAATCACATTGTCGGAAGTAGAGATTGATGTGTCAGAGCCATGGTCCTTAATCTTAACCGTGCCATAAGTCACATCGGCAG
>CAZYNO010000017.1:0-19702 GCA_964648845.1 uncultured Bacteroides sp.
TAGCGCACCTGGTTTGGGACCAGGGGGTCGCAGGTTCGAATCCTGTCACCCCGACCAAGACTGGCAGGGTTAACTCAGCGAGTTAACCCTGCTATTTTTTTTGTAATTCAGCAAAGTCGCAATTGGCTCAATTCGTTGCCAAAAGCATTGAGAGCAGCCTGAATTTTCGCTGTTGTTTTTGGCGAAGGATAACGATATCCGTTGGCATACTGAGAGAGTTGCGCCGCAGAAACACCGGTCAACCTAGATAGGCCGGAATAAGTAATTTTGCCGGCATAGTAGAGCAGAAGAGCAGGAACGTCGTAAACAAAAGTAAATTCAGCCTCGACGAATGCTTTACCCTCCTGTGCGAAAAGCTCTTTCATATCGTTATAGGCTTGATGCCACTGAGCCATTGCTTCAGCAACAGTAGCACCTTCACCAATCAAACCGTAAGGCAAATCTGCCTTATCGTCCATATAAGAAGAAAAAGTGCCGTCTGCTTCACGGACGATGTAAACTTTTACTTTTTTCATATTTTGTTATTTTATTGGTTAATTACATGTGGTGTGACACATACTTGTTAGAGTTTAAGACCTGAGTCTTTGAGGATGTTTTTTTAAAGTACCTATTTTAACTTCATCACTACCGTGGTTACTCGTCGGAAAGTAACGTCCGGTGATTGGACTGTACCAAGCCGGATGCCCGGCAATTTGTTTGCCGCTTACCGGATAACAGACTATTTTTCTTTGCAATCGATTTAATTCATTATACTTCATTGTGTTCTCTTATGGTATATATGTTGCAAAGATAATGCTATTATTTTTAATAGCCAAACATAATAACAAAAAATACGGTTACAGATTGCGGCGGTGGAAGAGGATGGTTTGGACGAGGCTGCGGGTGGCGAGGTAGAGGATGAAGGCGAGCCAGAGTGCGTGGTTGCCGTAGGCGGACTGCAAGGCTGCAAGGGTGGCGAAGAAGACTGCTACGGCGGCGAGCAAAGCGTAGAGCATGTAGCGTGTGAGGGTGAGGCCGACGAATATGCCGTCCCACATGAAGGCGGCAAATGAGACTACGGGCACTATCACTGCCCAAACGAGATAGTCGGCTGCGGTGTGCTGCACGGCGGCATCGGAGGTGAGCAGTGCAAATATGCTATCGGCAAGAAACAGATAGCCTACGGCAAAGAGCACAGCCAAAGCCACGCCCCACTGCATCAAGGCTCGCACATATCGGCGCAGCAAATAGCGGTCGCCGGCGCCAAATGCGCGTCCGGCAAGCGCTTCGCCTGCAAAGGCAAAGCCGTCCATAAAGAATGAAAATAGCAAGAACAGTTGCATCAGCAGAGTGTTTGCTGCAAGGATATCAACGCCTTCGGCAGCCCCTGCGCGGGTGAACCATGTTGTGACGGCAACAAGGCATAGAGTGCGAAAAAATATGTCGGTATTGACGCTGAAGAAGTGTTTAAGTTTGCTCCATGCCAGCAGTCCTACACGCCAGCCTCGCACTGTTATTTTGCACAGTTTGCGACGCATTATGATGAGTCCGACAACGGCACTAATCCACTGCGCAATGGCAGTACCGGCAGCCACGCCAACGATATCAAGATGCAGACCAAAGACAAAGAAGAAGCTGAGCACAACATTAAGGCCGTTTGCCACAAGAGCCATTATCAGAATAGGCCGCGAATTTTGCATGCCGAGGAACCATCCCGAGAGTGCATAGGTAATCATCACACCGGGAGCGCCCCACACAGCCACCGAGAAGTAGAGCTGCGACAGAGAGCGAGCGCTGTTTTCGGCATCAATAAATCGCAATATAACGCTGCCCAACGGCTGCTGCAAGGCGACAATGAGTATTCCCACAATCATGGCAATAATGAGCGCACGAGCCAAGGTGCGGGCAGCCTCAACAGAGTTGTCGGCGCCAACGGCTTGAGCTGTTATGCCCGAGGTGCCCATGCGCAGGAAATTGAAGAGCCAATAGAGCATGCTGAACATAGTGCCGCCGATGGCAATGGCCCCTATATAAGCAGCAGAGCCGATATGGCCAACGATGGCCACATCGACTAAGCTGAGCAGCGGCGTTGTCACGTTTGTGGCAATCGCCGGCCAAGCCAAACTAAGGATGGCTTGGTGTATGGGATTTTTTATGCTTTCTTTGTACGGCACGAAGCGATATATAGATAAGCTATCAGTGCTGCATAAGCAACGAGGCCGAGCACTTGAGGCATGAATTCGCCGCCGTTTTCGGGCACTTCAAAGCCACACATGATTGTGATGGCAGCAAATACGCCAAACAATGCGCCGCCGGCAATAAGGCCCGACGACACGAGGGTGCCGCGCTCGCTGCGAAGTTTGCAAACCTCGGGGTCTTTAGAGCTGTGAGCCACAAACCAGCTGATGATGCCACCCACGAGCAGCGGAGTGTTGAGCGAGAGCGGGAGGAACATGCCCATGCAGAATGCCAAAGCGGGCACGCCGAGCCAGTTGAGGATGAGTGCGAGGATGGCGCCTACGATATAGAGCACCCAGGGAGTATCGGCGCCGGTCATCATGGGCTCGATGACTTTTGCCATAGCGTTTGCTTGGGGAGCTTGGAGAGCGTTGGGGCCGTCGAAACCATACACACTGTTAAGCATCATGATTACGCCGCCAACAGTAGCAGCCGACACGAGAGTGCCGAGGAACTTCCAGGTTTCTTGTTTTTTGGGAGTAGAGCCGAGCCAGTAGCCGATTTTGAGGTCGGTAACAAAGCCGCCGGCCATAGACAGTGCCGTGCAAACCACACCACCAACAACCATTGCCGAAACAATGCCCGAGGTGCCGTTAAGGCCGATAGCAACGAATATGCCCGAAGCAATAATCAAGGTCATCAGTGTCATGCCGCTCACAGGGTTAGAGCCTACGATTGCAATAGCATTTGCAGCAACCGTTGTGAAGAGGAATGCAATGACGGTGACAACCACCCAAGCTACGAGAGCTTGCCAGAAGGTGTGGATAACACCAATCCAGAAGAATACGAGCACAGCGAGGAGTGCAATAGCGATGAAGTATGTGATATGCTTCATTGAGATGTCGGTTTGCCAACGCACTTGTTTTTGTGAGCTTGCGCCGCCGCGCAATTCGCGACCTGCGAGACCTACGGCTTGCTGTATGATGGGCCAAGATTTGATGATGCCGATGATACCGGCCATAGCGATACCGCCGATACCGATGAGACGAGCGTAGTCTTTGAATATTGCATCGGGGCCCATAGCCACAATTTCAGCCGAGCCATAAGTGCCCATCAAGGGGATAAGCACCCACCAAACGAAGATTGAGCCGGCGAAAATCATGAACGAATAGCGCATGCCCACGATGTAGCCGAGACCGAGCACGGCAGCTGTGGTGTTGCACGAGAAGGCAAATTTGGTTTTGGCAGCGAGAGCCTGGCCCCAAGAGTAAGCTTGAGTGGTGACAGTCTCAGTCCACCAGCCGAAAGTAGCGACGATGTAGTCGTAGATACCGCCAACCAAAGCAGCGATGGCGAGCAGTTTTGCCTGGCCGCCGTTTTCGGCTTTAGAAGCATTGCCGCTAACCAACACCTGAGTTGTAGCAGTAGCTTCGGGGAAGGGGTATTTGCCGTGCATATCCTTCACGAAATATTTGCGGAAGGGGATGAAGAACAGGATGCCTAACACGCCACCGAAAAGCGAGCTGAGGAAAATCTCGAGGAAGTTTACGGTGATGTCTTTATGTGTAGCTTGCAGGATGTAAAGAGCGGGCAATGTGAAGATCGCACCGGCAACAATCACGCCCGAGCAGGCGCCGATTGATTGGATAATTACATTCTGTCCAAGGGCATTTTTCTTTTTCAACGCGCCCGACACGCCCACGGCAATAATGGCGATGGGAATGGCGGCTTCAAACACCTGGCCTATTTTCAAGCCAAGGTAAGCGGCTGCGGCACTGAATATAACCGCCATTATCAAGCCCATAGTCACCGAATATGGAGTAACCTCGGAATATTGGTGCTCGGGATGCATCAGCGGGCGATATTCTTCGCCGTCAGCAAGTTCGCGGAAGGCGTTATCCGGCAATTCAACCGGATCGACGTCTGTTTGCTTGCTAAATTGTTCTTTGCTCATTGTTATATTATTAGACTGTTATAGACTGGATTAACGACGGCGACGACGTGATTTTGATTTAGAACGTGACGACGAAGTTTGCTTAGAGGGGATAGTCAGTGTAGCACCGGCTTGGATGTTGTCGTTCTTGATATTGTTTGCTTTTTTGATATCGTCGACCGACACGCCATATTTGCTTGCAATCTTGGTGAGGTTTTCGCCTGACTTGACGGTGTGGCTCACATTTTTGGGCTTAGATTGCTGTTGTTTGCGAGTTGATTGAGCTGCAGTTTCTTGTTTTTTGGCAGCAGTGTTGAGCGGAGCGGCAACAGCGGCATTGATGCTGTCGGCTTCGGTAGCGGGCTTGCTGTTTGCGGGTGATTGCTCGGTGCTCGGTGTAGTGTCTTTGCTGACAGTTGTAGAGTCGGCCGAAGCGGGAGTGGGCACAAATCGGCGTTGATAAGTGTTGATGCGGAGGGTTTGACCTTTGCGCACTTTGCGTCCGGTGTTGTTTGTTTTGCGAATTTCGCTTGCCGATACGCCATAGCGTTTAGCGATAGATGAGAGAGTCTCGCCACTGCGCACTTTGTGATATTTCACCACAAGTTCTTGCACATATTCGCCTTTGGTATTGTCGGAGGCTTTAGCTTCGGTTGCAGGCTCAACGACATCGCGACGGGCGTAAAGCTCGGCATCGTGGTTTACGATAGAGTCTTCGTTAGCGATGTAGCAGTAGACTTGCATATTGGGCAACACCAGGGGATAAGGTTTCACGTCGCCGGGTATCACGTCTGTGCGATATTGCGGGTTGAGAATGCGAAGCTCGTCGATAGGAATGTCCATCACGTCGCTGATTTGCTGGAAGTGCACGCGGCGCGACACGTGAACCGAGTCGGTGACAATTGGTTTTGAAGCCAAAGCCGGCGAGATGTTGTGTTGTTTGTAGTAGGTCATCGCATAGTTAGCAGCGATGAATGCTGGCACATAGCCGCGAGTCTCTGAGGGGAGATAGGGATATATTTCCCAGAAATCTTTTTTGCCACCACCTGCGCGACGCAAAGCTTTGTTCACGTTGCCGGGGCCACAGTTGTAGGCAGCGATGGCAAGCGACCAGTCGTTGTATGTGTTGTAGAGTTGTTTGAGGTAGCGTGCTGCGGCATCTGACGACACGTATGGGTCGCGACGCTCATCGACAACCGAGTTAACCTCCATGCCCAAGCCTGTGGCTGTGGGTATCATGAATTGCCAAAGGCCTGTAGCTCCGGCTTTTGAAACGGCGTTGGGGTTGAGTGCCGACTCGATGACGGGCAGATATTTGAGCTCCATTGGCAAGCCGTATTTGTCGAGTGCCTGCTCAAAGATGGGCATATAATAGAGGCTCATGCCAAGCATAGCCTCCACAAGATTTTTCTTGCGGTCGACATACATATTTATGTAGCTGCGCACGATTTGGTTGTATGGCATCTCGATGACGGTGTTCATGCGCTGCAAGCGGTCAATATAGTCTTGGTCGGAAGTGGCAACCGAAGCGCGGCTACCGGCATCCTTGTCGAGCACGGCATAGTTTTGCAGATACCAATTTTGCATCATTTTGTAAGTGTCGGTTTCGAAACTTTCGGGATACACAATTTTGCTATCTGTGATATTTTGCGAACTTATAGAGCGAACCGTAGTGGCTTTGCCGGCAGCAAAGGCGCCGAACGAAGTCGTAGCCATACAGCCGGAGAGTAGTAGTATTGCAGGAATAGGAAATTTCATTGTGTCGTGTAAGCGATTGGTGATGTATATAGTGAGGAATGAGGATTAGCAATCTCGGGGGGGGTTAAAAATTGAAAGCCCAACTCAAGCCTACGCCCGGATATCGGCTTCGCGCATCGGGAATAAGCGTTGGGGTAACGTCCATCGACAAGTCGGGGCTGATGTCGAAGTGACTCAGCGAGGCATCAACATAAGCATCTACCATAGCCAGGAAGTAAACTCCGACCATGCAGATTATGCACAAGTCGCGGTTGCGGCGATAGAAGTCTTTGCGGCTCTTCAATATAGATGTGAGCCACGTTTTGTCGATGTCCGACTCTTTGGTTGTTGGCGGGAACAGGTTCATGTACGAGTTGGTAGAGTCGTCGCTGTCCATGATGTCGCTATATGCTTTTTGGTAGTCTTTGAGCATACCATTGTTCCACGACGTAGCGTAGCCCAAGCCGAGAAAGCCGCCCACAATAATGGGAAGTTTCCAATAGCGACGGTTGTAGACCTGTCCCAAGCCGGGAAAAAGTGCCGACAGCCAAACGGCGCGTGTGGGGTCGGGGTTGAACACCACTTCGCGCTCTTCCCAGGCGTTATACTCCGAGAATTTCTCGAAGGGCACAGCCACGGGAATAGTGTCGTTGCCAAGTATTGACCAATCGTCGTTGTCAGCGGCAGTGGTGATAAGCACCGGGGAGGCCGCGGCAACGCTGTCGGCAGCCTCAACCGGGAGCTCTGACTGAGCGTGGATGGAGGTTGTGGTGCAAACGGCAGCAGCAACTGTCAGCAATATTTTTAGTATTGGCTTCAATTTTCGTTACGTTTAATAGAGTCAAAGAGGGTGATGAGTCGAGCGAGCTCGTCATCGTCTTTAAAGGGGAATGTTATTTGTCCTTTGCCTGAGTTGTTGCAGGTGAATTTTACCGGCGTGGCAAAAGTTTCGGAGAGTTGTTTTTTGAGGATGTCAAAGTCGGTAGAGGTGAATTTAGACTGCTGTGATTTTTTGGCATTGTCTTTTTCGGCCTGACCGTTTTGATAAGCTTTAGCGAGCTCTTCAACGCGACGCACCGAGAGACCTTGTTTGAGTATCTCGTTGTATAGTTTGAGTTGAAGTGCGGGTTTTTCGATTGTGAGTAGAGCGCGAGCGTGGCCCATATCCACACGTTTGTCGCGCAAGCCGAGTTGCACCTCGGCGGGAAGTTTGAGCAGACGCAGGAAGTTGGCGATTGTTGCGCGTTTTTTGCCGATACGCTCACTGAGACGTTCTTGTGTGAGGTTGTATTGGTCAATAAGTTTGCGGAATGTGAGAGCGATTTCGATGGCGTTGAGGTCTTCGCGCTGAATATTCTCGATAAGGGCCATCTCTGTGAGCTCTGCTTCGTTGGCGGTGCGGATGTATGCGGGCACCGACAACAGGCCGGCGATTTTTGCCGCGCGATATCGGCGCTCACCGGCGATGATTTGGTAGCTGTCGGGGCCTGTTTTGCGCAGCGACAGCGGCTGTATAATGCCGAGCTCGCGGATGGATGCGGCGAGCTCGTTGAGAGCATCTTCGTCGAACGAACGGCGGGGTTGGTCGGGATTGGGAGAAATAAGGTCGAGACTGATATCGTTGATAGCCGATGAGCCGCGGGCGGGCACATCGTCCATAGATATCAGCGAGTCAAGTCCTCGCCCCAATGCATTTCGTTTTACTGACATATATTTGTTGCTTTAATTTTGCTGTGTTTGAAAGAGAGAGATGAGTTATTTCTTTTTATGCTTTGCAATGATTTCTTTTGCGAGCATTATGTGGCTTGTTGCACCGCGGCTCTCAGCGTCGTAGAGTATTGCGGGGAGGCCGTGGCTTGGAGCTTCGCTGAGACGAATGTTGCGAGGTATCACGGTGTCGAAGACCATGCTTGAGAAGTGGCCTTTGAGCTCGTCGTAGATTTGGTTGGCGAGGCGCAGACGTGAGTCGTACATTGTCAAGAGGAAGCCTTCAATCTCAAGACTCGGGTTGAGGCGACTCTTGATGATGCGGATGGTATTAAGGAGTTTGCTAATGCCTTCGAGTGCAAAATATTCGGCTTGCACGGGGATTATCACAGAGTTTGCTGCAGTGAGAGCGTTGACGGTGATAAGGCCTAAAGAAGGAGAGCAGTCAATGAGAATGTAGTCGTATTTCTCTTTGACGGGAACGAGCAATTTGGCGAGAACGCGCTCGCGTTCGGGCTTGTTGATGAGCTCAAGTTCGGCACCGGCAAGGTCAATACGCGAGCCCACCAAGTCGAGACCTTCAACGCAGGTCGGCACTTGAGAGCCGTCGATAGGGTAATTGTCGGCCAAACATTCATAAATAGATGAAGACATAGAAGAAGGGTCGATGCCGTATCCCGAAGTGGCGTTGGCCTGCGGGTCAGCATCGATTATCAACACTTTTTTGCCTTCAGAGGCAAGCGAGGCGGCCAAGTTGATGGTTGTCGTGGTTTTTCCGACTCCGCCTTTTTGGTTAGCGATAGCTATTATCTTTCCCATTTAAGTGTGAATAGATGTTGCGGGTTAAGTTTTTCATTTGCAAAGAAAAACAATTTTCGTGAAACAATCAAATAAATGTTCCACAAACTATGTGAAATGTTCAAAAGTTGGTAAAAATGTTTATAACTAAGTTCAATTTTCATGAAAAATCGCTAATTTTGTAACAAAGTAATTTTAATGTTACAAGACTTAATGTATATGCAAGATAATCAATCTATTCGACCGCTCATCCTCATCACCAACGACGACTCGATAACAGCCCCGGGCATACACTCACTTGCCGAGATTGCCGTGCAATTCGGCGATGTTATAGTGGCAGCGCCGGCCACGGCACAGTCGGGACAATCGTCGGCTCTTGGCGTGGAAAAACCGTTGCGCATCACCGAGCACGCCGACTATTGCGGAGCTCGCATGTTTTCAATCACCGGCTCGCCGGTCGACTGTGTTAAACTTGCGCTTAATGCAATATGTCCGCGCAAGCCCGACTTGTTGCTCTCGGGCATCAATCACGGTTCAAATTCGGGCAATGCCATCATCTATTCGGGCACTATGGGTGCGGTGATTGAAGGGTGCACAGTGGGCATACAGTCGATAGGTTTTTCGCTGTGCAGCCACTCAATGCAGGCCGACTTCAGTTTATCGAAAGATATCATGGCAGAAATCATACGCCAAACGATGGCGCATCCGCTGCCACATCACATAGCCCTCAACGTGAATATTCCTGCAAAAATCACACCCAAAGGAGTGCGCGTGTGCCGCGCTGCCGCCGGACACTGGAGCGAGGAATATGCCCGCTATGTTGATCCCAACGGCAAGCCGTTCTATTGGCTCACCGGACGCTTTGTGAATGAGGAGGCAGACGCCACAGACACCGACGAGTATTGGCTCTCGCAAGGATACGCCTCGGTAGTGCCTATCGACATCGACCAAACCGCAAAAGCCCACATATCCCCCCTCGCAAAATCATACGACAGTTAGCGGCCGCCGGCTGACGAGGTGTCGACTTTGGCGTCGGTGGTGACAAGTTTGCTGACGCCGCGTTTTTGACGGCCCCACTGCAGGTTGTAAGATAGTCTCACTATCGGCATGGCTGCCATATCAAGGCGCAGATGTGTGCTGTTGCTGTTATAACGGTTTAATGACTGATTTCCTTGGTCGTATTTGGTGAACGGGCATATCACACCGACACTAAATTGCCACGCTTTGTAGTTGTAGCTTAGCATTGCTAAAGATATTGTTTCGCCCCATGTGTAAGTTTCGCCTGACAGTTTTTTAGGTGATTTTTCGTATTGAACTACGAGCGAAAATCCGTAGTGATATGCGGTCATCGACACGTCGCCGCTCAGATGGCTATTTGTGTGTTCGTATCCTGCGCCCTTCGATTGCTCTATGCGATAGTGCAACGAGCCGGCAAGTTGCAGCCAATTGGGCACGACTTCAATTTGCGGAGCTACGGTGAACGATATCGACTTCAGACCTTTGCTGTTTTCGTAAGATGTTATCAATTTGTCGTCTTGCCAATAGAGATATGGGGCGATTGCATTGGGGCTGTCGTAAGCGCGAATGCTGAATGTGCCCATAACTCGGTCTGCCGTGTATTTATAGCGTAAGGTGAGCATATATGACGACGAAGTGGTGAGGTTTGGATTACCTATTTTCCATTGTATGCCGTCGGTTTGACTGGCGGCAATATTTGTTTGTTCCAACGACGGCGCTTCTTGCCATGAGGTGAAGTTGAGACTAAACATTGATGCAATGTTGTAGCGGTAAGTCGCCGAGAATTGCGGACGAACATTCCAACTGCTGTTGCCTTGATTTGTCTCACGGAAATTAAAGTCGGTGTATTGCGCACCTATTCCGGCAGAGAGCGATACTTTGTTGATGCGCTGAAAGTATTCGCCGAAGAAGTATAGCTTGTCTTGGCGCTGGTGGAATATCTCGCCGCCAAGATTTTCGTAAGTTGAGCGGTTGCGATTGGCGCTGTACGAAAGACCGGCAGTGAGGCTTGAGTTGCTCCACTTTTTTATATAGTCAGCCTCAACGCCGTAAGCTTGGTTACGATCTTTGATTGAAGTGTTCACGTCGTTGAGCAGAGCATTGGTGACATTGTTGTGCTCAGTGTATGTGCGTAGAGAACTACCATCGTAGAACGAGGCGTTGGCATCAATGGCAATCGTTTGGTTGTGCGCAAAGTGTTGCTCAAAGTATGCTGATAGCGATGGATAAAAGCCTTTT
This sequence comes from uncultured Bacteroides sp., assembly GCA_964648845.1. Taxonomy (GTDB): domain Bacteria; phylum Bacteroidota; class Bacteroidia; order Bacteroidales; family Muribaculaceae; genus CAG-873. The sequence continues at coordinate 10,589 of CAZYNO010000017.1, forward strand.
GAGTTGCTGTAGTCGCGTAGGTGGATATCATCATCGCCGTTGCTTTGTGCCATTAATCCGTTTGACAGGCTTCCGGAGCCAAATTGCTCGTAGCCACGCATAGCTATCCAAAAAGTGGTGGTATCGGGCTTGACGTAACTATAATCAATTTGTAGATAGCCGTGATTGTCGCTTGTATATCCATCTATATGCGACTCTGTGCGAGTGAGCGACTCTCCGTCGGCAAATGTGAAAGTTTCGTTATAATCTCGATACGACCGTATGCGGTTTGTGAGTTTGTATTGAGTGGTTACACTCCACTGCGAGCGTCCGTTATTGAGTTTGAGAGCTGCGTTGTACGGGCCCCAAGCGCTGTTGAGAGCCTGCATACCGTCGAACATAAACGAACCTCCAAGGGTAGGATTGGCGACGATGAAGTTGAGCACAGCCGCTGCGCCTTGATATCGCAACCCGGGATTGTCGAGCCACTCCACGCGCTTGATAGTTTCGGGCAACAAATTTTTCACTTGCTCTATAGTTGCTTGACGGCCGTTGATGCGCACTTGCACACTCTCGCCCGACGTTTTGATAGTACCCATCACATCGTTCACAGATAGTGTCGGTATCATCAGATTGCGTATCAGCTGCAAGCCATCCTTTGATTTTTCGACGGCACTCTGCGAGGGATAAAACACATCCATATCTGATTTGTGCACCACTTTTGGGGCTTCAATCACAACTTCGTGCAACTCTTCGGCTGCAACCGAGTCGTTGACTTCGTCGGCAAAAGCAGATGCAGGAGCAATAGTTAGAATTAGCAGCGAGATGGCTCTTATATTCATGACCTTCGTTTTTTTTTGTTAAGTTTCTGTATAATAGACGTAAAAATACTCAAGTTGTGACATGGCACTCTTGCATTTAACCCAATTTAACATAATCAACCAATACTCATTTTTGACTAATCGGGGCAAAAGTGAGGCGTTGATATTATAAAAAATTTACTAAATTTTGAGTATTGCACACCCTCGGGATGATGAGTAATTTTGCAGCGTAAAACATCGCATTATTACTTTATGTTTATCTCAGCACCTAAAAAATTGGCGCTATGTGCAGCTATAGCACTGGTCGGAGCCACAGCTATGCCTGCAAATGCGCAGACAAACGAAAGCGACACTACACGCTTATTCAAGATGCCTAAAAGCCGTCTGTCGGTAGGCGGATATGGCGAAGCGGTGATGTCGAAAAACTTTTACAGCGACAGCTATCTTCGCTACACCGACCCAACAAGTGTTAAAGACCAAACGCACGGACGTGTTGACTTGCCGCACGTGGTGATATTTTTGGGTTTCGACTTTGGCAAGGGTTGGTCAATGTCGAGTGAAATAGAGTTTGAACACGGCGGCACCGAGTCGGCGGTCGAGATTGAGACCGAAGAGGCCGGTGAATATGAGTCGGAGATTGAGCGCGGCGGTGAGGTGGCACTTGAGCAATTCTGGATACAGAAGTCGTTCATGCCTCAGTTGAATGTGCGCGCCGGCATGATGGTGGTGCCCGTGGGACAAACCAACTCGCACCACATGCCCACAGAATTTTTCGGTGTGTATCGTCCGGAAGGCGAAAACACAATTTTCCCGTGCACATGGCACGATATAGGCATCAGCGTTTGGGGTAAGGCCGGACATTGGCGCTATGAGGCTATGTTGGTGCCGGGCCTCGACAGTGAACGCTTTGGCAACGACTCGTGGATACACTACGGCTCGGCTTCGCCCTACGAATTTAAGATAGCCAACAGCGTTGCCGTAGCCGCTCGCGTTGACAACACCTCGGTGCCTGGCTTGCGCATATCGGCATCAGGCTACGTTGGCAACAGCTTCCGCAACACACTATACCCCACTAACAATTCAAAGAACGACGGGGTGAACGGCACCGTGTCAATAGGCTCGGTAGACTTCCAATACAAAGGCCACGGCATATTGGCACGCGGCAATTTTGACTACGGACATCTCAGCGACTCAAAGCGCATATCAGACTTCAATATATCAATGCCCAAGACATCGGTATCGAAGCGACAGAAAGTGGCGTCGGACGTGATTGCCACCGGCATTGAGGCAGGCTACGACTTCTTGAGTCTGTGCAACAAATATCACAATGCCGGAAAAAATCTATATCTATTCGGCAGATACGAATACTACGACTCAATGTACAAGATGGAGCGCGACACCAAAGAAGAATGGTGCGGACGCCAACGAGTGGCAGTGGGCGTAAACTACTTCCCCATGCCGCAAATTGTGGTGAAAGGCGAATACTCAATAGGGTTGCTAAATACGCGCTACAACAACGAGCCGTCAGTATCAATAGGCATAGCATACTGCGGATGGTTTATCTAACGAACAATAATATTAAATTTAAAACAAGATAAAATGAAAAAGTATCTCAAACTTTTACTTATTCCGGCTCTCGCCGCAAACTTCACACTCACATCTTGCTCTGACAACGACGAGCCCGACGGAGACGAAACATCAGCAAAAGAACAAGTGCTCGGCAACGCTGCCACAGCCTACATCAACAACACAGTGCTGCCCACATATAAAGGTATGGCCGACGCTGCAATAGAGCTTTACGACTATTGCGAAATCATACAACAAAAACACGCTTCGGGCACACTCACCACTGCCGACATCTCGAATGCCGCACAAGCGTGGAAAACCTCTCGCAAATATTGGGAGCTCTCAGAGGCATTTTTGTTTGGCCCGGCTTCAGACTACAATATCGACCCGCACATCGACTCATGGCCTCTCGACAAAGATGCTATGGACCGTCTTCTCACCGAAATTCGCAACGGTGCCGACTACTCACTCGACAACAACTTCGGCTACGGTTTGCTCGGTTTCCACTCTATTGAGTATATGCTCTACGAACTTTCAGCCGACGGCAACACATCAAGCATACACAGCACAAGCTACACCACCGAAGAGCTCAAATATCTTGTGATGGTGGCTGAAGACCTTCGCAACCAATGCGTATGTTTGGAAGCTTGCTGGGCAGGCACATCAAACGTCAGCGAACAAAAGCAAAACATACTTGAAGAAGCCGAACTCGACAAGAATAAAAATTATGGTTGGATGATGACCAATGCAGGCAAAGCCGGTTCAATCTACAAGACCTATCAAGAAGTTGCCGAAGAAGTGCTGCAAGGCTGCATCGACATTGCCGACGAGGTTGGTAACACCAAAATCGGACGTCCGCACCAAGGCTCAACTCAAGAAGACCGCAACTACATTGAGTCGCCCTACAGCCTCAACTCAATTGAAGACTTTGTAGACAACATCAAATCAATTCGCAACTCATATTGCGGCTACAATAGCAGCGACATCTCAGTATCGACCTACATCAAATCGGTAAACCCCGAGCTCGACACTCGCGTGCGCAACGCTATCGACAACGCCATCACAGCAATCTCAGCCATTCCCGAACCCTTTGCTAAAAACGCATCGGGCACAGCTGCAGGCAACGCAATGACCGTTGTTGGCACCGACCTTGTGAATGTGCTTGAAGAAGCTTATCAACAAGTATTGAAATAAAACTATAGAATAAGGACTCATGAGAACGAACAACTATTTATTAGTTGGTAGTTTTGCTGTCGCTACACTTGCTTTGGCAAGCTGTAGTGACAGTGAGATTATTGACGGCGAGGAAGAAGTGGCCGAATTGCCCGAATGGTATTATGCCGGCGGTCAACTTGGCACATCTTATCTTGCGACATCAAACGCCTTTGAGCAGCCCACTCCGGCTGTTGAGCAGGCAGGCATGTATCAACAGTTTAAAAACGGCGAAGCATTGTTTGAAAAGCCATTCATGTCGAATGTTGACGGTGTGCGCAGCGGCCTTGGTCCGGCCTATGTGCGCACTTCGTGCATACATTGCCACCCGGCTTACGGCCACGGCAAACGCGTGGAAGAAGGCTCGTTCAACACCAACGAGATAGGCAACGGCTGCTTGTTGGTTGTCTACAACCCCAATACCAATGCCTACGTGACATGGCTCGCAGGTATGCCGCAAAGCCATGCCGTAGCGCCGTTTAAAGCGCCTCTCGACGAGAGCAAAATCACGGTTAAATGGCTCAAAGAAACCGACGAGTGGAACAATACATTCCCCGACGGCGAGACCTACGAGCTGATATATCCGGAAGTCACAATACCGCAAAACGCCATCTATGTTGTGAACCAAGGCTATCAAATCACCGACCCATACGAGGTGCGTCTTGAGAGCACAATCGGCGTGTATGGCTCAGGCTTGCTCGATGCTATCGACGATGACGACTTGCTGGCACAATACAAGAAAGAAGAAGCCGACGGCTATCTCACTCACGGCTTGAACAGTGCCATCTATGCCAACGGTGCGTGGACAGGCATGTATAGCAACAGCGCACAAGGCGACGGCACAAAATATGCCAAACGCTTCACCTACGCACTGTCGCGCGGTCCGCTGCAAGACGGTGCCGGAGCAAATGCCATCTGGAACATCACCAATGTCACTCGCTCAGACCGTCGCTATCACTATCTCGACGCCGCCGGCACCTGGGCTAAATATTCGGCTAAAGACCCCGAAGTGCAAGCCGGATTTGACGCATACATTGCAAAAGTAGACCCGAAGAAAGAACATGCCGAGTGGTGGGACGGCGACATGGAAAGCCGCATCCTTGCCTACATCAACAGCAAAGATTTGCCTGTTGAGATGACCGACGACGAGTATACCGACTTTATGGTTTGGCACCGCGGCTTGGCAGTGCCTGCAGTGCGCAACATCAACGATGCCGACGTGGCTCGCGGCAAGGCCTTGTTTGAAGAAATAGGCTGCGCTTACTGCCACAAGCCGTCGTGGACCACCGGTGACGATGTGATTAAAGACCCGGCAAAATTTTTCAAAGGCAACGAATTGCCCCGCTATCCGCATCAAACCATCTGGCCGTATAGCGACATGGTGCAACACAAATTGTGCATGACCAACGACATACGCACCGGCTGGTGCCGCACAGCACCTCTTTGGGCACGCGGATTGCATCAACGCGTCACCGGCTCGGCAACAGCCGACCGTCTGCACGACTGCCGCGCACGCACCACACTCGAAGCCATCATGTGGCATGGTGTGTCGCCGCAAAGCGATGCTCGCTACACTATTGAGAAATTCCGCAATCTCTCACAAACCGAACGTAATCAGATTATCAAATTCCTCGATTCAATCTAAAGAAAACAGAAGTGGTAAAAAATCTTCGTAATATCTCTTTTATAGCACTCGGAGTGCTGACTGTATTGATGATCAGCGCAACGGTAGTCGAAAAGATATGCGATACGCACACTGCACTACAATTGTTTTATCATTCACCGGTTGTCATAGCTCTTTGGGCTGTGACAGCCGTTGTTGCAATGTGCTACATTATCGTACGCAGCAAACACATGTCGGTAGCCACAATAGACTTGCACAGTGCTCTGATAGTTATACTCATCGGTGCGGCAACGTCGCACTTGTATGGCGAAGACGGCACAGTGAAGCTGGAGGAGAACGGCGACGCCGTCAACACATTCGGCGACTATAAATTCAGTTTCGGCGTGAGAATGACAAAGTCGGAAATAACATTCTACGACGCCACATCCACGCCCAAAGACTATGCCACCGACATAGAAATCATTGACAAGGGCGAGCGCATTGCGGGCCGCGTGTCGATGAACAATGTGTATAGCTACAAAGGCTATCGTTTTTATCAAACGGCACTCGGCAGCGACTATTCGGTGCTGTCGGTGAGCCACGACCCGTGGGGCATAGGCATCACTTATGCCGGATATGCATTGCTGTTTTTGTCGATAGTGGCATTTCCGTTTTCAAAAAAGAGTCGCTTTCGCGCCACAACCATCGCCGCATTTTGTTTGGTGGCTATGAGTGCCAATGCACAGCAAGTGTTGCAACGACCGTTGGCCAAAAACTATGGCAAGATGCTTGTGTATTGGAACGGCCGCGTTGCTCCGGTGCAAACCATGGCTCGCGAATTTTGCACAAAGGTGTATGGGAGTGAAACGTACAAAGGATATAGCGCCGAGCAAGTGCTCACAGGCTGGATATTCTATTATGACGATTGGAAAAACGAGCCGTTCATAAAGATAAAAGATGCCGACTTGCGCGAGAAATTGGGGATGAAAGGCAAGTATGCTTCGCTGCGCGATTTTTACGGCTACGACGGATACAAATTGGAGAAGTATGTGACCGGCGAAAACATTGACAAGGCAGCGCTGCAAGCCGACGAAAAGATTAATCTCATTGCGCAGGTGTGCACCGGCAATGCGATGAAAATATATCCCGTGATTGACGGCACCAACAATGTGCAATGGGTGTCGTGGACCGACCGTAACTACACGCACAACATTGACGACGCTGCATTTGTGGTAACGAGCATGGACGATATGGCTCGCAATATAGCTCACGGCAAATATAATGCAGCAAACGATGTTATCACCGAGATATGCAAATTTCAGCGTCGCGACAGTGTCGGCCAATACATGCCAAGCGAATTTAAGGTGGGTGCCGAGCGTCTCTACAATCAGCTCAACCACTCTCTCATTGCAGCTATTGCAGCCATATTGACGGGCATCGCGGCTTATGTTGGTGTGCGCCGAAAATATATCTACGGCATAGCAATATTGCTGTGGTGCTATCTGAGCGGAGTGATTGTGCTGCGCTGGATTGTGAGCGGTCACTTGCCAATGACCAACGGATTTGAGACTATGCAAGCCACAGCATGGATAGCGCTGACTATCACACTCGCGGCAAGACGCATATCGGTGATTATGCCGATGGGATTGATAGTTGCCGGATTGGCACTCATGGTGTCGATGATGGGCGAAAGCAATCCTACGGTCAGCCACCTTATGCCGGTGTTGGCATCGCCGTTGTTGTCGATACACGTGATGCTGATAATGACTTCGTATGCATTGTTTGCCATAATGATGCTCAATGGCGTTGCTGCACTGATATCCCCGCAGCAGTCGCAAAAGTTGGCAAACATATCAATCAAGTTGCACTACCCCGCCACGCTCTTGCTTGCCGCCGGCATATTTGTTGGCGCAATATGGGCAAATCAGTCGTGGGGACGCTATTGGGGCTGGGACCCCAAAGAGACGTGGGCTTTGGTGACATTGCTGGTGTATGCGCTGCCCGTGCACGCTGCATCATTCCCTGTCTTTAACAAAGCGCGAACCATACACCTATACAATATCTTAGCCTTTTTGACCGTGCTGTTCACCTACTTTGGAGTGAACTTTTTGCTCAGCGGCATGCACTCGTATGCAGCCAATTAGTCAACACAGAGAAATGCCATAATATATTAGAGAAATAGCTGCGGCGATGCCGTGGCTGTTTTTTTTGGTAGTTTATGGAATAATGACTAACTTTACGTTATAAAACACAAAATTACACACTACTTCGAAAGATGATTATCAACTCAGCACGTTTTCTTATCAGTAGCCCGACGGTGGCAAAGTGTCCCGACAGCAAAATGCCGGAATATGCCTTTATCGGCAGATCGAACGTTGGCAAATCGTCGCTAATAAATATGCTCACCGGACAAAAGTCGTTGGCAATGACCTCGGCAACGCCCGGCAAAACCATGCTTATCAATCACTTTGTGGTGAACGACGAATGGCAAATTGTTGACTTGCCGGGATATGGCTACGCCAAGCGCAGCAAGGCAGACCGGGCACGTCTTGAGGTGATGATTAAAGACTATATACTCAAGCGCGAGCAGATGGTGAATTTGTTTGTGCTCGTCGACTCGCGACACAAGCCCCAGGCCATAGACCTGGAGTTTATGGAGTGGCTCGGCGAAAACGGCATACCGTTCAGCATAGTGTTTACCAAGCTCGACAAGCTGACGTCGGGAGCTGCTAAAAAGCTCACTGCCGACTATTGTGCACAGCTGCTTGAGCAATGGGAGGAATTGCCCCCGGTATTTAAGACATCGAGCTCAGACGGTCGCGGACGCTATGAAATTCTCGACTACATTGAGCAGATGAACAAACTATGAAAAAATAATTATTGTTATGGAACAAGCTCTGACTACCTTAGAAGAACCGATGCTCAAAGACAGCATCAAAGCCTTGGTTGGCTTTATGCGTCCCCTACTCTTGCCCGGTGATATTACACGCATCAAGAAGATACTTTTGCGCGGCATTGAGGCAGACTCGTATCATCGCGACACATTTGGCATGCATCCGCTCATCAACGGCTTCAGCACCGCACTCGAGCTGTGCCACAGCGTGAGCCCCGACCGCAGCATGGTGATAGCCATAATGCTGCTGTGCGCCGTGAATGCCGGCAGCATCACCATGGACGAACTCAAAAAAGATTGGGACGAAGATATAACAGACACCGTGGGACGTCTGCTGAAAGTGGCGTCGCTCTACGAGCGCCATGCAACGGTAGAGAGCGAGAACTTTCGCCGTCTGCTGTTGGCGTTTGCCGAAGATATACGCGTAATCATAATCATGATAGTGTCGCGCTTGGCACAGATGAAAGCTATAAACCATCATCCCGACGAAGACCGTGTGCGCCACGTGGCGTATGAGGCAGGATATCTGTATGCGCCGTTGGCTCACCGTTTGGGCCTGTATGCCATTAAATCACAGCTCGAAGATTTGTCGCTGAAATATACTGACCGCGCGGTGTTTACGTCGATAGCACGCAAGCTCAACGAGACAAAAGAAAAGCGCGACGCCTATATCAGCAACTTCATAGCGCCGATTAAAGCAAAGCTTGAAGCCGAAGGGCTAAAGTTCGACATCAAAGGGCGCACTAAGTCAATCTACTCCATCTGGAACAAGATGAAGAAGCAGAAAAACGACTTAGACCACATATACGACTTATTTGCCATCCGCATCATCATAGACGCACCGCTTGAGCGCGAGAAAGCCGAATGTTGGCTGGCATATTCGATAGTCACCGACATGTATCGCCCCAATCCGGCGCGCATGAAGGACTGGATAAGCATACCCAAAACCAACGGCTATGAGTCGCTGCACATAACGGTTTACGGCCCCGACGAGCGCTGGGTGGAAGTGCAGATACGCACTCGACGCATGGACGAAATTG
>CAZYNO010000018.1:0-3229 GCA_964648845.1 uncultured Bacteroides sp.
TAGTCGCTGTTGCCGTAAACAACGCCGAACACTGATTTGATGCGCAGGTTTTTGATGGGTTGTAATTGAGCATAAACATTGCCGTTGAAGGTTGCTGTTTTTGTGCTGTTGCTGTTGGTAGTCATCATTTCGCCGTAGGGGTTGCCGTCGTTGTTGTACCAATCAGAGTCGGTAGTGTCGTAATATGGGCTGTCATAAATGCTGTTGTCGCCATAGATGTGAGAGAACGGAGATGTGTTCATGGCGCCGTGCAAGCTGTTGTTGTATTGGTTGCCAACAAGAATGCCTTTATTCTTCACATAAACAAATCCGGCTTGCTCGCCAACGGTGAGTATGTCGCCGAAGAGTTTGTGGTCGGAGTTGATGCGGAAGTTGTAGCGTGAGTAGTTTGATACGTCAGAGCCGCCAACAAGGCCTTCTTGGTTCATGTAGCCCATCGACAAGGCGTAGGTGCTTGTTTTGCTGCCGCCGCTAACGCCGAGGGTGTAGCTCTGAGTTGTGGCATTGTTGTTAATCATAGCGTCGAGCCAGTTGGTGTCGATAATGCCGGTAGGATTGCCGTCGGCGTCATAGTTCCAAATGCTGCTGATGCTTGACCAGTCGTAGGGTGCTTTGCCGTCGTTCACGTTTTGTTCGTCCATGATAGCCATATATTGTTTGGCGTTGAGCATTTTGGTTGTGCGAGCTGCTCGTTGCCAGCCGAAGTAGGCGTCGAAGGTCACTTTTGCTTTGCCCTCTTGACCTTGTTTGGTAGTGATGAGCACAACGCCGTTGGCAGCTTGCGCACCATAGATGGCGGCTGATGCGGCATCTTTTAGCACGTCGATCGACTCGATGTCGTTGGGGTTGAGCGTTGAGATGTCACCGCCGATACCGTCAATGAGGTAGAGCGGGCTTGCATTGCCCACGGTGCCGAGACCACGGATGGTGACTTTCATGTCAGAACCCGGTTGGCCTGATGTTGAGGCGATGGTCACACCTGCCATTTGGCCTTGCATAGCTTGCAGCGGGCTTGTGGTGTTGAGTTTGGCGAGGTCATCTCCCTTCACTTGTGCCGTAGCACCGGTCACAAGTTTCTTCTTTTGCACACCGTAACCAACCACAACTAATTCTTCAAGGTTGTCGGCGGTTTCGCTCAGCACAACGTCTAAGTGGTCGCCGGTCACGGTTACTTCTTTGGTCACGAAGCCCACGTACGAAAACACGAGGGTTTGACCGTTTTTAGCAGTGATTGAATAGGCTCCGTCGATGTCGGTGATTTGGCCCGAAGACGACCCTTTTACCGACACTGAAGCACCAATCAACGGTTCGTTGTCGGTAGCTGAGGTCACAACACCTTTCACCGTGAGGTTTTGTGCACTAAGAGTGCCCGCGCCAAATAGTAAAAGGAATGCAATCATAGCAACGCGACAAATATGCCAAGAGTGGCATACGGTTTTTTGCGTTCTGTTCATTGATACACAGTTTTTACAGGTTAAATGTTAATTATAAGGCAATTTTTTTCAATTGTTTTTCTTCTCTTGCAAGATATGTTTTCTGTGTGAAACATAAGTAACGCAAATTTACCAAGTCTTTATTTATTATTGCACTTAAAATATGCTGTTTATAGGCTGCAATTTGTTATGCAAGGTGTGCCGAATGTTATAAAATTGGGTATAAAATGTTATATCTCGTGTGGTAATTTACTATGAATAAATGTTAAATATTATCGTAAAATGCGTATTTTTAGACATTTCTCTTGACAAGATAGGATGTTATGTGTAAATTTGCCGCCAATACAAACCATGTACCCTAATTCACTTAAACATAGTGTCAAACTTACCAATCATGAAACACTCTCTTATCGCTCTATTTACCATAGACATCCTTGCAATCTCTCTTTACAGCATTGTCATCGCTTTTGCCTTATGGTTTTTTATGCGCAAGCTGCGTCGTCGCCACACTGCAGCTGTCGCCGCTACTGTTAGTGATGTAGCATCTACTAATATTAGTAGCGTAGTATCTGTTGAGGCTGAGCCGGTAACAATTTCGCCACTCGACCAAAAGCTTGTTGATGCTGCGCAACAATACATTATTACTAATATGTCGCGCTCCGACCTTTCGGTTGAAGAACTCAGCCGTGAGTTGGGCATGAGCCGTGTGCACCTCTACAAACGTTTGCGCCAAATCACCGGCAAGTCGCCTATTGAGTTTATACGCGCTCAGCGCTTGGAGCGTGCCGCCGAATTGCTGCGTGAAGGCACACTCAATGTGTCGGAAGTGGCATATCATGTTGGATTTAACAATCCAAAATACTTTTCGCGCTACTTCAAAGCTCAGTTCGGAGTTGTGCCGTCTGCCTATAGCGCAAAATAATTTTGAGCAAAATTTTGCTTGAATTGAATTTTTTCGTAGTTTTGCCGTGGAAAATTATACTTGCTATAAGATTATACATCTACTTACTTTATAAAACCTATAAATTTCAATCAAATGAAAAAAATTTTACCCAATCTTGCTTCATTGGCAATCGTTGGCGCTATGTCGTTCTCAGTTTCGGCATACGCAGATGCTTATGAGCATTTCACAGGTACCACCCCGACCTCACGCTCAGATCGTGGCCTTACCTCATTGACCTTGAAAGATGCTACAGGCAACAGCGGCACAGTCGCCGGTATTGCAGCAGCAGCAGGCCGCCAAGTCTATAGCGACCAAACAGAAACTGTTGTAAATCTTGTTTCCGGCGTTGATGTAACATTATCAGCTGTTGGCGCAGGCGAATGGATGCACAGCTATCTCTTCATTGACTACGACAATGACGGCGTTTTCACCGCTGCATTCGACGATGAGTCAACATTCACCGTGTCAGCAACCAGCGAGCTCGTAAGTTTTAATAAATATTGCGGCTCCGGTAGCACATATTATAATAGCCTTGGTGAATCAAGCACCACCGGCTATGCAAAAATCAGCGGCCCCGATCCCGCTATGCCTACCTTCAAAATTCCCGAAACAGTTCAACCCGGTCAATATCGTGCTCGCTACATAATCCAATGGAACAGTATCGACCCCACCGGTAACGAAACAGACGGCCAAGGAAATACAATTGCTGTTAACTGTGGCGAAATCCTTGACTTCACAATCCAAGTAGTGAAGAGCGAAGGCGTTGTTACTATCACCGAACCCGCAGCAGGCACAGGCACATTGCAAGTGCTCAACGGCACCGAAAATGTTGCCAGCGGCACAACACTCTCTG
>CAZYNO010000018.1:3329-19666 GCA_964648845.1 uncultured Bacteroides sp.
ACATTGCAAGTGCTCAACGGCACCGAAAATGTTGCCAGCGGCACAACACTCTCTGCAGGCACAGTGCTCACTGTTGTTCCAACTCCCGCACAAGACTATGCTATTGAAAGCGTTACAGCTAACGGCGCAGAGCTCGAGGCTGTTGACGGCGCTTACAGCTACACTCTCACCGGCGACGTTACCTTCGCTGCCAGCTTCGTAAACACTGTTACCTTCCGCCCGGCAGTCACTTTTAACACTCCCGACAGCACCGAAGGCACACTCAAAGTTTACAACGGCGACGAAGAGCTCACCAGCGGCGCTGAAGTGACTTACGGCTCTACCCTCAAAATCGTTGCTACTCCCGCCGAAGGTTATCGTATCGCATCAGTTAAAGCTAACGACGAAGCCCTCACCGGCACCGACGGCACATACAGCTACGAGGTTACCGAAAATGTAAGCATCGTTGCTGCCTTCACTCCCAAAGCTTACGAAACAGCCAGCGGCACAGCAAGCTCAACCTACACTCGCGGTGTTACCACTCTCCGTGTAGCTGACGAAGACGGTCACTCTACCGACATTGCCGGCAACGGTTCAGCTTCAGGCCGCAACATTTATGTTGACAAAACCGACGTCACCGTCGAACTCAGCGCAGGTTCTCCCATCTCAGTCACCGTACCCGAAGGCACAGGCGAATGGATGCACAGCTATGTTTACATTGACTATGATAACAATGCTCAATTTGATGTCGCTTTAGAGAGCGACGGTCACTCATTGGCTGAAGGCAGCGAACTCGTTGCATACAACCTCTTCTCAGCTGACGATGGCTCTACATACTACAACAGTAACGGCGAAAAACAAGAAACCGGCCATACTGCAATTCAAGGCCCCAGCGTTTCAATTCCTACATTCGTTATCCCCGAAGAATATGCAGGTCGCACTTTGCGCATGCGCTATAAACTCGACTGGAACAGCACTGACCCCGTAGGCGGTTCGCAAATCGCTTCAGCTTGCGGCACCATGATGGACTTCATGATTTCAGTAGTTAAAGCAGCTCCCGTTGTTCACACCATTGATGTTGCTGTTGCAGCAGGCAAAGACGGCAAAGAATACGGCTCAGTTGCTATCGAAGGCTCAACCGAGTCATCAGTTGAACTTACTGAAGGCGGCGTAACAGTTGTTGCAACTCCCGCCGAAGGTGGCAAATTCATGTATTGGAAAGATGCCGACGGCAACACTGTTTCAACCGATGCATCTTACACCTATACCGGCTCTAAATCAATCTCGCTCACTGCAACATTCGGCTTTGAAGTTGTAGCCGGCGTTAGCAAAGGCGGTTCATATGTTGTAGACGATGCCGACGGCAATGTTTATCAAATTGAATCAGGCTCAAGCGCAGTTGTTGAAGGCGGACGCTCAATGTACCTTATCGTCAGCGCCGGTGATATCGAGTCTGGCTACATTATCTACAGAACTCTTGTAAACGGTGTTGAAACCGAATTTGAAGTTGACGACACTGACACTTACTACGAATTTGTAGTTGACAAACCCTACACATTCTACGTTCAATTTGCTGATCCGGCAGGCGTTGAAAGCATTGCAGTTGACGCAAACAACGGCGAAGTTGAGTTCTTCAACCTTGCAGGTGCGCGCGTTAGCAACAAAAACCTCACTCCCGGTCTATACATCCGTCGCTCAAATAACAAAGCTGAAAAGGTTGTTATAAAATAAACGATACATACTCTACGTTATACTAAAAGTGGCGGGCTTTCTTTTGGCTCGCCACTTTTTATAACTAATATTAAATCACATGAAATTCAATCAACTATCTGTGCTTTGTCTATGCACCATGATGGCTTCGTGCGGCTCCTCAAAATATGAGAAAACCGACACGGGCATTGTTGTGACCATACCGCAGCAAGGCGAAAACACAGTGCACAAAGTGCGCTTGCAGGTGATGGGCGAGAAACTTATTCGCGTTTCAGCCACTCCCGACAAAGACTTTAGCTCTACCGAAAGCCTTATTATTGTTCCTCCCACCGAGAAAACCGACTTCAACGTCACCGAGACCGACTCAACCGTGTCGCTGCGCACCGCTGCCGTGACAGCCACCGTGTCGCTGACCACCGGCAACGTCACATTCTACGACAAAGACGGCAAACAAGTGCTTGCCGAGGACAATGACGGACGCAAATTCAAACCCATTGAGGTTGAAGGCACAAAAGGCTACACCGTGCAGCAAGTATTCAAGTCGCTCGACGACGATGAAGGCTTCTACGGCCTCGGTCAGCATCAGTCCGACGAGTTCAACTACAAAGGTAAGAACGAAGAATTGTTCCAGTACAACACCAAAGTGTCGGTGCCGTTCATCGTGTCGACAAACAACTATGGCATACTTTGGGACAGCTACTCAATGTGCCGCTGGGGCAACCCCGAAGACTACAAACAGCTCGGCGACGTGTTTACCCTCTACGATAAAGACGGCAAAGAGGGTGCGCTCACAGGCACATACACCCCGGCAAGTGCCGCCGAGCAAACTATAGTGCGTCGCGAAGACAAAGTTTACTTTGAATATCTCGACCGCGACAAAAAACTGTCGAAAGTTATAAATCTACCCGACGACTTCAACTTCTACGGATCGCATGTGTCGTACGACGGCGAAATTGAAGCCAAAGAAACCGGCGAATACAAATTTATACTCTACTACGCCGGCTATCAAACAGTCACCATCGACGGTAAAGAAGTGGTGCCCGAACGTTGGCGCACCGCATGGAACCCCAATAGCTACAAATTTGCCGTGCAGCTCGAGGCCGGAAAACGTGTGCCCATCAAGATTGATTGGCAACCCGACGGCGCCGTGTCGTATTGCGGCTTGCGTGCTTACGCTCCCCGACCCGCTGCCGAGCAGCAGAAAATGTCGTGGTGGGGCGAGATGCAAGACCAAATTGACTACTACTTTGTGTATGGCGACAATCCCGACGAAATTATCAAAGGCTATCGCACTCTCACCGGCAAAGCTCCCATTATGCCAAAATGGGTGATGGGATACTGGCAAAGCCGCGAAAAATATAACACCCAAGACGAAATTCTTGGCGTGCTTGCCGAATATCGCCGTCGCAACATTCCTATCGACAATATCGTGCTCGACTGGCTGCACTGGCGTCAAGACAATTGGGGCAGCCACGAATTTGATACCGACCGCTTCCCCGACCCCAAAGCTATGGTCGACTCTATCCATGCCATGCATGGCAGAATGATGATTTCGGTTTGGCCCAAATTCTACACCACAACCGAGCACTACAAAGAGTTTGATCGCAACGGCTGGATGTATAAAAAAGCCGTTGAAGACAGCATCAAAGACTGGGTTGGCCCCGGCTATGTAGGCTCATTCTACGACGCTTACAACCCCGATGCGCGCAAACTCTTCTGGAAACAAGTGCAAGACCACTACTATCCCCTCGGCATTGACGCCTGGTGGATGGATGCCAGCGAACCAAACATTCGCGACTGCACTGATATGCAATATCGCAAGGAGTTGTGCGGCCCCACAGCCCTCGGCCCCTCAACAAAATACTTCAACGCATACGCCTACGAAAACGCCGAAGCAATCTACAACGGACAGCGCGGTGTTGACAACAACAAACGCGTGTTCCTGCTCACCCGCTCGGGTTTCGCAGGTTTGCAGCGCTACTCAACTGCCACTTGGAGTGGCGACATCGGCACATCGTGGGAGGATATGAAAGCTCAAATCTCTGCCGGCCTCAACTATTCAATCAGCGGCATCCCCTTCTGGTCGATGGATATCGGCGGCTTCTGCGTGCAAAACAAGTTTGTTGAAGGCCAGCAAGTGTTCGACAAAACCGGCGTAGAAAATGCCGCCAACAAAGAGTGGCGCGAACTCAATGCTCGCTGGTTCCAATTCGGCGCCTTCGCTCCGATGTATCGTGCCCACGGCCAATGGCCCTATCGCGAAATCTACAACATCGCTCCCGAGAGCCATCCCGCCTATAAGTCGATAATCTACTACACCCGTCTTCGCTACGACTTGATGCCCTATCTCTATTCGCTCGCAGCTATGGTGCACTTCGACGACTACACCATCATGCGCCCGATGGTTATGGATTTTACCGCCGACAAAAAGGTGCGCAACCTTGGCGACCAATACATGTTCGGCCCCGCATTTCTCGTAGCTCCGGTGTATGAATACGGCGCACGTCAGCGCAAGGTATATCTGCCCGAAAGCTCGCAATGGTACGACTTCTACAGCGGCGCAGCTGTTGCCAACGGCACTCAAACCGTGGCTGCTCCCTACGAGCGCATACCTCTGTTTGTGCGCGCCGGCTCAATAATTCCCTTCGGCCCCGACATCCAATGGTCAGACGAAAAAGCCGCCGACAACATCACCCTCTACGTCTATGCCGGAGCTGACGGCAAATTCACCCTCTACGAAGACGAAGGTGTAAATTACAACTATGAAAAGGGCAAGTATGCCACAATCACATTCACATACAACGATGCCGCTTCAACCCTCACCATCGGCGAGCGCAAAGGTCAGTTTGACGGCATGCTCAAATCGCGTCGCTTCAATGTCGTGAAGGTGTCGAAAGGCAGCCCCGTGCCCTACGACAAAGCTGCAAAAGGCAAAATTGTAAACTATAATGGTAGCACTCAAAAAATTACTCTTTAGTTCGCTACTCGCAGTTTCTATTATCAATATCTCTTATTCTCGCGACTCCCGAGCCATCAATTTTAATGATGGCTGGGAGTTTCGACTTGATAATGACAACTCAACGTGGCGCCCCCTCAACTTGCCGCACGATTGGGCTATTGAGGGTGACTTTTCGCAAGATAATCCCTCGGGCACAGGCGGCGGAGCCCTGCCCGGCGGCTTGGGTTTCTATCGCAAAACTTTTAATGTAAGCGATTTAACCAAACAAATATTCATAGACTTTGACGGTGTGTATATGAACGCCTCGGTGTCGGTAAACGGCTATCTGCTTGGCACGCGTCCCTACGGCTACGCTTCGTTCAGCTACGACATAACAAAATATCTTGTCAAGGGCGAGAATGTTATTGAGGTGCGCGTTGACAACGTGGAGCAGCCAAATTCGCGCTGGTATTCGGGCTGCGGCATATACCGCAACGTGTGGCTGCGTCAGCTCAACGCCGTGCATGTTGAGCAGTGGGGCACCTACGTCACCACGCCATCCAACAATCGTGTGGAGCTGCAAATCAGTGCTACAGGCCGCCCCGATGCTTACGTCAGCCGCATTTATGATGCCGCCGACAATCAAGTGGCAACGGCTAAGACCAAGACCGGTAAACAATCGTTCAATATCGCCAATCCGCATTTGTGGAGCACCGAGTCGCCATATCTTTACCGCATAGTCACCGACCTGATAGTGAAAGGTAAGACTGTCGACACGTACACCACAACCTTTGGTATACGTCAATTTGCTTTTGATGCAGCACATGGCTTTTCACTCAACGGCAAGCCGATGAAAATCAACGGAGTGTGTCTGCATCATGATGCCGGAGCTCTCGGCGCCGTGGTCAACGTAGCAGCTATACGCCGACAGTTGGGAATGTTGCGCGATATGGGTTGCAACGCCATACGCTGCAGCCACAATCCGCCGGCACCCGAACTTCTTGACCTTTGCGACGAAATGGGATTTTTGGTGATGGACGAAAGCTTTGATATGTGGCGCAAACGCAAAACAAATCACGATTATTCACGATACTTCGACGCCTGGCACGAGCGCGACCTCTCCGACCTTGTGAAACGCGACCGCAACCACCCGTCTATAGTGATGTGGAGCATAGGCAATGAGGTGCTTGAGCAATGGAGCGATGCCGCTGCCGACACACTTTCGCTTGAAGAGGCAAACTTGATTTTAAACTTCGGCCATAGCGCCGATCAGCTTGCCAACGACGGCGAGATGAGTGTAAATTCGCTGCTCACCGCCAAGCTGGCTGGCATTGTGCACAATCTTGATGCCACGCGCCCGGTCACTGCCGGATGCAACGAGCCCGACCCCGCAAACCATCTTTTCAAGTCGGGAGCAATAGATGTTATCGGCTATAACTATCATGACAGTTGGTTTAAAGATGTGCCCGAAAACTTTCCCGGCAAGCCGTTTATCATCACCGAGAGCGTCTCGGCATTGATGACTCGCGGATACTACTCTATGCCTTCCGACTCGGTTATCATTTGCCCCGAGCGTTGGGATGTGCCTTACTATAATCCCTCGTTTGCCTGCTCGTCGTACGACAATTGCCGCACGCCGTGGGGCAGCGACCACGAGACTACGCTCAAGCAGGTGAAAAACAACGATTTCATCAGCGGACAATTTGTGTGGACCGGGTTTGACTATATCGGTGAGCCTACGCCCTACGGTTGGCCCGCGCGCAGCTCATACTTCGGCATCGTCGACCTTGCAGGCTTCCCAAAAGATGTGTATTATCTCTATCAAAGCGAATGGCGGCAAGACAAAACCGTGTTGCACATGTTCCCACACTGGAATTGGCAGCCCGGCGAAGATGTTGACATTTGGGCATACTATAGTAATGCCGACGAGGTTGAGCTTTTTGTGAACGGCGTGTCGCAAGGCGTGCGCACAAAAGATGCCGACCGCTTGCATGTGTCGTGGCGCGTGAAATATCAGCCCGGCAACATTCGTGCCGTGTCGCGCAAAAACGGTGTTCAGGTTGCCGAGCAGCAAATCAACACTGCCGGAGCTCCGTCGGCAATACGCCTCACTCCCGACCGCACCGAGATTGCTGCCGATGGCAGTGATTTGGCTTATTTCACCGTAGAAATTGTTGACGCCGACGGCAATGTTTGTCCGCTTGCCGACAACGAGGTGTATTTTGCCGTGTCGGGTTCGGGAGTGAATGTCGGCGTTGACAACGGCAGCCCCGTATCGCTTGAAAGCTTCAAAGCCGACACGCGCCATGCTTTCTACGGCAAAGCTCTGCTCATTGTGCAGTCAACGCGCACATCGGGCGCTATCACTGTCACAGCCTCTGCCGACGGGCTGAGTGCTGCCACGTCAACAATTCAGGCTACAAGCCGCGCGCTTTGAGACGACGGCGGTGCACCTTTTGATAAAGGTTGACTGTGAGTTTGAGCGTGCGATAAGCTTTGAGTCGACGCCAAAGTTTGAAATAGAATTTTTTGTATATTTTTGAACGAATGTCGAGATATTCGATATCGTTGAGAATACCCAAAATAGTAGGATAATCTTCAGCGGGGATATGCTGCTGAATGCGCAGACTCGCAAGAAAAATGTCTACGGCCTCCTTGGTGAAATAATGCTGATTGCGTCGCGTTATTTCGTCGATGGGGCCGCAGCTTTTCATATAGTCGAGCGAGCAACGCAACACCTTGCAGATGTGTTTGAAGTTGCGGCGCAGCGACACGGCGCTGGTTGATTGGTCGTCGCGGCCAATGAAATATTGGTATAAATACAGGTCGTAGACCACGAGGCTTTTTATGCGGTCGATGGGCATGAAGCAATATTGCAAGTCGGTGTAGCATACCCCCTCAAGGTGACGCAAGCCGATTTGACGCAATATCTCGGTTTTGTAGGTCATGCTGTGCATGTTAAACTCATGCTTCTCGGTGTGGGTCGAGATGTCGAACTGTGGAGCGCTGTACACTTTGCCATATTCAACTTTCGTCATGGGGAATGTCTTGACAAATTGACCTTTCTCGACGTCGGTGATGTGCTCGGTGCGCAAGGTCACAACAAGGTCGGCGTCGCAGTCGGCAAGTTTGCCGAGCAGAGCCACAAGAGCCTCGGTGTTTACCCAGTCGTCAGCGTCAAGCATGCGGAAGTATTTGCCGGTAGCGGCTTTGAGTCCGGCATTGACACACGAGCCGTAGTGGCCGTTTGGTTTGTCGATGACTGTGACGATGTCGGGGCGAGCTTGTTCGAAAGTTCGTATGATATCGAGCGACTTATCTTTGCTGCCGTCGTTCACCACAATCACCTCCAAGGTGTCGGGGACAGACGGTTCAGTTACTGTTTTAAGACAACGAGCTATGTAAAGCTCCATGTTGTAGGTTGGAACAACAAGCGTAAGTAATTTTTCAGATTTTTGTGCCATGATGAGTGTTTTTGCCGAGATAACAGGCACAGCAACGCCAATCACTTATTCCAAGTGTAGTTGCGGCCTTTGTGCAGACGGTAGCGAATGGCGCGCATGCTTTTGCGCAAGGGGAGGGTCATCGCGAACCAAAGTAGGGTGAAGAACATGCTGCGCGAACCGAGAGTGCGCATGGCTCCTCGCCACGTTAAAGTTACAAATAAAAATAATAATATGAATATCACTGCTGCAACAGCTGCGGGAATCAGGTTGGGCAGGGCGAGCACGGCGGCAGCAACGGCTGTGCCGAGTGTAGCCCACATCAACCAGGCTCCGAGAGCCATGTAGCGGCGCGATTTTTTGCTGATGAAGTGGCCGGTGAATTGGTGGCGGCGCATCAACTCGTCGATGGCGCGCTTGTGGTTGTAGAAGTTGCAACGCACAATCGACGGCTCTGACAATTCGATGGCGGTGTTGCTGCCGTTGGCGATTTCGCTGATGAAAATGTCGTCGTCGCCGTGGCGCAAGTTTAGTGAGCGCGAAAATCCTTTGTTTTTAAAGAATATGTCGCGAGTATATGCGATGTTATATTCTGTGCCGCGATAAGGTTTGGCGGCTATTGCCGATGTGAGCCATGTCACTCCGGCAGCTATAGTGTCGAATGCGCGGCAACGTTTGCCCATGCCGCTGTCTGTGTCGGCGGGCACGGCATAACCGAGCACCACCTCAACGTCTTTGTCGGTGAAGTTGCGCATCATCATTTCGAGCCAATGCGGTGAGTCGATGCACACACCGGCAGTGGTGTTGACAACCACACGGTTGCGAGCGGCTTTTATGCCAAGCATGAGTGCAAGCTTTTTGCGGCTGAGGTTGCGAGCACCGTCGGGGGTGTAGGTGAGATATAGGTTGTTGTGGGTGATGCGCAGTGTGTCTACAACGTCGCGCGTAGCCTCCGACTCGCCTTCGTTCACCACAATTATTTCGAAACCGGGAGCATATTCCTGGCTCAGCAGTTGCGGCAACAGTTGCTCGAGGCTCTCGGCCTGGTCTTGTGCATATACCACCACCGAAGCGGGCTCAAGGCCGACGTCGGGTTGGCGCTCGGGGTCGTCAAAGTCGGGCAGCTCGCTGTTTTGCGAGCGGGCATAGCGGGTGACGCGGCGTATGCGCAACACGTAGATGAATATCACACAAATAAGGCACAGCAGCGATAATGCTGAGAGTATTATTATAGAGACCTCAAGGTCAAAACTGAATGTCATAGAGATATAGATATTTGAGTGTACAAAGATAATATTTATTTAAGTAAAAACATAGCACGGATGTAAGTAAATTGTAATAATCGCAAAATTTTTATTGCATGGTATAATAAACATATTGTGGTTGCCGTTATAAATAGTGCAAAATAATAAAGCTTTATTACAATTCAACGATGAAATTAAAATCACTAATGATAGCCGCTTGTGCAGCAACAATTGTGACTTCTTGCTCTACAAGCCGCTCTAATTTAAGCTATTTCGATGATATAAAGTCATCATACGAGGTTGCCGTCAACACTACCGACTATTCACCAAAAATTGCTGTTGACGACGAATTATATATTTTAGTGACTTCACTTGCTCCCGAAGCCAGCGCTCAATATAATCTTTTGTTGACAAATCCCGCCACCAGCGCCGATTTGACAAGCACATCTACCGCGCGCATACAAACCTATATTGTGTCGAGCGACGGCACTATTGACATGCCTTTGCTTGGCCGCGTTACGGTTAAAGGCCTCACTCTCGACGAGCTGAAGCAAAAACTCACCGACATGATTTCAAAAGATGTTGAAAATCCGTTGGTGTCAGTGCGTTTGGTTAACTTCAAAGTCAATGTGGCAGGCGAGGTGCACACCCCCGGCACACAGGCAGTGTCGACCGAGCGCTATTCAGTGCTTGATGCGCTGACCGCTGCCGGCGACCTCACCGAGTATGGCGAGCGCGAAGACGTGCTCATCATCCGCGAAGAAGACGGCAAGCGCGTGGCTCACCGCATCGACCTCAACTCGGCTGAAGTGCTCACATCGCCTTACTTCTATTTGAAACAGAACGACTACGTTTACGTTAGTCCCAACAAAATCAGAAAAGATAATTCTAAGTATAACCAGAATAACGCATATAAACTAAGCGTAATTTCTACCGTTGTGAGCGGTTGCTCAGTTATCGCTTCACTCGTTATCGCTCTTGCTATTAAATAACTATGGCTAAAAAAACTGAATTTATAGACATCAAAGGTATCATTACCAACTACATCAAACATTGGTGGTGGTTTGTTATCTCTGTGTTTGTGTGTGTGCTTTTAGGCTTCACCTATTCGCGGATGAAAAATCCGGAGTATGTTGTGCGTGCTAACGTTTTGATAACTGACGACGACACCGGCAGCTTCACCTCGATGAGCGGTCTCAGTGACTTGTTCGGCTCGAGCGCCAACGTTGAAGACGAGGTCTTTGTTATCGCTTCGCACTCTGTGTTGCGCGACGTGGCACGCGACCTTGGCGTGAATAAGGTGCACATCGTGAAAGAAGGCTTTTTGCGCAGAGCTTTGCACTATCCCGATTTTCCCGTTGATGTTTATGCCGAAGCCGGAGTTGTTGACACGTTGATGACTACCGTGCTTTTCAAAACAAAAGTATATACCGATGGCACTGCCGACGTCAAAGTTAAGGCTAACAAACATTGGATTGCAGATGTTTCGCGCCAAAAATTGCCTGTAACACTCAACACCGAGTTTGGCCGCTTTGTTGTAAACAAAACAAACGCTTGCCCCAAAGACAAGGATGTGAAGTCGGATATCTTCCTTAGCGGCTACGATGTGGCTGCCGAAGATTTGGCAAAAGATGTGTCGTGCGACAAGGCTTCGAAAAAGTCTTCGCTCATCGAGCTTGTCATGACAACCGAAAATACCGAATACGGCCAG
The DNA here is from genome assembly GCA_964648845.1 of uncultured Bacteroides sp. Classification (GTDB taxonomy): domain Bacteria; phylum Bacteroidota; class Bacteroidia; order Bacteroidales; family Muribaculaceae; genus CAG-873. The sequence continues at coordinate 14,355 of CAZYNO010000018.1, forward strand.
GACGTGCTCAACGAGGTTATCAAGAAATATAACGAGCGCGGCATTGCCGAGAAAAATATGCAAGGCGAAAAAACTGCAGCATTCCTCGACGAGCGTATCGCTCTCATTTCAGGCGACCTTGATAACGCAGAGTCAAATATCCAAGACTACAAGCAATCGCAAGGCATCATCGACGTCGCTACCGAGGCCTCATACAACATGCAACTCAAAAGCTCGGCAGAGCGCACTTTGATTGATGCTCAAACTCGCAGCGAAATCATCAAGATGACATGCGACTTCCTCACTCAGCCGCAAAATGCTTATGAGCTCATCCCCGCTTCATCCGAAATTCCGTCGGCAGCAAATGCCATAGGCACTTACAACTCTATGATTATGCGCCGCATGGAGCTCAAGCAAAATGCCAAAACCGAGAACGTTCGCCTCAAACAACTCGACGAGCAAATTGACGCTATGCGCACCGCGCTCAACGCAACACTCGCTCGTGCTTACGAAACATCGCTTGTGGCTATTCGCGATGCTCGCACCGAAGCAGCCAAAGCTGAGAGCAAACTCGGTAATGTGCCCAACCAAGAGCGCGAATTCCTTGGCTTGAAACGTCAACAAGAAGTTAAACAACAACTCTACCTTTTCCTTTTGCAACGTCGCGAAGAGACAGCAATGCTCATAGCAAATGCAATTCCCAAAGGCAGCATTGTTGATAACGCGTATACCCTCAGCGAGCCGATTGGCTTGACCAAGAAGATGATACTCCTCATTGCATTTATCATCGGCTTGATTATCCCCGTGGCTTTGCTCTACTTCAAAAAACTGTTGCGCAACAAGTTTGAAAGTCGCCAAGAGTTGGAAACTCTCACCGACCTCCCCGTGCTCGGCGAAATTTGCACCGACAGCACCGGCCGCAACCTTGTGGTTGGCAAAACCGACACCTCGTCAACAACCGAGCTCTTCCGCCTTGTGCGCTCAAGCTTGCAATTTATGCTCAACGACGTTGACGACAAGGTTGTGATTGTGACCTCAACAAGTTCGGGCGAAGGCAAATCGTTCATCTCGCTCAACCTTGCCGCTTCGCTTGCCCTGCTCGGCAAGAAAGTGATGCTCGTTGGTATGGATATTCGCAACCCGCGTTTGGCTGACTACATTGGCATGTCGAACAAAAACGGATTGACAGTCTACCTCTCGTCGCAAGACATGTCGTTAGACTCTATTATCAATAAACATCCCGAGGTTGAAGGCTTGGATGTTATTGTTGGTGGCCCCGTGCCGCCCAATCCCGGCGAGCTTTTGGCTTCAAATAAGGTTGACGAATTGTTCAGCGAGTTGCGTAAACGCTACGACTATATCATCGTCGACTCAGCTCCTGTGGGCCTTGTCAGCGACACATTCAACATTGTGCGTGTATCCGACGCCACAGTCTATGTTTGCCGCGTGAACTTCACTTCTATTGCCGACGTAAACTTCGTTAATAAGATTTACGAAGACAAACGCATGCACAAGCTCTCGCTCGTTGTAAACGGCACAAAAACATCAAAAGGCTATGGCTACGGCTATGGTCGCTCAAATACTCACAGCTAAGCAATAAATCATGATAGAGCGCAACCTGTTCTATTATAGAATATTTATAGTAATCTTCTGGATCGAAGCCTGCTATGGCTTCGTTTCAGAAGAATTATTGCCTTTTGCACATCTCGATGCATTGCAGTCGCCGTTATTCTTCTTGGCGGATGTGGTGCTTGTGGTGCTCGGCTTTAAGACTATAACATTGCTTAGAGACAAAATAATCCTGTGGTCTTTTGTTGCGATTGCCGTTTTGTCAACATTGGTTATAAACCATATTGGCATGATACCACTGGTGAACGGATCGCGTCAATTCATCGGTATGCTGTTCTTTATACCGATATTGCGATATCTTTTGACTTGTGATCAAGGTGCTGTATTCAAGCAGAAAATCGACAAGCACCTCTACATATTTTTGTGTATACAATCTGTTTGCTTGGTTGAGCAATTTGTGCGCTATGGTGCAGGTGACCATGGCGGAGGTTCGATGGGCAATGGATATTCAGGTCCGATATCAACCTTGATATGCATGATATCTTTTTACCTTGCTTCGCAAAATTGGGATGAAGAAAATTATTTTGCAAGCCTTAAAGCTAATAGAAAATACATCTTTTTGCTCTTCCCCGTTTTTTTGAACGAGACGAAGATTAGTTTCATCTACATTGCCATATATTTTATCTTGCTTTATCGCTATAAAGTTCAGAATATTGGCAAAATTGTTTTGTTTTCACCCATTTTTATTGCTGCAATTTTAGGTCTGTACAATGTTTATGCCTATGTCACAAATGTTGGCGATAAAAACGTGTTCTCAGCAGAATATCTGAATGCGTATTTGGTTGGTAATGATATTGATGAAATTATTACTTATTCGCAAATGGCGGCTGACGACGAGTTTGAAGACGACTACTTGTGGTTTATCGACGTGCCGCGTTTCTTGAAAGTATTTCTTATTCCGGAGACGCTGTCAAAAACCAACGGCGGCATGACTTTTGGTGCAGGCATGGGCCAGTTTAAAGGCGGCTCAACGCTTGAGAAAACGAGGTTCTCAACCGAGAATAAATGGGTGCTCAACGGCTCCATATTTATGATCTACATATATATGATACAACTCGGTGTTGTGGGCTTGTTGTGGGGACTTATTTCGTTTATTGCCGTGATTAGAAATCATGGTAGCACTATAAAGTATGCACTGCAAAATCGCATTTTCATAATTGCTGTGTATATTGCGGCTTTGGTTTATTTGCCAATGCTAACATTTCTGCCGTTTGCCGTAATTTTCTACTACATTTGTACGGTTTCAACTATCCCCGTAGCCGGTAGTAATCTGCAAAAAATAAAATCGTGAAACACATTCTTTTTATACATGAAAGTTTTGTGGGCGGTGGCGCTGAGAAGGTGCTGATTGATATTTTGCAGCATTTCGACTACTCGCAATATCGTGTGACGCTGCTCATCGAAAAAGCTTTTGGCGTGTATCTTGATAATATTCCCGAGCAGGTGGAACAGCTGGCGTTGTTTGGAAAACCCGGCAGGTTTTATCGATTCGTGTATCACTACAAATGTTTGCGCGATGCTTATTTGAAACGCAAAATAAGCAACATTCTCGGCAACAGAACTTTCGACGCCGTGTTGTCTTTTATGGAAGGGCCGGCTTTATATCTGCACCAATTTGTGGCACATCGCACAAGCAACAATGTCACATGGATGCATACAAACATCGTGACAAATCACTGGACTAAATATCTCTACCGCAATCAGGCTGAAGAACAGGCAGTATATGCTCGCATGAACGGCGTGGTGTTTGTGTCGAACGGCGCTCTCACTGCATTTAACGAGATGTTTGACTATCACGGCAAATGCCGATTGATTAACAATCTGATACCTATTGACACTATTGTGGATAAGAGCAATGCTTATGCGGTTGAAAAGCAGCGCTTCACAGTGTGCAACATAGGCAGACTGACGCCGGCAAAGCGTCAAGACCGTTTTATTGAGGTTATGGCTGAGTTGAAGCGTCGCGGTGTGGACTGTGAGGGTTGGATACTCGGCACCGGAAATCTCGAGCAGCAACTCAAACAACATGCTGCCGACTGTGGTGTGGCAGATATGGTTAAATTCATTGGCTTTCAGTCAAATCCCTATCCATATCTAAAAGCGTCGGATGTGTTTCTGCTCACGTCAGATTCGGAGGGATTTTCGTTGGTCGTTGCTGAGGCAATGTGCTTAGGGAAACCCATAGTTTCAACACTAACAAGTGGCCCCGATGAGTTGCTTGCCAATGGGGTGGGGATGCTAACATCGTTTGATGTTAGCGAGATTGCTGACCGGGTGCAACAGCTTGCCGACGATGCAGAGCTGCGCGCACACTATGAGGAGGCTTCACGCGCTGAGGCACTTCGCCGTTTTGATGCTGATGCCGTTATGCAGCAAATCTACCAAATACTTTAGCCGTAGCTTGACATTCTCCAATTTTTGTGCTAACTTTGCTAATGCTAACATCTTCTCCTTAAAAAGCAAACAGAAAAATGTCACAACATAAGCTACCCATAGGCATACAAAGCTTCGAGAAACTCCGCTCGAACGGCTATCTATATGTAGACAAAACTGACTTAGTCTACAAGTTAGTAAGTTTTGATTACTATTATTTTCTGAGCCGTCCGCGCCGTTTTGGCAAAAGTTTGCTGCTTTCTACTATTGAAGCGTATTTCAGAGGGCAGAAAGAGTTGTTTGAAGGTCTTGCTATATCTCAGCTTGAGCATGATTGGGTTGAGTATCCTGTGTTCCATCTTGACCTTAACTCGCAGCATTATGATAGCATTGACGATTTGAATAGAATGCTCAACAGTAGCATGGTTGAGTGGGGCGCTCAATATGGCGTTGCATTGAAAGGAGATAGTCCCTCTATCCGTTTTGGCAATTTGATACGAGATATTAAACGTGTTACCGGTAGGAGTGTAGTGTTGCTTATTGACGAATATGACCAACCGATTTTGCAAAATATTACCAATGATGCTTTGCAGGAGGATATGCGCAATAAGTTGCGAGCCTTTTACAGTGTTATTAAATCGGAAGATAGCAGCATACGGTTCGCAATTTTCACTGGAGTAACTCGCTTTGGCAGACTCAGCATATTCAGCGGATTAAACAACCTTCTTGATATTTCAATGCACAATGACTATTCCTCTATTTGTGGCATTACCGATGCTGAAATTGATAGTTTTTTTGCGGAAGATTTGCAAGCTTTGGCTGATAGCGAAGGCATATCTTATGAGGAAGCGCGTGAAAAATGTCGCGAAAATTATGACGGCTATAGATTTAGCGAAAAATCACCGCTCTTATATAACCCATATAGTCTGCTAAATGCTTTGTATTATAAGAAAATTGGCTCGTATTGGCTATCTTCGGGTACGCCGTCTTTTTTGGTCGACATGTTGAAGAAAAACCGGTTTAATGTTAGTAATATTGAGAATGAAATTTCTTCTGAAAAAGAACTTACTGATATTGATACAATTTTTAGAGAACCTATCCCGGTGCTTTATCAAACAGGCTATCTAACTATTAAGGGCTATGACAAAATGTTTGATTCTTATGCTTTGGGATTCCCGAATAAAGAGGTGGAAGTCGGTTTCTTTAAATTGTTGATGAGATTGTATATCTCAGAGTCGGATGTTGAAACCTCGTTTGACGTGAAACGTTTTGCTCGAGATATCAATTCGGGCGATGTAGAGCAGTTTATGCAGCGTCTTAAGGCATTTATT
>CAZYNO010000019.1:0-19558 GCA_964648845.1 uncultured Bacteroides sp.
TCCGCTTCCACGCTGAAGAAGAAGGCAAACCCGTAGGTATCGACAAAGAAGATCCTGCATACGATGCAGCTAAAAAAGAAATGAAAGAACTCCAAAAGCAATTTGCAAAAACCTTGGCAAGCTATGCTGATGTTTACGTTAACGATGCTTTCGGCACAGCTCACCGCAAACACGCTTCAACAGCAGTTGTAGCTGACTACTTCGACGCTGACAACAAGATGCTCGGCTATCTCATGGAGAAAGAAGTAAATGCAGTAGACAACGTGCTCAGCAACATCAAACGTCCCTTCACCGCTATCATGGGTGGTTCGAAAGTATCAACAAAAATCGGTATTATCGAAAACCTCATGGACAAAGTTGACAACCTCATTCTTTGCGGTGGTATGACATACACCTTCGCAAAAGCTCAAGGTGGCGAAGTTGGTGACTCAATCTGCGAAAACGACAAACTCGATCTCGCTCTCGACATCATCAAAAAAGCACAAGAAAAAGGTGTTAACCTCGTGCTCGGTTCAGACTGCGTAGCAGCTGACGCATTCAAAAACGACGCTAACACACAAGTGTTGCCCAGCAATGCAATTCCCGCAGGTTGGGAAGGTCTTGATGCAGGTCCCGAAACACGCAAAGCATTTGCTGCAGCCATCGAAGGTTCAAAAACTATCCTTTGGAACGGCCCCGCAGGCGTATTCGAATTTGACAACTTCACAGCCGGCAGCCGTGCTATCGCTGATGCAATTGTGAAAGCAACCGCAAACGGTGCATTCTCATTGGTAGGTGGCGGCGACTCAGTTGCATGCGTAAACAAATTCGGCGTAGCTGATAAAGTATCTTACGTATCAACCGGTGGCGGTGCACTTCTCGAAGCAATCGAAGGTAAAGTGCTCCCCGGCATCGCAGCTATCAAAGGCTAATAAATAGGATTACTCGACTACTATTTATTATATTATAGAAAAGGTAAGCATCGTTGTGGTGCTTACCTTTTCTATGTTTTTGAAGTTTATGTTTTCAATCAATATGAGTGAGAGTCGTTATTGATTTCTTCGATTGTGAGAGGCACGTTGTTCATTTTGCGCCAAACGAGGATGATATATGCTAACACAAACGGGATAACCAACGACACCCAACTCATCACTGCGAGAGTGAAATGTGACGATGATGAATTGGCAATTGTCAACGAGCTTGAGGGGTCAACAACAGAGCGTAGATATGCAGTGTTGTTGTATCCGGCGATAAAGAAGAGCACGAGCACTACCAACACAGTGCCTATGCCGCTATACCAAATGCCTTTGCGCCATTTTGACGACAAGGCCGTGCGCAAAATGCCGTAAAGCACCATCACAACACCAATCAAAAGAATGGGTAGGCACCACCACATTTGCAGCAAGTTGTGCCAATATATATTATCGACAAGAGTAAATGCGCCTTGTTCATCGTAACGCAGACCGGGAGCAAGCATAAGCACTACCAAGAATGCCACGAAAAGCACAGCGAAGATGAGTCCGTTGGCAAGCACTTTCACGCGGGTAGCCACGCCAAAGCCGCGAGCGTCGTCGATATTATTCACAAAATAGAGAGCGGCTTGAGTGCGTGCCAGGAAAAAGACTGCCAATCCGAGCAACAAGCAGCGCCAGTTGATGATAGCTTCGAGGCCGTGAGTTGATGACCATTGCGAAATAACAGGCATTGTGCCGTCAACGATATTTGATTTAGTAACCGTAAATTCTGCGCCGAAGAAAAGAGTGCCTACCACTACGCCAAGCAACACGCAGCCAACAAATCCGTTGAACAGCAAGAAGCAGTCGTAGGTGTGACGTGTGAAGAGGTTGCCGGTTTTAGAGCGAAATTCGTAGCTCACGGCTTGCAGCACAAAGCTGAGCAATATCAGCATCCACAGCCAATAAGCGCCGCCAAAGCTGGTGGAATAGAACAGAGGGAACGAAGCGAAGAATGCGCCGCCAAACACCACCAATGTGGTGAAAGTAAATTCCCATTTGCGGCCTAATGAGTTGACCATGAGTTTGCGACATTCGTCGTTAGGAGCACAATAGAGCATAGATTGTCCGCCTTGCACAAACAGCAAGAACACCAGGATAGCGCCCAGCACAGATATCAGCAGCCACCAATATGATTGTAAAAGAGACAGTTCCATAATTAATTATGATTTAAGAGTGACTATTAATTGTGAGCTTCGATATCTTCTTTGCTACGCTTAGATATTTGACGGAGCAAGATGCTAATCTCGGCAGCGAGGAAGAGAGTGAAAATCAAAGCAAAAATCCAGAAAGTGAGCTGCACAGAGCCGGCGCTGATATCGCTGACGGCAGCGTTGACGGGCAAAATATCTTGTATAGCCCAGGGTTGACGGCCAACTTCGGCAACCATCCAACCGGCTTGGCTGCAAATCCACACTGCGGGGATTGAGATAACTGCCAACAGGCACGACCATTTGTTGCGCAACAACTTTGGTTTGCGATAAATTGCATAGATTGCAAGCACGAAAATAAGGAGGAGATATCCGCCAAGCATAACCATGATGCGGAAAGCGTAGAATGTGAGTGCAACCGGAGGCACGGCATCGCGAGGAGACTCCAGGAATCCGTAGCCAAAGTATTTATAGTTGTCCATCACACGCTTTTCGGCTTCGGCCATAGCGGCTTGATTGTTGTCGGCTTTAGCGGCTTGATAGTCGCGCAGAGCTTGTTGAGCGGCTTTGCCGATAGCGATTTTTTCGGCGTAGCTGACAGTTTTTATTGTGTCGCCTTCGGGTGTGATGGCACGGCCTTCAATAAGGTCGTTAATGCCGGGCACAAAGCTGTTAATATCGCTGTTGGCAAGGAACGACAAGCCGTATGGTATCATAATCTTGCAAACAACGGGCTCAGCGTCGGAATTAGTTTCTGCCTCACTGTTGTAAATGCCAACAGCAACCAGGTCTTGTCCTATAGCGCCGTTATACAAGCCTTCCATAGCGGCGAGTTTCATGGGTTGCACGCGCGACACCTGCACGGCGCTGCCATGACCGGTAGACATTGTGAGCAGCAAGCCGATAAGGCCCACCCACGATGCAACTTTGATTGAGCGTGTAGCAGCCGAGGCGTTGCGACCACGCCAAAGCATCCAGCTGCTAATACCGATAACAAATATTCCGGCTAAAGCCCAACCGCTAAACACGGCATGGAGGAATTTGTTGATTGCCACCGGGCTAAAGACGAGTGCCCAAAAGTCGGTCATCTCGTTGCGCATCTGAGCGGGGTCGAATTGCATGCCCACGGGCGATTGCATCCACGAGTTGGCAATCAAAATCCAGAGGGCAGAGAGAGTGACACCTACAGCAGTGAGCCATGTTGCAGTGAGGTGGAAACGGCGGCTAACCTTTTTCCAGCCGAAAAACATGACAGCAACAAAAGTAGCTTCCATAAAGAAAGCGAACAGGCCTTCAATAGCCAACGGTGCGCCGAAGATGTCGCCGACAAACCAGCTGTAGTTTGACCAGTTGGTGCCGAATTCAAATTCGAGGATAATGCCGGTAGCAACTCCGCAGGCAAAGTTTATGCCGAAGAGAGTCATCCAAAACTTGGTGATGCCACGCCAAGCTTTGTCGCCGGTGCGCACAAAGATGGTTTCCATGATTGCGACAATCAAGGAAAGGCCGATTGTGAGGGGCACGAAAAGCCAGTGGTACATGGCGGTGAGGGCAAACTGTGCTCTCGACCAGTCAATGGTACTAATCAAATCGTTCATGGATAAAAATGTTTAGTTTAAAGTATTATAGTTCAATTAATTTACGCGTTTAATAAGCTCGGAGCGGACAGTGTCTGACGGGTCTGCACCAGCCGGGGTTTTCTGTGCCACAATATCAGGGAAGAAGAACACTTTAAGAATGGCAAAGAGCAGAACAACCTTGATGATGATGAGAGCCCAAAGTTGCTTTCCCACAGTCATCGATTTAAAGCCGTCAATGTAAAACCGAATAATTTTTCGCATTGCAAACTATATTAAGGTGTTTTGCAACGGCAAATTTAATAATATTAACAAAAAACACAAAATTTGGAGCGCATAAATATTTATCTTTGTAATAAAAATTTTTCAAACCTGTATGGAGGTAGTTTACGAAGACAATCATATTATTATTGTAAATAAACGACCGGGAGAGATTGTGCAAGGCGACAAGACCGGCGACACACCGTTGTGCGACATTGTAAAAGCGTGGATAAAAGAGCGTTACAACAAGCCGGGCAATGTGTTTTTGGGAGTTGTGCATCGTTTGGACCGTCCGGTTGGCGGGCTCGTTGTCTTTGCCAAGACATCAAAGGCACTGACCAGGATGAACGATATGTTCAGAAACGGACAAGTGCACAAGACCTATTGGGCAATAACGCGCAACTGTCCCGAGAAAGAAGAAGATTTGCTAACGCACTATATCACCACCGTAGAACGCAATAACAAGTCGTATGCATCGACAACGCCTAAAGACGGAGCAAAACTTTCGCAGCTGCGATATAGGGTATTGGCGCATAGCGACAGATATCATTTGATTGAAGTAAACTTGCTGACAGGGCGCAAGCACCAAATCAGGGTGCAACTTTCGTCGATAGGATGTCCGATAAAGGGCGATTTGAAGTATGGCGACAAACGATCAAATCCCGATGGCAGCATATCACTGATATCGCACGAAATAGACTTTATACATCCCGTATCGGGAAATCGTATCCATCTAAAAGCTCCACTGCCCGACGATGTGCTGTGGCAAAGTTTTAAAGATATAGAGTAAACGTAAAAAGCAATGAATAAAGAAGACCTCAAAATAGTGTTTCTCGGCACTCCCGACTTTGCCGTAGAAAGCCTGAGCCGCATTGTTGATGGCGGATATAATGTTGTGGGCGTGGTGACAATGCCCGACAAGCGCGCCGGACGCGGCCACCAATTGCTGCACTCGCCGGTGAAGCAATATGCTCTGGCTCACGGATTGAATATCTTGCAGCCCACCAACCTCAAAGACCCTGAGTTTGTGGAGCAATTGCGCAGCTTGAATGCCGATTTGTTTATTGTTATAGCCTTCAGAATGTTGCCTGAAGTTGTGTGGCAAATGCCGCCCATGGGCACATTCAATCTCCACGCCTCATTGCTGCCCAAATATCGCGGTGCAGCGCCTATCAACCATGCGGTGATGAACGGCGACAAAGAGACCGGCGTGACAACATTCTTCTTGAAGCACGAGATAGATACCGGCGACATACTACGTCGCGAAGCTATCACTATCGGCGAGGATGAGAATGTTGGCTCGGTGCACGACAGATTGATGATGCTCGGTGCAGACTTGACTATCGACACTATCGAACATATACTTGCCGGCGACCTCACTCCCATGCCGCAAGATCAGTTGCTTGAAGGCAACACAGAGCCCACTCCGGCGCCAAAAATCTTTAAAGACACATGCAATATTGACTGGACAAAGAGCGCTCGTGAGGTGCACAATTTTGTGCGCGGACTGTCGCCCTACCCTGCAGCCTGGAGCACGCTCACAGCCGATGGCATAGTGCCGATCGAGATAAAGATATTCAGCACAAAAGTTGTTGAAGACGCCAACTACGGCGAGCCCGGTACAGTGAAGTGCGACCACAACAAGATGTTTGTGGCGTGCGGCAAAGGTGCGGTAGAAATCATTGAGCTACGTCCGGCAGGAAAGAAGATGATGACAGCCGACGCCTATCTGCGCGGAGCACGCTTCAGCGAGGCAAAAATGGTAAAAGAACTATAACACAAGGATTGTCATGGCATTAGCACCATTAGCAGAACGAATGCGGCCAACATCGCTCGATAACTATATCGGGCAAAAGCATCTTGTTGGCGAAGGCGGCATATTGCGTCGCATGATAGAAACCGGACATATAGCATCGTTTATATTGTGGGGGCCTCCGGGAGTTGGCAAAACCACAATTGCACGCATAATAGCCAAGACAACAAAAGTGCCGTTCTACACACTCTCGGCAGTGACGTCGGGAGTGAAGGATGTGCGCGAAGTGATAGATAAATGCAAGCGCGACGGCGGCATGTTTTCGGCCGGACGCCCAATATTGTTTATCGACGAAATACATCGCTTCAGCAAGTCGCAACAAGACAGTTTGCTTGGCGCGGTGGAGAGCGGCATAGTGACTTTGATCGGCGCTACGACTGAAAATCCGTCGTTTGAAGTTATTCGCCCGCTACTCTCGCGAGCACAAGTCTACACGCTGAAGCCGCTTGAAGAAGACGAATTGCAACAATTGCTTGACCATGCATTGAGCAAAGACAGTGTGCTGAGCAATCGCGAAGTGAAGATTGAAGAGACTAATGCATTGTACCGCTATGCCGGAGGCGATGCACGCAAGTTGCTGAATATACTCGACCTGCTCGAGCAATCTACGCCTCACGGACAAGCTATAGAAATCAATGACCGTGTGGTGACCGAGCGGTTGCAGGAAAATCCGCAAGCCTACGACAAAAACGGCGAGATGCACTACGACATCATCTCGGCATTCATAAAAAGTGTGCGCGGAAGCGACCCTGATGCTGCCGTATATTGGCTTGCTCGAATGATTGCCGGAGGCGAAGACCCCGAATTTATTGCACGCCGATTGGTGATTTCGGCTTCAGAAGATATAGGTTTGGCAAATCCGAATGCGTTGCTATTGGCAAATGCCACATACGAAACAATACAAAAGATAGGTATGCCCGAAGGACGCATACCGCTGGCAGAATGCACAATATATCTTGCATGCTCGCCAAAGAGCAACTCGGCATATATGGCGATAAACAACGCACTTGCCATGGTAGAGCAAACCGGCAACCAGCCTGTGCCGCTTCACATACGCAATGCGCCGACAGCATTGATGAAGAAATTGGGATATGGAGAGCAATATAAATATGCTCACGACTATCCCGGAAACTTTGTAAAGCAACAATTTATGCCCGATGCGCTGAAGACTGTGCGCTTTTGGCAAGCGTCAGACAATCAGGCGGAAGCGCAAATGCAACAGCGGCAAAAACAGCGCTGGGGTGACGACCGATAACAATTATCGCAATAAATTGATAAAAAAAGTTGTAATTTGGTGCTACAATGTGCATTATAATTGCTAATTTTGCGTAAACAACAGCTAATCTTATGAACGAAGGCGTACTCAACCAATTATACTTAAAAGACACGGCATTTCAAGACCTTATGCAATGCCGCATCTTTAACGTATTGCTCATAGCATCGCCCTACGATGCATTTATGATGGAAGAAGACGGGCGTGTTGAAGAGCAGTTGTATTTTGAATATGTATCGCTCAACCTAAGTTCGCCGCCGCGTGTCACTCGCGTATCCGACTCAGAGACAGCCCTCAACGAGCTGCGTAGCAAGCGTTTCGACATAATAATTTCGATGCCGGGCGTTGATATCAGCGAGACATTCGACAGCGCAAAACGCATAAAACAAGAATTTTCAGATATACCCATCGTAGTGCTCACACCGTTTTCGCGCGAAGTGTCGCGACGTTTGGAGCACGAAGATATGTCGAGCATTGACTACGTGTTTAGCTGGCTCGGCAATGTAGACCTTTTGTTGGCCATCATCAAGTTGCTTGAAGACAAGATGAATGCCGACCACGATATCAACGATGTTGGCGTGCAACTGATATTGTTGGTTGAAGACTCTGTGCGATTTTATTCGTCAGTGCTGCCGCTGGTCTATAAATTTTTGCTCAAGCAGTCGTTGGTTTTTGCAACCGAAGCGCTCAACGAGCACGAGCAAATGCTGCGTATGCGCGGCCGTCCCAAAGTGATGCTTGCGCGTGACTATGAGGAGGCCGTTGAGCTATATCAAAAATTTAAGTCTAACATGCTCGGCGTGATAAGCGATGTGTCGTTTAAGCGCAATGGAGCCAAAGACAGCAAGGCAGGCTTGAAATTGGCGCACTATCTGCGCGAATGCGACCCGTCGTTGCCTATAATCATTGAGTCGTCGGAAGTTGAGAACCGCAACTTTATGGACGCATTTGGCGGCGTATTTGTAGACAAGAACTCGAAGAAGCTGCCTGTAGACTTGGGCGAAGCCATCATGGCCAACTTCGGCTTTGGCGATTTTATCATCAAAGACCCTGACAGCGGTGAAGAGATAATGCGCATCAACTCGCTCAAATCGCTGCAAAAACATATATTTGAAATACCCTCAAACTCGCTATACTATCATGCATCGCGCAGCGATATATCGCGATGGCTCTACTCTCGAGCGATGTTCCCGATTGCCGAGATACTCAAGCAACACCAATGCGCAAATGTTGATGAAGCGCCCGCCACAAAGCAACTGGTATTTGACTTGATTGTTAAATATCGCAAGATGAAAAACCGTGGCGTTGTTGCGGTGTTTAAACGCGACCGCTTTGACCACTATTCAAACTTTGCCCGCATAGGTCAAGGTTCGCTTGGCGGCAAGGGACGCGGCTTGGCATATATCGACTCAATCATTAAGAAAAATCCGGTGTGCGACAATTTTGACGGAGTGTCGATAAGCATTCCGCGCAGTGTTGTGCTGTGCACCGATATCTTTGATGAGTTTATGGCAAGCAACAACCTATACTCCATAGCGCTGAGCGATGCGCCCGACGATGAGATTTTGCACAAATTTCTTGAGTCGGAATTGCCGGTGAAGCTTGTTGAGGACTTCTATGCATTGTTTGACGTAGTTGACCGACCGCTTGCCGTGCGCAGCTCAAGTTTGCTTGAGGACTCACACTATCAGCCGTTTGCCGGCATCTACTCGACATATATGATACCGCACTGCGATGATCACGACAAGATGTTCACCATGCTTAGCGATGCCATCAAAGGTGTGTATGCCTCAGTGTTTTACGCACAATCGAAGGCGTATATGAATGCGACGCGCAATGTCATTGACCAAGAGAAAATGGCAGTGATAATACAAGAAGTGATTGGCGACGAGCATGGCGACGCATATTTTCCGTCGTTCTCCGGTGTTGGTCGCTCACTCAACTACTATCCCATCAACGATGAGGCAGCCGAAGACGGCGTGGCACAAGTGGCAATAGGTCTCGGCAAGTATATTGTTGACGGCGGCAGGGCTTTGCGTTTCTCGCCGCGACATCCGTCGAAAGTGCTTCAAACATCAACGTTAGACCTTGCTTTGCGCGAAACGCAGACACAATTTTGCGCACTCAGCAACAAGACATTCGACAAAGAGTTTGGCATCAACGACGACTTCAACATAGAGTCGCGCAATGTGCAAGACTTTGCCGGCGACGAGGTGCTGAATTATATGGTGTCGACATATAATGCAGCAAACGAGATGATTGTTGACAACAATATCGGTCGTGGCCGACGCGTTGTCACCTTCGCCAACGTGCTTCGCGACAAGGTTTATCCGCTTGCTCCGGCAATAGACTTTATGCTAACCACCGGACAAAATGCTATGGGCCGGCCTGTAGAGATAGAGTTTTCGGGCGACATAGATATGCAACCCGGAGCTAAAGGAGCGAACAAAGGGCGCATTTATTGGCTGCAAATCAGACCGATAATAGACCGTAAAGATATGGTTGAGAACTCAATGCTCACAGCCGCCGACAGCGAAATAATTTTGCGCAGCAACACGGCACTGGGCCACGGGTCGATAGACGCAATACACACTATAGTGTATGTGCGGCCCGAAAATTTCAGTTCTCTCAACAATGTGAAGATAGCTGAAGAATTGAGCAAAATCAACGGTAAATATATTGAAAGCAATGAGAACTACATACTCATTGGCCCGGGCCGTTGGGGGTCGAGCGACAACGCATTAGGCATCCCCGTTAAATGGCCCGATATCTCGCAAGCGCGGCTTATTGTTGAGTCGGCGCTCAACAACTATCGCATCGAACCCAGTCAGGGCACGCACTTTTTTCAAAACCTCACCTCGTTTGGTGTGGGCTACTTCACAATTGACCCGTCAAGTCAAAACGGATTTTACGATCTTGACTATCTCAACGCACAACCCGCGATATACGAGAGCGAGTATGTGCGGATAGTGCGATTTGACAATCCGTTGCGAATAGGCATTGACGGCCGTCAAAGCATTGGAGTGGTGCTAAAGCCCCAATAAATAAACGTAATATAGAACCTTAAAATCATCACCCTATACAATCAACCAACTATGGCAATATTTAAGAAACTAAAAAGCGCATTTGGTTTTTCGGCAGAAGATGACGAATTGATATCAGATGACCCGGAGACTACGACATCAATACCGACCTATGCCGTTCGCACAGAGGCACATCATCAACCGACACCTCACTACGATGCTGAGATGGCAATAAAAGACAATGAGGCAACATCGGCAATATTTGAACACGTGGTAGAAACGTTCAACAAATCATTGCCCGACTTTTTGCGTCAAAGCGTAGACACCGAGGCTCAGCGCAACTATCTATATAACACACTTTCAGACGATTTGAAGAAGTATCTGGCTGATTTGGTGGCTCGCAAGGAGAAAGAGTGCCAAGAGAGTTGGGATGCCGACAAAGAGCGTCTGCAAGAGAATGTGCGCGAGCTTGAGACAAAAGCTCGCAGCATTGAAGAAAAACGCGAAGAATTGTCGCAAAAGCAACTCAGCGTAGAGCGTCAGAAACGCGCGCTCAGCGACCGTGTGAACGATCTCGAAAAGCAGTTGATGACCTACGAAGCCGAGCGCGAGCAATTCCAGCTCGAAAACAAAAGTTTGGTGAATAAGCTCAAAGTTGCCAACGTAAACGAAAAAGATATCGACGCTATGCGCGACGAGATAAATCGTCTGCAAGAAGAGCTCAACAAAGCGCGCCAAGCAGCTTTGAGCGAAGGTGATGTTGTGATAGAAGACCATAGCGAAGAAGTTAAGGCTCTCACCGAAAAAGTCAGCACACTCGAAGCTCAGCTTGCCGAAGCCAATAAGAAAGAGGAAAAAGCAAGCGAAGAGCTTGAATTGTTGCGCAGCAAAGTGACCGATGCAGATGCCATCACTGAAGAATTTAACGAGATTGAAAAGCAAATAGAACAATTCGAGCAAGTTAAAATCAAGAAAGATGAGCGCATAAAGACATTGAGCCGCGAGCTTGAAGCTGCCAAAGAAGAAGCCATCAAGCTAAAACAAACATTGGCAGACAGTCGCGACGAGAGCGCAAGCAATGAGCAAAAGCTCAACGAAGAAATAGCACGTCTAAAGAAAGAGCTTGACGAGTCGAAACAAGCCAAAATGTCTGAACCAAAAGGCAGCGAAAGGCGTTCTAAAAGTACGAGCGCTCAACGCAGCAGCGAACAAAGCAACCAAATTGACGACATACTCAGCGACACAGATTGGTTGGTGTCGCCATCATCGCTCAAGAGCAATAAAAACGGCCAATCAAGCTCAAACAATCATTCATCAGGCCAACACCGCAGAGAAGAGAACGATGCCCAAATGACATTGTTCTAAGACACAAATACATTTAATATTTAAAATGAACAAAGCAATTACATTTGCAGCCATTGCAGCCGCAGCATTCACTTACCAAAATGCCAACGCCGCAATAGAAATGAGCAGCACTCCCGAAGAAATCTCGGCTTATATATGGCCGAACAACACATACAAGAGCCCGGCACAATTCACCTATATGCCCAACGGCACAGAATATGCACTATTGTCGAGCGACAAGAAAATGATTGAGACCTACGACATCAAGACCGGCAACAAAACCGGTGTGCTCGTAGATTTAGGTCATGTGCGCGAACAACAAATGGCGGATATCACAGGATTTATTGTTAGCCCCAACGGCAGCAAAGTGATATTATATCGCGATAAAAAATATATTTATCGCCGTTCATACACAGCAGAATACTATGTCTACGATGTGCGCACACGCATTCTCGAAAAGCTCAGCCCCACATTTGACCGCACACAGATACCGGTGTTTTCGCCCGACAGCCGCATGGTTGCCTTCGTTGCCGATAACAATATCTACATCAAGAAGCTCGACTACAACACACAAGTGGCTGTGACCGAGGACGGAGTGAAAGGTAAAATTATAAACGGCGCTACCGACTGGGCTTACGAAGAAGAATTTGAGACAGTGTCGTCGCTGACGTGGTCGCCCGACAACTCAACACTCTGCTATGTGCGAGCCGACGAAAGCGAAGTGCCACTCTACACATTGCCAATGTATATGGGTGCATGCAATCCGAAAAAAGAGTATGCGCTCTATCCCGGAGAGATGAGCTACAAATATCCCGTTGCCGGAGCAAAAAATTCGGTTGTAACTTTGCACAGCTACGACGTCGAGACTCGCAAAATCAAAGATATAGCGTTGCCCGACAAGAGCATCGAATACATACCGCGCATTGACTTTGGCCCCACATCAGAGCAATTGATGGTTTCAACCCTCAACCGCGACCAAAACCGATATGAGATATATAGCGTAAACCCCAAAACTACAGTTGCAAAATCGGTATTTGTGGAGAAAAGCAAGGCATGGATTGAGCCGTGCATGTATGAGGATATCGACTTTGGCGACAACGGCTTTGTTGTGATGTCGAGCCGCAGCGGCTATTGTCATCTGTATAAATATTCATACAGCGGCACACTGACACGCACCATCACATCGGGCAACTTTGATGTTACAGACTATTACGGTTGCGACAAGCTTGGCAATTACTACTACCAAGCCGCCAATCCGAGTGCCATAGAGCGCACAGTTTGCAAAGTTGACGCAAAGAATGTAACAACCACCATCTCGGCTGCACACGGCACTTCGTCGGCAACATTCTCGCCCAATCTTGACTATGCCGTAATAAGATATAGCGACACAAAAACGCCGCCGCAATACACGCTGACAACTTCTGCCGGCAAAAAAGTGCGCGTGCTCGAAGATAATAAAGCTTTTGCCGACCGCATTGCCGACAAAATGATTGACAAAGAATTTATAAAAGTGCCCTCAGACGGCAATGAGCTTAACGGCTACATCATTCGCCCAAAAAACTTTGACGCATCGAAGAAATATCCTGTGGTGATGACTCAATACAGCGGCCCCGGCTCGCAAAGCGTGCAAAACAGCTGGTCATTCGGCTGGGAAGAATATTTTGCCTCAAAGGGGTTCATCATTGTTTGCGTTGACGGACGCGGCACCGGCTGCCGCGGCGCAGAATTCATGCAAAAAGTATATTGCGACCTTGGCCACTACGAGACTATCGACCAAATCAATGCAGCGAAATATGTTGCAACACTGCCCGGCATTGATGCCGCACGCATAGGCATGTTCGGTTGGAGCTTCGGCGGCTATGAAACGCTGATGTGCGTCACCGACAAAGATAATCCGTTTGCAGCAGCCGTAGCTGTAGCTCCGGTTACAGACTGGCGCTATTACGACTCGGTGTACACCGAGCGGTATATGCTCACTCCGGGGCAGAACGACAAAGGTTATAACAGTTCGGCACCGCTGAAACGCGCAAAAAATCTCAGCACCAACTTGCTAATCATGTTCGGCACAGCCGACGACAATGTGCATCCCGACAACTCTATTGAGTTTGTGTCAGAGTTGCAAATTAACAACTTGATGTGCGATATGTTTATATTTGCCAACGCCGACCACTCAATACGCGAATGCAACTCGCACGCCATGGTCTACGCAAAAATGTTTGACTTCTTCAAACGCAACCTGTAAGGCAAGCTGAGCATGGCAGACAGACCAATACATACACGCACCGTTGCATTAATGTACAACAGACTGTGGCACGAATGGGCCTACTCGTTCGGAGCATGCATTGTGCCTGTGCTGTTGGCGTGTGTGGTGTCGTTGTTTGTCATGCCTGCAATAGTCTTGGTTATAGCTTGGGCACTGAATATCTTGGCAGAGGCAGAGCGGTCGAAACACGGCTCGCATTGTTTGCTGATAATGAAGCAGACGTCAGAAGCGCTGACAATCAGTGTAGTGATAATGATACTCTGCATATTCGTTCACTCGCGCATTGTTGACGATTTGCCGTTTGTCACCACCACAATAATATTCACAACAATGGCGGTGAAGTTGTTGATATTCATCTTTACACACAATTTCAACAACTTTTGCCGCGATTGCAAGGTGCGCAACGGTTTGTCGCCACACGATGCCTTTGTTGGCAATATGCTGCACAACGAGTCGAAATATCAGCTGAAGATAGCGATAATATTGTCAACGGTGATTTCGATAATCTGTTGGCTGTATTTTATCTTTGAGTGCCACGGCTCAAGTTTCCCGACCAAAAGCATTGATGCAATTGTGGGCATATCGGTGTTGCTGTATGTGATATCGCTCATCTATGTGGCGTGTGCCTACACCTACACCGTGCACTTCATGCAAAAAGCCAATATTAACAACTGCAACAACAATATCACCACATTGCGCTATTTGGTGCTGCGCGGTGACAGTCTGCTTGTTGCCGATATACCCAATAAATTTTCGCCGGAGACTACGGCAATCGACACACCGGCGAGCGTGAATATAGCATACACTCGCGATGTGCCCGACAATATCGCTATAGAGCGATTTGAAGCGTTGTCGAACTGCACAGGCTTCAGACTGCGCACGCTATACAACAACTGCTCGTTTGCCGAAAATGCCAACGTGTTTCACTATGCAATAATTATTGACGACAACAAACCGCTGCCCGACAATTGGGCTCTTGGCGACGGCTGGGTGTCGCTCGACAGAATAAACCGTGCATGGCGATTCGGCGAGTTATCGCCGGCTTTGGCGGCAGAGATACACCGCATATTCACAATCACAATGGCGTGGAAGACATACGACCGCAACGGCAATCGTCTCTACCCGATAAAGAATTATTATCCTACTTTCAGACTGCGCGACTTCAAAAATTGGGATGTTGACTACGGCGACATGCATTGGATATACGTGTCAGAGAACAACCAAGACAAGCCAATGTTTAAAGTCAGAAAGTTCATTCACAAAATAACAACACTACATGTCAGATAAATCACAACTCATTGTAATCACCGGGCCAACGGCTACGGGCAAAACCGCTCGCGGCGTTGATTTGGCGCGTGCTCTCAACGGCGAAATCATCAGTGCCGACTCGCGACAATTGTATCGCGGCATGGATCTTGGCACAGGCAAAGACCTTGAGGAGTATGGCGATGATGTGAAATATCACCTGATAGACATTGCAGATGCCGGATATAGATATAATCTGTATGAGTATTTGCGAGATTTTGACGCAGCTATGGCCGACATCGAAAGCCGCGGCAAGCAGCCGATTATGGTTGGCGGCACAGGGTTGTATGTTGAGACCGTGCTCAAAGGCATAAAATTGCCTGAAGTGCCCGAAAATGCAGCACTGCGCAAAGAGCTTGAGCAGTATGACTTGGCCACGCTGACAGAAATGCTTGGCAAAATGAAGCATCTGCACAACACAACCGACGTAGACACAGTGAAACGCGCCATCCGTGCTATAGAAATTGAGACATATTATGCCGAGCATCCCGAGGCTGCAGCAGCTACAAAAGGCAATAACAAGGCTTACGACAACGCTGTGGTTATCGGTATAGACATAGACCGCGACACCCGCCGTGAGCGCATATCCAAGCGTCTGCGCCAACGTCTTGACAGCGGCATGATTGACGAGGTGAAACGTCTGATTGACTCGGGCATAAATCCTGACGATTTGATTTATTACGGATTGGAATATAAATATTTAACTCTATATGTTTGTGGAAAACTAACCTACGACGAGATGGTGAGTCAGCTTGAAATAGCGATACATCAATTCGCCAAACGACAAATGACGTGGTTTAGAGGTATGGAACGCCGAGGGTTTAAGATACATTGGATGCCATACGATATTGACCGACATGAATTTGTTGAGGCAGTGAAAAAACTTATGATATAATGAAAATTCGACTTCTCCTTACCTCACTTCTAATTGTTGTTACATATCTGACTGCCAAAAGCAACACTCACGACAAAGACAGCGTGATTTACGCCATAGACCAAGATGTGGCGGAAGCGCAGGTGCATATCCGCGCCGAGGGCAATCTGTGGTCACTGATTTGGGACTATATTGATGAGTATAATTACCGCAAAGCAACGATAAAACGGCTAAGCACAAACGGAGGCGAAGACATATACAAGTATGCCTCGGCAGTGACAATTGAGCACGTGAAAGACGGTAAGAGTGACGGCTGCTCAACCACAACAATAGCACACGGCACTCGCAAAGCATCGCTAAAGCTGTGCATAAGCGATAACACAGTGCGCATATATGCCGGAGACGGCTCTCGATGCTTGGCCGACAATGCACTGATGCATTTTGACGGCACTCACGGCAGCAAGATTTTGTTCAGACAAAATAAGCCGACGAAACAAGTGTCAATCTACAAGGCAATAGAATATCGCATACCGGCAGAATTTTCGGAGTTTGACAGTGTGGAGATGCTTGATGAATATCTGTCGGCATCGACCGACTCGATTGAAGGCTATTGGCAATATCTCGACCGCGATGTTGATGCACCAAACACAATCATCGGCGGATACTACAAACTTGCAACAGTGAAACACGGTGCGCAATATGATATAATTTATCTTGGCGATGCCGACAAATACAGCGGTCTATGGCAGCCGTTGCAAGTGAAAGGGCATCTGTATGGCACAATCTTCAAGGATAATTTTGATTTGGATTGGATAAACAGTCAGCGCACGCAGATGCTCAGCAAGGATGTGTATGTGACCTTCGACCAAAAGACAATCATGGCGCTGCATTTTCCGCTGATGAAGAGCGAGATGCGGTTCAGTCGTATGCAACGCTGATGCGCGCGTCGGCAATGCGATAAGTGAGCATACTGTCGAAAAGCGACACAAAATATTGCTTGGCATCGCGCACTATGGCATATACATTCGACAGATTTTCCGTCTCCTGCAGATACTCATATATGGCGGGTGGAAGTTGGTCGAAAAGGAAGAATTGCGATATTGTTTGGCCGTATCCGTTAATCTCTGACCACTGCATTTTATCGTCGAAATTGAGGCTTGGGCCACTTTTTAGTTTCACCCAATAGCCGGATTTAAGTCTCGCAAAAGTTTCTACGCCATAGGTTGGGAAATAGTTGTTGATGAATTGCGACACGAGTTTGGGCATGCCAACGGCATCGTCGGTAGAGCAAGAAACGGCAGAAATGGCCAGGAGCAAAAATAACAAACGTAAATGTTTCATGATAAAAAATTGCTAAACACTTGTGAATACAAGGGCAATAACATTTACGCTTGGCAAAAAGTTTTTGATGAACGGTGCTAATTATAAAGTTGCAGCAAGAGCCGAGGCACAACGATCGCCGTCGATAGCTGCAGAGACAATGCCTCCGGCATAACCGGCGCCTTCGCCACAAGGATATAATCCGGCAATTTGTATGTGTGCAAGAGTCTCGTTGTCGCGAGGCACACGCACGGGTGCGCTTGTGCGAGTTTCGCAGCCAATAAGGGTAGCCTCATTAGTGAGAAAGCCTTTGCTTTTGCGACCAAAGTCGCTAAATCCCTTCTGCAAACGTGTTACTACGCCTTCGGGCAAAAGATAATCTATGCGAGCCGGATGAATGCCGGGGGCATAGGATGTTGGCGGGAGAGTTGACGAGGGACGTCCTTGCACAAAGTCGAGCATGCGTTGCGCCGGGGCATTTTGCGATGAATTGGCATCGGCAAAAAAGCGCTGCTCAATTTCTTCCTGGAAGTGCATCATTTTGAGCGGACCATCTCCTTTCACGTCTTCGGGAAGTATCTCTACAACCATACCGGAGTTTGACCAACGTGTGCCGCGATTTGACGGCGACATGCCATTCACAACAAGTTGCCCGGGAGCACTGGCAGCGGGGATGATAAATCCGCCGGGGCACATGCAGAATGAATAGACAGCACGGTTGTCAACACGTGTGAGCATTGAATATTCGGCAGCGGGGAGATATTTGCCGCGTCCTTGGGGTGAATGATATTGTATGCAATCAATGAGGTGTTGGGGATGCTCAAGGCGCACACCCACGGCTATACCTTTCGGCTCTAAAGCCACGCCGTCGGCAACAAGAAATTGGTAGACATCGCGGGCGGAGTGTCCTGTAGCGAGAATTACTTTTCCGTCGAAAGTTGTGCCGTCGGCAATCACCACGCCGGCCACAGCATTATCTTTCACTATCAGATTGTCTACACGGGTGTTGAAGTGCACCTCGCCACCGCAATCAATAATGGTGTTGCGCATTGCTTTGATAACATCTGGCAGTTTGTCGGTGCCGATATGCGGATGTGCGTCAACAAGGATGTCTCGCGACGCGCCGTGCTGGTGGAAGATATTGAGGATTTTCTCAACCGAGCCACGTTTTTTGCTGCGGGTATAAAGTTTGCCGTCGGAATAGGCACCGGCACCACCCTCGCCAAAGCAATAGTTCGACTCGGGATTTACAATGTTTTGTCGGCTGATATTTGCCATGTCTTTGCGGCGCGCATCAACGTCTTTACCACGCTCTAAGACTATGGGCTTAATATCTAACTCTATGAGGCGTAATGCCGCAAACAGGCCTGCCGGACCTGCGCCGACAACTATAGCTTGTCGGGCTTCGGGCGACACGTGTTTATACTCAATCACCTCGGGCTTCACAGCAACTTCGTCGATGGCATCGATATGAGCCACAACGGTGAGGTTTATCATCACACGACGCTGACGGGCATCAATTGAACGCTTCATGATGTCGACACGTTTGAGGCGATTTGCAGCTATGCCAATCTGTTTTGCCACCTCGGCAGCGAGAATATTTTGTTCGTATGCGGTGCGCGGATCAACGCGCAAAGTCAAGGTCTGAGTCATGATTGATTGTGAAAGATGTTTGCGGATACAAAATTAGCACATTTATGACACAATTAATGAGATAAAAGTATTAATTTTGTGGAAAATAATCAAGAATCCCCATACTTATGAGCAGAAACATAGGAGTATTATTCGACCTTGACGGTGTGCTTATTGACACAGAACCGAGTTACACAGAATTTTGGGCAGAGATTGGCCGCAAATACAATAGCGGCTACGATGATTTTGCCCTCATCATAAAAGGAAACACGTTAGGCAATATACTCAACACATATTTTCCTGATAAAAACGTTCAGGCAGAAATTGTTGCGCAGCTTAAAAAGCATGAGGCAGAGATGCAATATCGTGTGTTTGACGGCGTGATTGATTTTGTTGCTGACTTGCACAAACGCGGCATACGCACTGCCATTGTGACCAGTAGCAACAATGTCAAGATGCAACATGTGCGCGAACAGCTGCCGCAACTCATTGCGAATATCGACGCAGTGCTCACTGAAGAAGATGTTACGCTCTCAAAACCTGATCCGCAAGGCTATCTACGCGCAGCCGAACGTCTTGGCTGTGATCCGCATGACTGCTATGTGTTTGAAGACTCGCTGGCCGGACTCGAAGCCGGACGCCGCTCAGGAGCCAAAGTTGTGGGCGTTGCCACTACCAACTCGCGCGAAAAGATTGCAGACAAAGCAGACTTCGTTGTCGACAACGCCTC
>CAZYNO010000020.1:0-18899 GCA_964648845.1 uncultured Bacteroides sp.
ATGGGCGCCACTACCGTCATTTGCACCGACAAAACCGGCACGCTCACCCAAAATCGCATGCAGGTCTACAATGCAAACTTCTATGCCGCACAAAGTTTGCGCCCGCACATTGAGCAAGGCATAGCGCTCAACTCTACAGCCAAACTCGACCGCTCGCAACCCGACAATCCCAAGGTGCTGGGCAATCCCACCGAGGGCGCGCTGCTGCTCTGGCTCGATAAACAAGGCATAGACTACGAGCGAATTAAAGACCAATACCACATCATCAGCGAATTGCCGTTCACCACCGAGCGCAAATATATGGCTACGGTAGTGCGCGAAAAAGCCGACAACAAGATTTTGTTGTATGTGAAAGGAGCTCCCGAGATTGTGTTCAACCTATGCTCGCAATTGCCTGTAGGTCTCACTCGCGATATTGTTGACAGCCAGTTGCTTGAATATCAAAATCAAGCCATGCGCACTCTCGGCTTCGCTTTCGCCGAGCTTGAGAGCTCTGACGGTGTTATCAGCGACAACGCCGTGCATTGCGACAAAATATCGTTCCTCGGCATTGTTGCCATCAGCGACCCCGTGCGCGCCGATGTGCCTGCCGCCGTAGCTAAAGTTACGGATGCCGGAGTGGCTGTAAAGATTGTTACCGGCGACACTCCCGGCACTGCTAAAGAAATTGGCCGACAAATTGGCCTGTGGCACGACGATACCGACGGCGACAGCAACATCACCACCGGCGTGGCTGTGGCTGCTATGACCGACTCCGAGCTGCAAGAGCACGTTGGCAACTTCAAAATTATTGCTCGCGCCCGTCCCATCGACAAAAAACGTCTTGTTGAGGCGTTGCAGCGTCGCGGCGAGGTGGTGGCTGTGACCGGCGACGGCACAAACGATGCTCCCGCACTCAAAGCCGCACAAGTGGGCTTATCTATGGGCGACGGCACTGCTGTTGCCAAAGAAGCCAGCGACATCACCATCATCGACAACTCATTCACATCTATTGGCCGTGCCGTGATGTGGGGACGCTCGCTTTATCGCAACATTCAGCGCTTCATCATGTTCCAAATGACAGTGAACGTGGTGGCAAGTTTGATAGTGCTTATCGGCGCATTCATAGGCATGCAATCGCCGCTCACAGTCACACAAATGCTGTGGGTAAATCTCATCATGGATACCTTTGCCGCCATGGCACTTGCCGCATTGCCGCCCACTCCCTCGGTGATGCGCGAAAAGCCGCGCTCGCGCACAGCTTTCATCATCAACCGACCTATGTGGAAGCATATCATTGGCGTAGGCCTCACATTTTTTGTGGTGCTGCTTGCATTGTTGCTCTATCTCGACAGCCACGATGTCTCTTCGCTCACGCACTTCTTCAGCGCCCCGCATCATGTTGATGCCATGGGTTTATCGCCATACGAGCTGACAATATTCTTCACCACATTCGTATTCCTGCAATTCTGGAACCTCTTCAACGCACGCGCTTTTGCCACCGGACGCTCGGCTTTGCACTTCAAGGACTGCGGCGAATTTGTGTTAGTCTTGGCAATGATACTTGTGGGACAAATTTTGATTGTTGAGCTCGGCGGCGCACTGTTCAGTGTGGTGTCGATAAGCGCTGTTGATTGGCTTATAATCATAGCTGCAACTTCGCCGGTATTGATTATCGGCGAGCTTATGCGCTCATTCAAAAAATAACTTACATATTTTCTATACCCTTGCGACGCTGCCTGATAAGCTCGGATGCTGTCACGCCAAAATGGCGGTGACAGTATTGGCTGAAGGCGGCTTCGCTCTCAAAATCGAGCTCGAAAGCAAGCTTTTTCACGCTCGCTCCGGGGCGCGACACTGCATGGAGTATCTTGTATTCAAGGTAGTTGTCAAACCACTTCTTGGGGTTGACTTCGCCAAACTCCTTGCGAAATTCATCGTAAAACTTAGTTTTGCTCATGCCCGACTGTGTCACCATCTCTGTGATGTTGTGGCACGTGGTGCGTGTGCGCAAACACATCATGCGAAATTCTTGCGAGTTGCCTAATAGCGGCGCAAGAAATCCTGCCACATGCTCTTTGCTGTAGAAGTGGCGCAGCACTATGAAAAATTCGTCAATTTTCAGTCGGTGGAATGAGCCGCAACTCACACCGTTGCGCAGATACATCGTTGTGAGCTCTAAAAAAGCATTCAAGCTGCGGTTTATCGGCAACAGATTGGCATCGGCGTTGTCAGCTTTTATCAGCGTACGCAGCGCTGCCAGCGGTGCTTCTATGCATGTGAAGTTTGTCTTTTCGAAGGCCATCTCTATAGCCACGCTTTTGTCGCTAAATTCGAGGTCGCACGTCGACTTATAGGGCATGAACAACATGTGCCCGGCGGTCATTGTTTTGCGTTCTTCCGAGCACAACTCGTAGTGCAGTGTCCCTTTCAGCAAAAACACCACAACGTTTGCTTCGAGCCCTTCGCTGGTTATAAACGAAGACTTCGGAAATTCCATATACCTAAATCCTAATTTTGCAACATGTTGGTAGTTGGGGCAAGATAGGTGCTCTTCAGAGTATAGGAGATTGGCTTCAAAAATTTTACGCATTTAATTGTATATCGTTTTGCGGCAAATATACAATTAAATGCGCTAAAAATATTACAAAATCAATTTAAAATGGTTACAATTAAGTTTAATTAACTAAAACCTTGCTGACTTTGTTGCCTTGACGACGTATGTAGACGCCGGCGGGAATGTTCTCATTATCAATGCGTACGCCGTTGAGATTGTATATTTCGACCGGCGCATTGCTGTCGATTTCAATATCTTTCACTGCAGCCACTGCCGTGGGGTGAAGGTCTTCGCCGCCGCTCACTTCGGTTGATGTTTCGCCGAGCCAGCCGCAATATTGGTTTTCGGCGCAATAGATTTTGATGAAGTCGATTTTGTCGAGCTCTACGGGGTTGCCCTTTTCGTCGACAGCCCAGTCAATTTTGAGTCCGGGGTCTTCAGAGTTGGGCATGTTGTCAACATATCCCCAATCGAAGAAGTAGAGCACCCAATAAGAGCCGTATCCGCTTATATCTTCTCCGTTTTTGTCGAGCAATGTGCCGGTAAATGTCATTGTGTCGCCTTCATACCACGACGGCCAATATGATTGTGAGTGGAAGTTGTTGCGATACACATAGCCTTCTTCGGCATCGGGATTGTTTGATGTCCAACGGATATATGTGGCATCGCTGATGGTATTGTCGTTGGGATCTTTTACTTTCTCTTTATTTTCGTCGGGGCGATAATATGTTATCTGATAGTTTTTTAGCGATTTGGCATAGTCGCTGCCTGCGAGCTCGTACCATTTGTCGTTGGGAATGCCGTCGCCGTTAGTGTCGACCGACACCATCACGATGCCCGGCTCGCTGCTGCCGCCGTTTTCGGCTTGCGCCGCTCTGAATGAGTTGCCGTAAATCTTGAAGTCGTATTCGCCTTTCACATTCACAACAGGATGGTCGAAACCAACAACCACGTAGCCGCCGTACGAGCCGAGACTAATCATACCGGGGGTTTTATCACCACACAATTGCTCTTCTACTTTTGCATTGATTTCGGCTTGTGTGTCGCCTTCTTCATATTCGGGCAATGTGTTGATGAATTGTCCGGGAGCGGGCAGAAAGTCGTAAACCTTGTAGAGATAGGGCGAGTTTTCGGCATTGGCGCCGAGCACTGCAGCACATCCGGCTAAGAGTAAAAATTTTTTCATACTTGTCTGTGATACTTGGTAGTGTTATTGTTCGTTTATGTTTGAGCCTAAAAATGCAAAATGTGCGGGAATATCGCCTGTGCGCACACTCCATTTCAGCACCCCGTCAGATGAGTAGCAATAGAGATAACCGGGGTTCACATAGTTGCGTGCATCGGCTACGTATATGTCGTGCGTTATGGGGTTGACTTCAATGCCGTAGGGCACTTTGATATTTTGCTCGGTGCCGTCGGTGATGAAGTTGGTGCTCACACATTCTTGCGTGAGGGTGTTGACGATTGCGTATTGCGGCGTGCTGCTCATGGTGACGTAGCTGAATGCGTTTGACAGCACATATATTGAGTCGCCAACCATAGTCATTGAGCCCACGGGCACGTCGAGCTGCTTGACCATGCGTTTTTTGCGTATGTCGTAGCAATACAGTCGCGACGGCACGGTGTAGTAGTCGCCGCGCGACGACACCCAAATCATGCCGTGCGAGTCGGCACGCAGACGCTCAAGGTTGATGTCAATCTCTATGCGCTCTTCTTCGGTGAAGGTTTCGATGTCGATAACCGAGACTGTATTTTCATAGTTCGGCACCATATATCCGCCCGAGTTTGCCACATATATTTTGCCGTCGGCAATGTCGAGCTCGTCGGGCTGGAAGCCCACAATGCAGCGGTCAACCACCTCAAGCGTGGCTGTGTCGACCTTGGCAACGTAGCCTTTTTGAGTGTATTCGGGGTTGATTTCTACCGGTCCGGCATACGATGTGACGTATGCATAGCCTTTGTAGAATTTTATGAAGCGGCAGTTGGGAATGTCGATTTGTCCGATGCGCTCTGCTGTTTTGGCGTTCATCACCTCAACCTTGTTCGAGCAATTTATCACGGCATACAGGCGGCTGCCGTATATGGCAATGTCGTTGCCCACGTCGCCCATCTCTTTGGGCACGCTCGGGTTGGCGTTGCCGTAGATGTTGCGCGTGTAGACGCCGGTGGTATAGTCGTAATAGTCGAGCGTGGCTTTGTTTGAACCCATATTGCCCTCGTTGAGCAGATAAAATCCTTCAATCGAAGTATATTCGGGTGTGGTGACAGTCACCTCTTCGGGTATGAAGATGATGTCGTCGTTGCGGCACGATGTTGCCGCTGCCAACAGAATGCTGAGTGCTATATATATGTATTGTTTCATTTAGATGTCAAATTGAAGGATGAAACGATAGTTGCGGCCGGGCATCGGGTAGTTGAGTATCACCTCGTACTGCTGATTGAAGAGGTTGTTGACCTCGGCGGTGGCGGTGAAGTTGCACTTGTTGAGGCTGAACTTGTAGCTCACCGATGCATCGTGTGTGTACCACGGCTGCTCGAGATTGGCTTGTATGTTGCTCGAGTTGTGGTAGCGCTGTCCGGTGTAGATGAAGCTGTAGTTGAGGTTGAAATTGCGCCAATAGGCTGCGGCAACCACCGAGCCGCTGTGCTCGGGGATGTATGATATTTGTCCCTTGTAGCTTCCGGCGGGCTTATCGTTGTCGGTAGGGTCGGTGTAGTCCATTGCTCGCTGATAAGTGTACGACAAGCGCAGATTTAGCGCTATGTCGGCGGGCAATGCAAACTCGCTTTGTGCCGATATGTCGGCGCCCCAAATGTGCACTTTGCCAATGTTCATCATCATCCAGCGATATTGACCGCTGCCCTTGGGCACAGCGATAATCTTGTTGCTGATGCGGTTGTGATAGCCGTCGACGTTCACTTCGAAGCTGCGGCAGAACGATGTATAGCTGTCGTGACGCCAGTTCATGCCCAAGTCGTATTGCGTGGCATATTCAGGCTCGAGGTCGGCATTGCCGATGTCGGTATAATACAAGTCGTTGAATGTTGGCATGCGGAATATGCGTTTGTAGAATGCGCGTATATTCAGGTCGCGGTGTTCGTACGGCTTGTAGCTGAAGAATACTGCCGGGGTGAATTTGTCGAAGTTGCTTGTGCGCTTGCCCAGGTTTATGCCGCCGTTGATAATCTCCGAGCGGTCGCCAACGTGGGTGTATAGCAAACTTGCCTGCACCTTGATTGGTGTCACACGATATGATGTGGCAAGTGCCGCGAGCACTGTGTTGCGCACCGGGCGGGCAAAGTTGGTGAGGTTTGAGCTGAGGTGGTTCCACTGATAGTCTACCGACAAGTCAACATCCCAACCGCGCAAAATCTCGTAGCAGTTGGCGGTGGTGACGTATATCTCGTCCTGGTGGAATGTGTTGTCGAGATACATCAGCGTTGTGTCGGGGTTGAGATAGCGCATATAGTCGCGGGCATACTTGAAGTTTATCATCGATTTATATTTGTCGGTGATTTGTCGCTGCCACGTGCCTTGGGCAAAGAAGTTGCGGTCCCATTGTCGCTGCGAGTTTTTCCACACATTGTTCACGATAGCTCCGGGTATGCCGCGCTCCGAGTCGTAGTAGTATAGCTTGCCATACCAGCTGCCGCCGTTGAGTTTGCCAAACAATGCACCCTCCAGACGATAGCCTTTGATGTCGCCGTTCTGACGTGTGGCTGTGGTGTCCCAAGCCAATGTGCCGTCTGAAAACATTTTGAGGTAGCGGAATTTGTATTTGCCGGTAGCGTAGGTATATTCGGCATTAAACGAGGCGCTGATTTTTTCGCTGAGTTTTTGCTCTATGCGCACTGCCGGATTTGCCAAGCCGAAGCTGCCGGCACGCATTGTGGCTTGCACGTTGGTGCGTTTGTTGCCCACAAATTTCGGGCGTTTTGTGCGCAGATATATTGTGCCTGCCGACCCAAAGTCTTTGGCATTTTGAAAGATGTTGCTCTTTTGGCCGTTGTATAGCGATATTTCCTCAATATTGTCGAGCGAAAATTTGCCCAAGTCTATTTGACCGTTTTGTGCGTTGCCAAGCTGTATGCCGTCGTAAAACACGCCGAGATGGTTTGAACCCATGCTGCGTATGTCGAGCGTCTTCACGCCACCAACGCCGCCGTAGTCCTTGAGCTGCACGCCCGAAAAATAGCGCACGGCATCGGCAACGCTGTGGCTGTTGAGCGATTGCAGCGTCTTGCCCGACAGTGTTTGTGTTGGTATAACTTCGCGATTGGGGTCTGATTTGCCGTAGAGCACAAATTCTTGCAGCGACGACACGCCAACGGTGTCGAGCTCGCTGTCGGTGTCGACGGCAAACGCGCTGATGCTCATTGCAAATAACGAAAGTAGGCTGAATATTTTGCGATATATCATGCAGACGGAATGACACACTCGCTGTCCGTGCATGAAATTTTTGGCTGATAGCCCTGATTTTGGTGCGCGAAAATCGAGTGCTGTGTTAGTAATAATCTGAGTTTCAGCGGATATTCCGGCTTGATTGTTGGCAGCTTCGCCTTCCCAAGCTATTCGCTCAGTGGCTTAGTGAAGCGGCGTTGCATCGGCGTGTGCCAATGCGCACAATCTCACGGCAGCGGCCCTGCTCGGGAGTCTAACCCGATTCCCCGCTGAAATTCAACTGCAAAATTACAAGAAAATCTGCTCTCCTGCAACAACTTCGCTCTTAAAAATGCTATTTCTGTATGCGCACTGCCGAGCATCCTTCGGTGATGTAGGGCGTGGCGGGCATTTCTTTTATGGTGTTGCCGGTGAATGTGAGGTTGCGTGTGCTCTTGGCGTAGAGCACGGGGCGGCCTTCGGTGTCGAAATAGTTGTCGGTGATGCGTATGCCCGAGTGTACGGGCTTTTTGGCGTCGATAACTTTGTTTGAAGGATTGATGGCTATTGTGGCATTGTGTGGGCCGCCGTTGTATCCGCAGCCTATAAAGCGATTGTGGGTGATGGTGACGTCGCGCACTGGCCCCGACTCATACCATCCCTCGGCATCGGCCTCAATGAGCACGCCGCACATGCCGGTGTGCTCGAAGGTGTTGTCGGCAATCACCACCTTGCGCGGGGTGGTCATCAGTATGCCGCGAGTGCTGGTGCGATTGAAGTAGCAGTTGCGCACTTCAACCGACGGTGTGCAGGTGAGATTTTCCACGCAGTCGTGACCTATCTCAAAGTCGGCGGGGATGTTGCGGTTGAAGCTCACGCGCACCGTGCGGTCGGTGAGGCGTTCAACAGCGGTCACCACGGCTGTCTCTTTGCGCAGCATAGTTGCCGCTTGCACAAAGGCCACGGTGTCGCCTTCCCAAAATGCTTGATAGCCGTAGCTTTGCGGATGCATAAAGCGCAACTCGAGTGTGCGGTCGTCAATGCGACTAACGCCGCGCAGATTTGTGCCGTGCACATTTATGCCGTCGTCTTGTGCGCCCACAAATTTGCAGCTGTCGATGCTGATGTGGCCGCTGCATCCCGAAAAGTGCATGAAGTCGGCCGACGACGCAAGCAGCCGTCCTTCGCGCGGTGTGCAGTCAACCTTGTGCATGGTGATGTTGCGCGTATATTGGCTCACTATGCCCAAACCGTGCATGTAGCGCACGTGCACGTCGCACAGTGATACGTTTTCCGATTGATAGATGAACATGCCCACTTGGTCGCGGATGATGTCGCGCAATGTGAGCGTGGTGCCCGCCTCGGGGGCAAAGTTGGCGGGAGTGGCAAATTGCAGCTTGTGGTCGGCGAGCTCGGTGACGTCGCTGTTGGCGAGCACATACCAGTCGCCGCTATAAGAGCATTGGTCGAGAGTCGGATTATATTTTATGCAGTGCACCGAGTTTGAGCGCCAGCCTTCGCCTATAAGTTGCAGACGATTGTTGGCAATGTCGTAGCGTGCATCGCGGTTCACACTCACAGTCACGCTGCCGGGGCGCACGTCGGTATATGTAAGTTCCGAGCCGCCCGGACGCTCAAAATCGAGCGTAAAGCCGTGCAGAGTCACATTCTTGCAGCCGTCAATGGCTATGGGTGTAATCTTGCCGTGCATCATCAATGTGGTGCCTTCGGCGTCTACCTCAACATTCTCCAAGCCGTCGAAAAGCAGACCTATGGTTTTCACCTTCGACGCACATTCTTCTTCCGACGATGTGTTGGTGATGAAATACTCGTGCCGTGCAGCGCCTTCGGGCCAGATGTCGTAGCGTCCGGGCTCAAATTTGAGCACCACCTTTTTGCCGTTGTGAAAGCGCACCGAGTCGATGGCTCGTTGCACGCACTCCACGCTGTTGGTATAGGTGTATGGCTTGGCGCCAAAGTCGGCAACGTGCACAGTGTCGCACACTTCAGAGGCATTGGCTGTTGCGGCAAATGCAAGGGCTGTTATTAAGGCAAGATATTTCATGAGTCGGGGTGGGGTGTGGATATATGTTGATGATTAGTCTTCGCGAGTGATGTGCGCACCCAGGGCGTTGAGACGCTTGTCTATGTCTTGATAGCCGCGGTCAATCTGGTTGATGTTGCCGATGGTGCTGGTGCCGTTTGCCGACATTGCCGCGATTAGCATAGAGATGCCGGCGCGTATGTCGGGCGATGTCATCTTGTTGGCGCGCAGCTCAAAGCGGTGATTTTGTCCGATAACCACAGCGCGGTGCGGGTCGCAGAGCATGATTTGTGCGCCCATATCTATCAGTCGGTCAACGAAGAACAGACGGCTCTCAAACATCTTTTGGTGGATGAGCACGCTGCCGTTGCACTGTGTGGCAACAACAAGCATTATGCTGATAAGGTCGGGCGACAAGCCGGGCCAGGGGGCGTCGGCTATGGTGAGAATTGAGCCGTCGAGTGCGGTTTCAACCTCATATATTTCTTGTTCGGGGATGTATATGTCGTCGCCTTTGATTTGCAGATTTATGCCCAGACGGCGGAAAGCTGCCGGGATGATGCCCAGATTTTCAACCGAGGCATTTTTGATGGTAAGCTCGCTGCGTGTCAGTGCTGCCATGCCGATGAAGCTGCCAATCTCAATCATGTCGGGCAGCACGCGGTGTGTGGCGCCGCCAAGGCTTGTGGTGCCGTAGATGGTGAGCAAGTTTGAACCCACACCTTGTATGTTTGCACCCATGGCGATGAGCATTTTGCACAGCTGCTGTATGTAGGGCTCGCATGCAGCATTGTATATTGTGGTCTTACCCTCGGCAAGCACTGCCGCCATGATGATGTTGGCGGTGCCGGTCACCGAAGCCTCGTCGAGCAGCATGTAGCAGCCCTTCAGACGGCCGCTCTCGGGGCGGGTGAGGTGGTAAGCTTTCTTCACAGCATCATATTCAACAGCGGCGCCGAGGTCAATCATGCCGCGGATGTGAGTGTCAATTTTGCGTCGGCCTATCATGTCGCCGCCGGGTTTGGCAAAGTATGCGTCGCCAAGACGGGTGAGCAGCGGGCCCACGATGAGCACCGAGCCGCGCAGAGCTCCCGACTTTTGTGTGAACTCAATGCTGTTGAGGTATTCAAGATTGAGTTCGTCGGCCTTGAAGGTGTACACGCCAACTTCGGGGTGAGTGACTTTCACGCCGATACCCTTGAGCAAGTCAATGAGGTTGTGTATGTCAACGATTTCGGGGATATTTGATACGGTGACAAGTTGGTCGGTGAGCAGCGAGGCGCTGATAATTTGCAGTGCTTCGTTTTTTGCTCCCTGAGGTTCGATGCTGCCGTGGAGTTTGTGTCCACCTTCAATTATAAATTGACTCATTATGTTGTATAATATGATGTGTAAGTGTTAGCTGATAGGGGTTAGATGTGTTCCACTTCGGGATGCAGCTCAATGCCAAAGTTGTTGCGCACCGAGTTGATGATAGCGTTCTCGAGGTCGATAATCTCTTGTGCCGAGGCTTTGCCGGTGGCATTGATGAGCACAAGCGGCTGCAAATGCCACACGCCGGCGTTGCCCACGGTTTTGCCTTTCCATCCGCATTGCTCAATGAGCCATGCTGCCGGAATTTTATACATATCGCCCACGGCATAGTAGGGCACATCTTCGCGTCCGCACCGTTGCTGCACGGCGCTGTAGGTTGCGGCGTCGACAACCGGATTTTTAAAGAAGCTGCCGGCACTGCCGTATTGCTTTACGTCGGGCAGCTTTTTGGCGCGCACTTCGACAACGGCTTTGCGTATAGCCATAGGGTCGGTGCAGTCGGCACTTATCACCGACGACAGGTTGCCGTAGCTCAAACGCGGAGTTGCAACCTTCGACAGGGTGAAAGTGACGTGTGTCACGATATAGTGATTTTTGTCGTGCTTGAAGCGTGAGTCGCGATAGCCGTACTTGCACTCGCTGTTGGCAAAAGTCACCACGGTGCAGTTGGTGGTGTCGATACACTCCACCTCGCTTATCACGTCTTTAGCCTCCACGCCGTATGCGCCAATGTTTTGCACTGCAGAGGCTCCAACCTCGCCGGGTATTGCCGACAGATTTTCAACGCCCCAATAGTTGCGGCGGCACATTTCGTCGATAAAGACGTCGAACACCACGCCGGCGCCCACGCGTACGCGCACCTCTGTTGCTGTCTCGCCAACCACGCTCATGTCGGTGATTTGCGAGTGGAGTATTGTGCCGTCAAAGTCGCCGGTGAACAGCAGATTGCTGCCGGCGCCGATATGCACAAAACGCTCTGTGCCAATGAGTTTTATTGCTTCAATGAGGTCGGCTGTCGAATCATAGCTTATCCACCGCTTGCAGTTCACCTTCATTGCAAAAGTGTTGTTGGCGGATAAATCTTTATTATTTATTATGGTTAGTGCCATTGTCTTATCGTTAGTGCTTGCTATTACTATGCAAAATTAAACCAAATTACCCACACTACAAAATATTCTCCCCCAAAACAGTGTGCGCGGAGCGCAAACAAAACGCAAAAAAGCAAAGAGTAAAAAGCGGCTTGCCTGCACAGGCGTTAGCCATCTTTTTACTCTTTACTTCTTACTTATGTTGCGGCTTTGCCGCAAAGATTATTTTATTACAACTTTTTCAGCAGCGTTGCCTGCGCGACGGATGTAGAGACCCGGAGTGAGGTTTGCTTCGTTTACGCGCATGCCGTTGAGGTTGTAGTATTCAGCTACGCCGTTGTTAGCGTCAACTGCGATGTTGCTTACACCGCTTGAGTCTTTGCTGAATTCTACGCTGATGGTGTAGGGTTGGTCAATTACGAAATCGTAGTAGATGTCGCCGTCTTCATTAGTGAAGTCTACAGCCTCGCCGTTAACTTTGGTTGTGCCGAGTTTGCAGCTGTCGTCGATGCTGTCGATGATAGCGATAGCGTTTTTACCGCCTTCAACAACATCTTTGCTGTTGCCTGAAAGTTCGGTGTTGCCATATTCAACGTGGAATGTACCGCCGTCGGTCGACTCGGTTACGAGTTCGAAGCCGAATGTTGCGGTGAGTGTAGCGTCGGCTGTAACGTCGAATGTGTAGGTAGCGTCGGTTGAAACAACTTTGCCTTGAGCGTCTTTCCAGTACATGAATTGAGCGTCTTGTGCGGGAGTTGCAACAACGGTTGCTTCGCTTTCGGTAGTGTCAACATACAAAGCATCGCTGCCGTTGATAGCTACTGAGCCATATTGTTTGCCGTCGTCGCCTTTAGCTGAAGCTACAGCTACGGTGTGGCTAACGGGAGTGGGTTTAACAACTTTGATGATGAAGTCCATCATTGTGCCGCCGGCGCTGGCTATTTGTGAGCCGCCGAGGGGATCGGTGTCGTTCCAGTCAACTTTGTAGCGTGCACGGAATGTGTGACCGGCATATTCTTCGGGGATAGTGAAGGTGGGAAGCTCGGGAGTAGCAATCATTTGGTGATTTTCTACTGTTTCGCCAAGGCTGTTGATAGCGTTGTAAGCGTTGAATGTTACAAGTTCGCTGTCTTCAGCTGCGCCACCGGCATCGGTCAATACGGGAGTGAACACGCCGTCGTGGTTGTAGTCGATATAGAAATATGTGTGCATCCATTCGCCTGAACCTGTAACGCTGAATGAGATTGCAGAGCCTGCGCTCAATTCGGCAACTGTTGAGGTTTGGTCAACAAAGACGTTGCGGCGGTTTGCTGTGCCATTGCCTGATACGCTGGTTGAGTGACCGTTTTCGTCGGAGATTGTGATGCTGTTGACGCCACGGCCTGCGGTTGATGACACTGTGCCTGTCTTGTATGAGTAGCTGATAGCGTTGAATGTTGCTGACACTGTGATGTCTGCGCCGTTTACGGTGTAGCTGTAAACGCCTTCGTTAGCTTCGATAGCCTCGTCGTTTACTTTCACTGAAGCTACGCTGTACAAGTCGCCGGCTTCGGGAACGATTGTGAGCACTGTGCCGTTAGCAACTTCGTCGCCGCTCTTGATTTCGGTGTCGCCGTTGTAAACTTTGAGTGAACCTTGTTCTTCTGCGGGAGCAGAGATTGTCACTGCGGGACGGTATGAAGCAACTTCGTAGATGTTTGCCGAGAAGTTTACGTCGCCAACAACAGTGTAGTTGTAAACGCCGTCTTCGCCTTCGAGCTCCGTGTCGTTAGCTTTTACATAGCGGATAGCATAGCCGTCGGCTGCTGTAGCAACAACTTTGAGTTGAGTGCCGAGAGCAAAAGTTGAGCCGTCGGTCACGGCATCTTCACCGTTGAACACCTGCAATGTGCCTGAGCCGGCTTCGGGTTCGGTGATTGAAACTGTGCCTTTGCCTGAGATTACGTTGATAACGAAGTCAATCATTTCGCCACCGTTAGTAGCCATTGAGTTGCCGTCGCTATCGTTTTCGTTACCTGTGGGGTCTACGCTGTTCCAACGGATGATGTAGCGTGCGCGATATTCGCCCGGCTCCAAGTCTGAAGGTATGGTGAATGCGGGAAGTTCGGGTGTGGGACCTGCAGCTGAAGCAGCACCGCTGGTCACGCTGAGAGCACCGAGGCTGTTATACCAAGTGTTGCCTGAACCTTTATACAAGTTGTAGGTAACAAGTTCGCTCTTGTCGGTTACGGTGAAGTCGCTGTCGCTTACGAAGTCGGCTTCAAATTCACCGTCTTTGTCGTAGTCGATGAAAAAGTAGGTGTGTATCCAAGAGCCGCCGCCTTGAGCGCTAATCGACACGGGGATGCCTTGAGCCAAGGTTACTTTGGTGTCGGTTTGGTCAACATAGATGTCGCGACCGCTTGAGTTGGCAACGAGACCTGCCACGCTGCCGCTGTTGCCGGCTGCATCGGTGAATGTTACTGAGCTGATGCCACGTTCGGCATGGGTAGAAGTACCGGTTGCATGGTCGTAGTCACCGGCCTTTGCTGTGAACGACAGCGACAAGGCACATACTGCGGCACATGCGGCAAATTTAGGTAGATAATTCTTCATTTTTTCAGAAATGAATTTAGGTTATTAAATATAAGTGAATGAACTTTTGTATGAAGAAGATTAGGATGTTATAGATATTCAAGGATGATTATCATAGGGGGTTGCATGATTATCACATGGTAACAATAACAAACTTTTTCTTGCGCAAACTTACAAAAAAATCTCCAATTTACAAACATTTTATAAATTTTTTACTAATTACTTTTGCCTTCCTTTTTAACAGTCCTGTGGCGAGGATATTACGCTGATGTGGCAAAAATGTGAGAATTAATAAACTTTTAACAAAAAATTCTTACAATAATTTGGATATTACAAAATTATGTACGATATTTGCCGCGTAGTTTAATATATCATACACTCTAATCAATATTCCAACACAAGCAAACAACATCATTACCATCCATCAAAAAAGCTAATCGGTGATGCGAAAAACACATGTGCCCCTTAGCGCCACAACATCTCGTCACAGTTCATGCTAATAACATTATCTTTGTGTGTTAGTGCATACTGCTCTTACGATCCCCTCAATCCTCTCCCAAACCAACACTCTTGCTTACTGATAAAACATACTGCTTTATCTTGTGAATCTATCACGTTCTACAACTGTGTAGACAAAAAAATCTTTATAAACATATTTACAATTTAATCTTTATTTATTATGAAGAAATCGTTTATTAAGTTGATGTTTTGCTCGCTTCTTGCTGTAGCATCTACAACTTTCGTTGGGTGCAAGGACTATGATGACGACATTAACAACCAACAAACACAAATCAATCAATTGAGCTCGCAGTTGACAGCCCTCGAAACGGCACTCAACAAAGCCCAATCTGACGCCACTGCTGCTGCAAACGCTGCCGCCGCTGCCCAAAAGGCTGCCGACGAAGCCGCTCAACAAGCTGCTCTTGCTCAACAAGCCGCCGCTACTGCTAAGGCTGAAGCTATCCAAGAAGTGATCGACCAACTCCGTCCGCTTATCGACGCTAACACCGCTAAGATCACTGAAAACGCTAATCAAATTGCTGCTATCCTTGGTCGTATTGATGGTATCGACTCAAGCCTGCGCAACGTGCAACTGCAAGTTGATGAAAACACAGCTTCTATCACTGCTCTTACAGGCGAAGTTAACACTCTGAAAACCACTGTTGCTAACAACACCGAAGCTATCACTGCTCTCAATGCACAACTCCAAGCTATCGACACACAGATCCGTGCCCTCGAAATCTTCAAGGAAAACGCCAGCGACCGCCTCGACAAAATCGAAGCTGCTATCGCCGACCTCCAATCTATCCGCGATCGCGTAGCTGCTGTTGAAGCTCTCGCTCAACAAAACAAGGCTGATATCTCTACCCTCAAGCAAAAAGTTGCCGATAACACTCAAGATATCCTCGACATTGCAAAAGAGGTTTCTAAAATCAACAACGCCGTTAATACTATCGCTAACACACTCACTCGCCGTCTCACCAGCGTAACTCTTATTCCTGACCTTTATATTGACGGCATTCCCTCTATCGAATTCAAGTCTGCTAAATACACCGTTCTCGAACTTAAGAATGGCGAATATGTTGCTACAGACAAAACTGAAATCGTGACTAACGGCACTGCTATCGCCGAATATCGTCTCAACCCCTCTAACGTTGGTCTTGACGACATCGACGCTTCAGGCTTGAAATTTGTGACCAAAGTTGCTACTTCTCGCGCCGACGATGTTGACGCCGAACTCATCAACGTTGTTCCCAACTCTGCATCTGTTACCGACGGTGTGCTCTCTCTCAAACTTGGCAAAGCTACTACTGCTGCCCTGTTGCGCGAAGACGGCAAAATCAACACCGTAGCCCTCAAGGTGCCCATCGCTAAAGCTCACCTCTTCGATGGCGAAGCTGCTGCAGCTGTTTATTCTGAATACTCTCGTCTCGACGAAACTACTTTCGAACCGCGCCTCTCATTCTACGGCAACGATTACGATCCGCAACTCCACCTCCACCTCTACACCAAAGCCGAAGCTTATGCTTCTGCCGAAAACGAACTCGTAGCTACCGAAATACCCTACAATGTTGACACTTTCGACCTCTACTCTATAGTTGAAGGTTGCGAATATGTTGCTGACGCTGAGCACCCGTTCCTCACTCGCGACGAATTGAAAGCTTACGGCCTCGATATCGAATTCTCTGTTCCCGAACAAGCTTACAACCTCAATTCTGTTAACCAACAAACTTTTGCTAAGATTGAGGATGGCAAAGTTATCCCGCAAAACGAAGTGCTCTATGGCGCTAACGGTATTGCCGGCAAACAACCCATCATCCTTGCAAAACTCTACAACACAACAACTAAAGCTGTTGTCGACGCTCGCTACTTCAAGATCAGATTCTCTTCTGTTCCCGCTATGACTTACGACATCGCATTCGACGACGTTACTGTTACATCTGCTTGCGACGACGCTCTCACTGTTAAGAACATCCTCACCTGGAAAGACTTCGACGCTAAAGTGCTCTCTAAGATCAACAAAGATGGTATGGCTCGCGCTGACTTCGTTGCCACTTACGACCAAGTTGTTCCCACTCCCGTCAACGAAGACAATAAGGTGGTTTCTTACAAATCTCCGCTCACCGACACCGACAAAGCTCTCGTTTGGACTATCGTTCCCGATGTTACCAAGGTTGGCACCAGCGAATTCTCATTCAAATATACCGTTACATATCGCGACCAAAGCGGCCTCAATGGCGACGTTATCCTCAACCTCACAGGCAAGGTTATCGTAAAACTCACCCCGGCTACTCTCGGCGAATCGCACAACCTCAAGTATGTTGACGGCACAATGAAAGTTTACCCCGTGCCCATGACTATTCCTTACGATGGCAATGCTACTGCCGACTATAAGACCAACATCCTCGAAGGTCGTTATGTTGACTACGTTCAAGGCCTCAGCGCTTGCGACCTCGCCGACGTCGACTACGCTTCACACGGCACTAAATATGTTGGTGAAGACTTCACTTTCGACGGCATCAGCGGTCACTGGGCTATCACTAAGACTAACCAACCCGACATCAAAGCCATCTACTACACTTTGGCTAACACCGAAGAAGGTCAAAAACTTATCCACGACGGCGAAACAATCACTCTCGACTGGAACCAACGCTACGCCGGACGCAACGACCTCCAAGTGCTCGTTGGCAACACCAAACTCAAACTCGTGCCCATCCTCACGCTCAACTCTACTACTGCTGAAACTATCGAAGATAACTCTCGCGCAGTTACTATCGACCTCGAATCGAACTACTCGATGAAAGATGCTTTCGGCAACGAAGTAGCTAACACTCAAGGTCTTCCCAAAGACTACTACACATACTACGGCGTTCAAGCTGCAACATTCGACGGCGAAATCTACGTTGCTGACGACGCTGCCGGTAAAGTCAACCCCACAACCCTCGAAAAACTCAACATGACAGCTAACGTTAGCGGTGGTGGTCAATTGACATTCCAAAACAACGGTGCTCCCCTGCAAGCCGACGCTTACTTGATCGTGCCCATCCAAGTTAAACACAAATGGGGCTCATTCGAGTCTACACAACTCAAAGGCACTATTGCAGTTCCGTTGAAAAAATCAAGTGCACCCTTGAATAAACGAAATAAATAATCTATTACACTACAATCTAATCCAGTGGTGGGTAGCCAACCGGCTACCCACCTTTTTTTTCGCACGGCACGGTAGTGCCGTGCCCGGCAGCGGAGCAGCCTCTCGCCCCGCGCGACGATGCGATACGCGCAAGTAAGGAGTAAGGAGTAAGGAGTAACTAAGCTGGCTCGGAGAGCCTCCACTTTCGTTAACCCTACAGTGCCGGAGCTTGCGGAGGCTCTGTGGGGTCCGCGCCCACCCACACCGA
Source organism: uncultured Bacteroides sp. (assembly GCA_964648845.1). Lineage (GTDB taxonomy): Bacteria > Bacteroidota > Bacteroidia > Bacteroidales > Muribaculaceae > CAG-873. Next base: position 17,837 of record CAZYNO010000020.1, read on the forward strand.
CCAACGTCGGAGACGTTGCATCTTCGTGTCGACCCGCACACCACCGCGTATCGCAAAAAAGTAAAGAGCAAGAAGCGGCGTCAGCCCACTTCTTGCTCTTTACTCATTACTTGCGCACGCAGTGCGCTTTACTTTTTACTTTTTACTTTACAACGACTTTTTCGGTCTTGCCGGCGGCGCGACGGATGTAAACACCCGGCACAAGGTCGCCGCTCACACGCACACCATTCAGGTTGTAATATTCAGCCTCTGCCTCAGCATCAACTGCTATATCCTCAACCCCGGTGTTGATAGCATAATACTCTACCAATACATCAATAGGTGCAGTAACATCAACCGCCAATGTAGCGTCAGTCACATCTGTATCATCTGAAAGTGCATAAGTTTCAGTAGTGCCGGTATATTGGTTGTAAATATATACGCGGCGGATTGTTGAGTTGCTGTCAGCGCTTGTGTTCAAGTATGCAGTTTGTCCTGCCTTAAGAACACCGGTAGTGCCACCGCTGGTAAATTCTACAGTAGTATTTTCGATATTGCCGGCAGAACTTTCGTCAGCATCGCGCAATGAGGGAGCTGATTGTTTGTTGCCGCTAATGTCAGTGAAGTTTGATTGTTTAGTATAGCTAAATGAAGCTGAAGCGTTACCTTTAACTTTACCATATACGGGGAAGCCAAAGTGAGCAACAAGTTCGGTGTTTTCAGTTACGTTATATTTATATACTTTTTCCTTTGAGAGAATATTGCCGTCTTTGTCAGTCCAGCACATAAACTCAATCTTATCAAGCTTTTCGTTGGGCACAGCCTCAACAGTCACAACGTCATTAGAAAGAGCGCTGGTTTCGTCAGTTTCTTGAATCTTCACCGAGCCATAAGACGTAGTGTTAGTTGTATTGCTATTTGCGGGCACTGAAACCTTAACCTCGTTGCACACTTCAATCACAAAGTCGACAACTTCGGGATAACCGCCATCGCCGGAAACCTTATCGGGATCAGGTTCAAGCCATGAGGTTTTGAAGCGAGCGTAATATTTGCCGGGTTCAACAGAGGGCACTGTGAATGAGGG
>CAZYNO010000021.1:0-18813 GCA_964648845.1 uncultured Bacteroides sp.
AGCCGAATACTACAAGTATATGCTTAACGGTTTGATGACTCAGTTGATGCGCATCGAGCCCGGCAAAGACGTCGAAGAAGCTCACATGCGCAACCGCAAGCTTATTGCCGAATGGGCTTTCGAGCACGGCCGTGCCGATAATGTTGTTGAACTCGTGACCCGCGACGGCAAAACATACGTCAAAATCAACGACTATGCTGCACTGCGCAACCTCTTTGGCCAATTGCTCAAAGAAGTGCAACGCATCAAGAGTGAAGGCGACTACGAAGGCGGTCGCGAATTGGTTTTGAAATATGCCGTGACTGTAGATCCCAAAATCCACAACGAAGTGCTTGAGCGCTACTCTCACCTCTCAATAGCCCCCTACAAAGGCTTCGTTAACCCCATCTACACTCCCGTCACCGATGCCAACGGCAACATCACCGACATCACAGTCAGCTACACCGAAGACTATCCCACACAGATGCTTCGCTACAGCCGCGACTACTCACCCCTCACCAAGTAACATCCCACACCCCATACAACAGAGGCTGTGTCAAAATTGGCACAGCCTCTGTTGTATTCAAACAAGTTGCAAACGGCTCAATTCGTCACCAAAGGAGTTGAGTGCAGCCTGAATTTTAGCTGTAGTCTTAGGAGATGGTGTACGATACCCTGAAATGTATTGAGAGATTTGAGCTGAAGATATTCCTGTGAGCTTAGAGAGACCTTTATATGAGATAAGGTCTGCGTAGTATAAAAGAAAAGAGGGGAGGTCGTAAGAGAACACAAATTCTACTTCCTCGAAGGGTTCACCTTCGGCTTTGGCAGAAGCCTTCATCGCTTCGTAGACGTTTTTGAAATCAGCTATAGCATTAGCAGCTGAATCGCCTTCACCAATCACTCCATAAGAGAGATTGTTGTCATCTGGCATATAAGCTCCATAAGAGCCGTCTTTGCCGCGTTCAATAAATACTCGTACTGTTTTCATAATTTGTTGTATTGCTGTTAACTGTTATGGACTGTAAATGTTTTTTTGCCACTACTATTATTTTATGCCTGCATCTCTAAGAATAGATTTCAGAGTGCCGGTTTTCACTTCTTGAGATTCGTGATTGCTTGTCGCGAATTTCCTTCTGGTTATAGGGGAGTACCATTCGGGGTGACCCGCTTGCTGCTTCCCTGTGAGATAACATCCGTATTTTCGGAGTTTTCTGTGGAGTTCATTATATTTCATGGTTCTTGTTATGTGAATACGGTACAAAGATAATGCTAAAATTTATTTTAGCAAAATTTTTACTGAAAAAATTCGATTCAAAAATCGTGTGATGGGCGTTGCAAACGGCTCATTACTGCACACGAAAAATATTGGATTAGCGTACTTTATCTCGTTTTTTTTGTGAGATAAAGTACGCTAATCGCATAAAAAACTTCAAAACTTATGCGTTGTTGGCTCAGTCGGTGAGCTTGATAAATGAGCGATATTGGCCTTTCTTTTTGGTTTTGCTGCCGTATTGCACAGCGTGTTTGGGGCAAATGTGATAGCAGCGGCTGCACAGCATGCAGTGCTCCTTCCATTTTGGCTCGCCGCTGTGGCTGAATCCAATATTCTCCATCGGACATTTTTTGCGACACAGACCGCATTTGGTGCAGTCGTCAGTCACATTAAACGGCCGTGGCGATGTGCAAAACAGGTTGAATAGCGGATAAACTATTTTTGATTTGAACCATGCAAAAGAGCCTTTTACCACTTGGTCTTTTACGGGCTCGCCGCGCTCAATGATTTTTGATATATTGGTGAGCGTTTGCTCCGATTTTGCTATCTTGTCGTTTGCCACCTGTTCGGAGTCTACGTCATATCCCGACATGAATGTGTAGGTGTTGGGCATTTGCACCGAGAAAGCCGAGGCGGCATTCAAAATGTTATAGTCCATGAGCTTGCGCCATTGCGAAGCCGTCAAGCCTATATCGTCGCCACAGGTTGTTACCATCCAATGCAGTGAGTCTTCGGGCATATTGATGGTTGCACGTTTGAGCATGTTTGCAATCTCTTTTGGTATGCCCCACGAATAGGTGGGGAACATCCATATCACGCGTTTGTCGGTGGTGCTCAGACGGGCATCGTTGGGCGAACGCAATTGAGCTACGGTTATCGGTGACATTTTCTCACCTAAAAGTTGAGCAAGCTTTGTGGCACAATGTTTTGTGTTACCTGTCCCTGAAAAGTAGAAAATCATCGGTAAGAGTGTTAAATGTTAGTGATGCAGTTGGTAGATTGGTTATAGTTCTCTTAGTTTTCATCATAGAAGTTTGTAGCGAAGTTTAGCTGAACCATAGGTGATGTTTGTCACCTTATCGTCACCTGAGTGGCACCGTAACCGTACTCTTGGAACGAAGCATCCTGCACGTCGTGCTTTTTGTAACGATAATTCAGTTCTTTTGCCAATGCTTGGCGCAACACGCCTTCGCCTTTGCCGTGTATGAACACTATTTTTTGACCATGATTTTTGAGGTTAGCGTCCATCACTTCGCGAAATTTGTCGACTTGCAGGTTGAGCATATCAGCATTCGACAGTCCGTTCGTATTATCAACTAATTCGTGAATGTGAAGGTCAACAACAATAGTTTCGCCGCCGTGTTGTGCCGGCTTTGAAATTTTGCGACGCACGGGACGTGTGTCGGCATTCTTTTTGCGCTGCATTTCGCGTTGCAGCTGCGCTATATTTTCTAACGGGTCTATCTTGTTTGCCACGTCGTTGCGCACTATATCGAAGGCCAGAGCCGGATTTTCGAAGTATGTGTTCTGACGGAAACAATGCAGCTTGAAAAATTTTGTTGTATCGACGTTTATATCAACGTTTGCCGGATTTTTCGGCGCATACTCTTTGTCGCGCTTGAAGGCTATGTATTGCAGCGATATGCGGTCGAACTGTGCCACATCGTCGCGGCTGAACGTGCCGAGCAACAGCTGTATATTAGGCTCAACAACACCGGCATATCGCGAGGTGAGGCCTTCGGCTTCGTCTGAGCGAGTGGCGAAATTGAAATAGAGATAGTAGTTTGAGTCGTTGACAATGTAGGCGTCGTACGAGGTGTTTGATATGTGCTTGAGGTCGGTAGCTTCAAAGCCGAGCACCACGTTGAGCACGTCGCCGCCGGGCACTTCTTCAAACTCCTCTTCCTCGGGCTCCGGGTCGGTCGACTTTGACGGAAAAGCCGGCTCCACTTTGGGAGCTACAACTGCCCCGCGCTGTGGTTTGGGTGCGTCGTCAACCGATTGCACAACCACACATTCGCGCAGCAACACGGGGGTTTCAAAGCCGTCTTCGTCGGCAACGTATGCCACGTTATCTTTTATCTTAGTGATGCGACCACCGCCAACTGCGTTGAGATATCGCACAATATCGCCTATTTTTGCCATAAGTATGTTATTGCAAACGCGCGTCATCCGTAATAAAGATAACACGCGTTTTTATATGCAATTTAAGTTTTTGTCGTTACTTTACTTTCAATTTTTGTCCGGGTTGCAACTTGGCGTTGCTCTTCAATCCGTTGAGGGCGCAAAGCTTGGCAACTGTTGTGCCGTTGCGGCTTGCTATGCGACTTAGTGAGTCACCTTTTTTCACGCTCACTGATTTGCTGCGCGACGATTTGCGCGATGATGCGGCCGAAGCGGTGTTGCTTGTCTTGCCGGCTTGCATTTGCTCGTAATACATTTTAGCGTATTCGGCGTTAGCCTCGGGGGTGTAGTTGCGAGCTTGTGTGTATGTGCGCTTGTCGAAGGTGTAAGTGTCGGTGTGAGTTGTTTGGTTTGCAAAGTCGAAAATTGCCGAGGGGTTGATTGCGTAGCCCATGTAGCGAGTTTCGAAGTGGAGGTGCGGGCCTGTTGAGCGTCCGGTGTTGCCGCCGAGAGCGATGGGGTCGCCGGCTTTAACATATTGGTCGGGTTTCACAAGGAAGCGTGAAAGGTGACCATAAACGGTCTCAAGGTCGTTGGTGTGGCGCACTACAACGTAGTATCCATAACCTTTGGCTTCATATTTGGTGAGGCGAACGCGGCCGTCGAATGCAGCGCGGATGGTGTCACCAATGCTGATTTTGAGGTCTACACCTTTGTGTTGACGTTTGAAACGTTTGCGATAACCATAGGGTGAGGTGATATATCCGGGGCAGGGCATTGAAAATTTGTCAAGGCCTTTGATCACTACGGTCTGTGGCACGTTGACATTGGCATAGCAATTAACCATATTGCTGTTCCAACCTGCTTCGTAGATGTCTTCTTCGGGTTCTTCTTCTTCGCTATAGTTCAAATAATCGATGGTGGGATTAATTGAAATAGTGTTGTTGATGCTGCCTTGTGCAGCGAGAAGATTATGTGTTTGCTCGGTGTGTTGGCCGGGGAGACGATAGGTCTGCGCCGAAGCCGTAAAACCGGTCAAAGCGATTATGATGGCTGAAGATGCTGATAGGATGATTCGAGAGAGTGTCATGCTTTCTGGTTGCAGCTGCTGAAGTTGCAGCTTGTATTTATCGGTTTTAGTGTTTTTAATTAATAACTCAAATTTGTCTAAAATATTGCCTCTGAAAGCAAAAGAAAATGGATGAATTATGTGAGCATAAATCTTTTTAATGCTCTTTTGCTTGTCATTCGCAACATTTCAAAGTTAGCAAATTAATTTGTTGTTACCAAATTTTTTGCATTTAATTATTATATGTGTTTCACGATGTTCCACGATTTTCGCGAAATAAACATCTAATATATAACAATTTACAACGCTTTTATGTTCTACAACATAAAAATTAAATTTGCATATTGTTAACACTAAAATTTGAGTAAATCAGTGTTTTGCACGCAGTTGCCAGAATGCCACGGCCGATGCTGCGGCAACATTCAGCGAGTCGACATTGTGAGCCATGGGTATGCGTGCCACAAAATCGGCATCGGCAATCACTGTCGACGCCAGTCCGTCGCCTTCGGTGCCCAGCACGAGGGCTAATTTTTGTTGAGCGCAAAGGTTGGCGTCGTCAATAGACACCGAGTCGTCGCGCAGAGCAAGTGCTACGGTCTTAAATCCGTATGCGTTGAGGCTTTGTATTGGAGCGTCGAGCCATGTCCAGGGCACGAGAAATACCGACCCCATCGACACGCGCACAGCACGTCGGTTGAGCGGGTCGCACGATGTGCGTGTGAGCAGCACGCCGTCAATGCCCAGTGCTGCTGCCGAGCGAAATATAGCGCCAATGTTTGTGGTGTCGACAACGCTGTCAATCACGGCAATACGCTTGGCATCGGCGCACACCTGTTGCACTGTCAGGTCGGGGCGTCGTCGCATGGCGCACAGCACGCCGCGCGTCAGCTTGTAGCCTGTCAGCGAGGCAAGCACGTCGCGTTCGCCGGTATAAACGGGCATATCGTCGGGGCAGCGGGCAATCAACGTTGCGGCGTCGCCGTCAATGTGACGACGTTCGCAAAGCAGCGCTACGGGCTGATATCCGGCATCTAAAGCCACATTAATCACCTTGGGACTTTCGGCTATAAACAGTCCGTCGTCGGGGTTGAGCTTGTTGCGCAATTGGGCTTCAGTGAGCGTGGCAAACATGGCAACGCGCTCGTCGGCGGTCGATGATATTTCTATAATGTTCATTGGCGATGTTGACGTTTTGTTACAAAATTAGCGAAATTTGCTGTGTTTGCAAAATATTGAGTAACTTTGCATGATTATTAACCTACAAAGATGGAAAAAAAAGTAAAATCACAAGAACCTGCAAAATACAACGCTACTGACCGTATGCGCGATATAGTGTCGCGCGACCATAATCTTTTGCCGGCATTGAGCCGTTTCGGCATTTCGCCCGGTTTCGGCGATGCGCCCGTAGTAAAAGTGTGTGCGGAGTATGGTGTAGACTGTGATACTTTTTTGGCTGTGGCAAACTTTATCAGCGGTTATGGTGCCGAGGCGTCGTCAATATCTCTGCCCACGTTGATACAATATCTCAAGTCGGCGCACTCCTACTTTCTTGACTATCTGTTGCCAACGCTGCGCCGACGCCTCGTTGAGGTTGTAACCGGCACCGGCTCCGACGACCTCACGCTCATGATTATTCGCTTCTACGACGAGTATGTTGAGCAAGTGCGCGCCCACATGGACTTTGAAGATCGCAATGTGTTCTCGTATGTAGAGCAGCTGCTCAGCGGCGAGCTCTCCGACCAGTTCACAATCTCGCACTTCAAAGAGCATCACTCACCGATAGCCGAAAAGCTGCACGACTTGAAGGAGATTTTCATTTCGCACTATCGTGTTGAGCCGGGCAATGCCGACCAAGTTAATTCTGTGCTGTTTAATATCATCAATTGCGAGCACGATTTGCTCACTCACTGCAAGGTCGAAGAAGCTTTGTTTGTGCCGGCGGTGGCTCGTCTCGAAAAAGAACTTACGCGCAAGGTTAAAACTAAAACAGTAAAATCGGCGGCGGGCGACAGCAATACTCCGGCAGATGCAGCGGTGTTGTCCGACCGCGAAAAGGACATAGTGTGCTGCGTGGCTCGCGGCTTGTCGAACAAGGAGATAGCCGTAAAGCTATGTTTGTCGGTGCATACGGTCACCACGCACCGCCGCAATATATCAAATAAACTCAATATTCACTCGCCTGCAGGTTTGGCAATTTATGCTATAATACATAAGTTGGTAGACTTGTCGGAGGTAAAAGCTCAATAATATTTATGAATTTCACACAGTTTATCGACGCCTACAATCTTGGCGGTCTGCTCATTGGCTTGGCAACGTTTGTCATAATCGGTATTTTTCACCCGCTGGTGATAAAGGGTTACTATTATTTTGGTCTGAAGTGTCGCATCTGGTTTCTTATTGCCGGCTTGACATTTCTTGTTGGAGCCGTCTGTGTGAAAAGTCTCATTGCGGCGTCGCTGCTTGGCGTCACCGCATTCAGCTGCTTCTGGAGCATCAAGGAGGTCACCGAGCAAGCCGAGCGCGTGCGCAAAGGCTGGTTCCCTGCCAACCCCCGCCACCCACAAAAATAATGTTCAGAGGCGGCTTTCCTCACGGAGAGCCGCCTCGCATTCTTACGGGTTATTTCTAATCAAACTATTGTTTACTAAAACACTTACTTACGGTTGCAAAGTTACTACCATATTTGCAAGCCGGCAATACTCATTTTTCGGTATTTTTTGTTGCCTATAGCCGTGGTCAATACCTAAAAACAGTGATTAATCGCTTCGCCGAGACTAAAATCGCACTTAAATGAAGCTGTAGATTGTTGTGTAGGTGCAAATTATTGATTAATTTTGAAGCATGATTTGCAGAAAAACAATATTATCAGTTCTTGCAACGATGTTTTGCGCCACGGGTGTGGCTCAAGACGATGTTGAATATTCAGCCACGGCCATAGGCAGTGGTGCCTCAGGCACCTTTGCCCCATACATGATTGGCTCGTGGAACCATGGTAAAACTGTCATGAAAGGCTCTGCTTTGCTCGATTTGGATGTGCATAAAGATCTCGACTTGAGCAAGCGTTTCAGCTGGTCGGCAGGAGTTGAAATGCTGACCGGATATTCGGCTTCGGCCGACTATCAGGTCTATGATGCCGAAAAAGGTTGGCAGCTAAACACCCAATCGCCGTCGGCGGTATGGCTGCAGCAGCTGTACGGCGCGGTGAAGTGGCGCGGAGTTTTCCTCACCGTCGGCATGAAAGATCGCGGTTCGCGCTTCGTTGACAACCGTCTGTCGAGCGGCGACCTCATCGAGAGCAACAATGCTCGCTCCATACCGCAAGTGCGCGCCGGATTTGTTGACTACCAAAATATACCTTTCACCAACGGCTGGGCTCAGATTGAAGGTGAGATATCGTATGGCAAGATGGTTGACAACGACTATTTGCGCAATCACTACAACTATTACACCGATCACATCACCGAAGGCGCGCTCTACACCTACAAGCGCATAGCTTTCCGCTCAAACCCGACAAAACCGTTTTGGGTGATAATCTCAATGAAAGCTGCCGGATTTTTTGGCGGCACATCAAACTGGTATTACCACGGCACTTGGCAACGCAGCACCACTAATGCTCAAAACCTCAAAGCTTTTTGGAAGATGCTCATCCCGGCGTTGGGCAATGGCGATGCTTACTACGAGGGCAGTCAACTCGGCTCGTACGACTTCAAAGCCCGATACGCTTTTGCCGGCGGCCACGAACTTGCCGCATATTTCCAGTGGCTGTGGGAAGACGGCAGCAGCATGGGCCGTCGCAATAAAACCGATGGCTTGTGGGGCTTGGAATATCACCGCATAGACGGCGCCAAACACGCCTTGCAGGGCGCAGTGATTGAATATATCGACTTCCGCGACCAAAGCGGCCCGTTGCATTGGGCACCCGGCGACAATCCCGGCACAACAATGACCGGCGAAGCTACGGGTGGCGATGACTATTATAACAATACAACCTACAATGCTTATGCCAACTTTGGCATGTCGATAGGTTCGCCCTTTGTGTTGTCGCCCTTATACAATCAAAACGGCTATCCGCAATATATATACACACGCTCAAGCGGCTTTCATGTGGCTGCCGAAGGTTGGCTCAGTCAAACTGTGAGTTGGCGTGCGGCAGCAAGCTATGCCAAAGCTTGGGGCTCGGGCCGCCGTCCGCAAAACGTGGCTCGCGAAAACACATCAATGCTCATCGAAGCAGGGTGGGATGCCGCCCGCTTGTTGCCCGGATTGAGCGTGAAAGGACAAGTGGCATTTGATGCCGGCGAACTGCGCGGCGACAATTTCGGCGCTCTTCTCTCAATAACTTATAAAGGAAACTTCTCTCTGAAAAAATGAAACATATCAAGCAAATAATATTATATATCACACTGCTGTTTGTCTCTGCCGCATGCACCACAAACAACGGTGACATAGGTTTATATTACGGCTCGTGGGCTCTCGACGAGGTGCTGATTGACGGCGTTGCCGATGATGCCTGGAATGATGACGGCCGTTGGACAACATGGAGCTTCCAAAACAATGTGATAGGCGTCACACGCCTCAATGAGCATCAGGAGTTTGAAATCTGCTGGGGCACTTGGAGCGAGGAAAACGGCAAATTGCTGTTAGACTATCGCCACCACGACGACAATTATGCCGCCGGCACAGGCCAATATCGCGCTCCGTATTGGATTTATATGACTACAAATCAAGTTACAGAATTAGATATAACATCGCAAACGTCAAAAGCTATGACACTCAACACTGTTGATAGCAGCGGACGCAAGATAACATATATATTACGCAAAACGCATTGATACAATGATAGATAAAAACAAAACGGTTCTCGTGACCGGAGCAGATGGTTTTATAGGTTCGCATCTCACCGAGCTTTTGCTCGCCAAAGGATATAAAGTGCGCGCACTTTCGCAATACAACTCATTCAACTATTGGGGCTGGCTTGAGGATATACCTCAAAACAGCAACATCGAAGTGGTGTGCGGCGATGTGCGCGACCCGAATTTCTGCCGCGAAATCACCCGTGGCTGCGGCACAGTGTTCCATCTCGCAGCATTGATAGCCATTCCCTATAGCTATGTTGCCCCCGACAGCTATGTAGACACAAACATCAAAGGCACTCTCAACATGTGCCAGGCAGCTCGCGATTGCGGTGTAGACCGATTGATTGTTACCTCAACCAGCGAGGTCTACGGCACAGCACAATATGTGCCCATCGACGAGAAACATCCGCGTCAACCACAGTCTCCTTATTCTGCCACCAAAATCGGTGCAGACGCAATAGCTATGAGCTTCTACAATGCTTTTGAGTTGCCCGTAGTCATTGCCCGTCCGTTCAACACCTATGGCCCGCGCCAAAGTGCACGTGCCATCATCCCCACAATCATCACGCAAATAGCCAACGGCGCACGCGAAATCAAAGTGGGCGACCTCACTCCCACACGCGACTTCAACTATGTTGGCGACACTGCCCGCGGATTTTTGGCTCTCGCTTCGGCTGATGCCAAAGACGTTATCGGTCGCGATATAAACATTTGCACCGGCACCGAAGTGACTATGCAGCAAACTCTCGAAACTATTGCCCGACTGATGAATGCCGAGGTTAGCTTTGTTACCGACCCGCAGCGTCTGCGCCCCGGCAAGAGCGAAGTGTTCCGCCTTTGCGGCGACAGCACCCTCATCAAGTCGCTCACCGACTGGTCGCCGCGTTGGTCGCTCGAGGATGGTTTGCGCTCAACTATCAACTGGTTTGTGCAGCCCTCAAATTTGGCTAAATATAAATCGGATATCTACAACAGATGAGTATGAGCGAAAGCATTGGCGTATTGTTTTTGGGCGGCGCAAAACGCGTGTCTATGGCACGCAAATTTAAGGCTGTCGGCAAGCGCATGGGCTATGAAGTGCGCATATTCAGCTACGAAATAAACGCCCAAGTGCCTATTGCTTGCGAGGGCACGGTGATTGTTGGCAAGCGTTGGCGCGATGCCGATGTGTATGACCATATCCATCAAGTGTGCATCGACAACGATATTCGTGTGGTTGTGCCTTTTGTTGACGCTGCCGTTGGTGTTGCCGCCGAATTGACGGCGCGCTATCCGCACGATATTTTTGCCCCGACAGGCACGCGCGAGCAGGCCGAATTGATGTTCGACAAAGTGGCTGCCGCTGCCGAGTTTGAGCGTTTGCAACTGCCCATTCCCCGCACTTATCATGCCGGCGACCCGTGTTTGCGCCTCATCGCCAAGCCGCGCCAAGGCTCGGCATCGCAAGGCATACGCACAATAAACAGCATTGACCAACTCGACGATGTTCTCATCCACGCCGACGACTATCTGATACAAGAGCGCATCGACAACCGCCGCGAATTGACGGTTGATTGCTACGTGTCGCTGCTCTCGGCACGCATCACGGCCGTAGTGCCGCGCGTGCGCGACGAGGTGACCGGTGGCGAGGTGAGTCGCACAACGGTGCTGCACTTCCCCGAGGCTGAAGCCCTTGTGCGCCGCACACTGCAAGCCACCAATTTGCGCGGCGCCGTGACAGTGCAATTGATACAAGATTTAGACGACAATCGTCTCATGATAATGGAGATAAATCCGCGTCTCGGCGGCGGTGCTGTGGCTGCCGTAGCTGCCGGCGCCGATATCCCCGCTATGATACTCAGCGAGGCACTCGGGCGCGAGGCTGAGGCGTGCCTCGGCTACAGCGACGTCGTTGTGGCTCGCTACTTTGACGAAGTCGTATTTTAAAACGTAATTTCTATGCAAAAGGTAATAATCATCGCCGAAGCCGGCGTAAATCATAACGGAAATCTTGCCATGGCGCAAGAAATGGTGCGCGTTGCCAAACAATGCGGCGCCGACTATGTTAAATTTCAGACCGCCGTGCCCGAGTTGGTAATTTCAACAATAGCCCCGAAGGCCGAATATCAAAAGGAGACTACCGGCAACGAGCAAAGTCAGCTCGAAATGTGCAAGGCTATACACTTGCCACTGTCTGATTATGAGGGTCTTAACGAGCTTTGCCACAAAGAGGACATAGGCTTTATGAGCACGCCTTTCGACCTTGTGTCGATTGACTGTCTCGCTGCCTTGAATATGGACTATTGGAAAATACCTTCGGGCGAAATCACCAACTTGCCTTATCTCCGCAAGATTGCCCGCACCGGCGGTAAGGTTATTCTCTCTACCGGCATGTCTACGCTTGCCGAGGTCGAAGCTGCCGTCAAGGTGCTCACCGACAACGGTCTCACGCGCCAAGATATCACTCTTTTGCATTGCACCACGCAATATCCCACACCATACGAGGCTGTAAATCTGCGTGCTATGGATGCTCTCCGCACTCTCGGCTGTGCCGGGGTGGGGTATAGCGACCACACCGTGGGCATCGAGGTGCCTGTTGCCGCTGTTGCTATGGGCGCTACGGTGATTGAAAAACACTTCACTCTCGACAAAAATTTGCCCGGTCCCGACCACCGCGCCTCACTCGACCCCGCCGAGTTGGCAGCCATGGTTCGTGCCGTGCGTAATGTTGAGCAGTCGCTTGGCAACGGCGAAAAAGTTGTGGCTGATGCCGAGCGCTCAAACATCGCCGTGGCACGCAAAAGCATTGTCGCTGCGCGCTCCATAAAGCGCGGCGAGGTGCTCACCGAAGAAAATATAACTGTAAAACGTCCCGGCAACGGTCTTTCGCCGATGCTTTGGGATAGCGTTATCGGCACAAAAGCTGTTGCCGACTTCGACTACGACGCACTGATAACGCTCTGATTTATCACGATATGCGGCTCCAATCAACCTTGCGGTTGAGGTTGAGCGCAAGTGTCGTTGCAAAAACACGATTTTCGGGACGCGACAAGTCGGGGTCTTCGTTCAGAAGCCACTCGGCAGTGTCGCGCGCCAGTTGAATAATTTGACCGTCAGCGGCGAGGTTAGCGATTTTCAAATCGAAGGCCACGCCGCTTTGCATTGTGCCCTCAATGTCGCCGGGGCCGCGCATGCGCATATCAGCCTCGGCAATGACAAATCCGTCGGTGGTCTGCGTCATCAACTCAAGGCGTTGGCGTGTCTCTTTGGCGAGCTTAACTTTCGACATCAGCACACAATAGCTTTGGTCGCCGCCGCGGCCCACACGTCCGCGCAGCTGGTGCAGTTGCGACAGCCCGAAGCGCTCGGCATTCTCAATAATCATAGTCGTGGCATTGGGCACATTCACGCCCACTTCAATCACCGTAGTTGCCACCATTATTTGCGCCTCTCCTGAGGCAAACAGCGACATCTGATAGTCTTTTGTTTCGGGCTTCATCTTGCCGTGCACAAAAGCCACCTTATACATGGGGAATGTTTCGCGGATAAGTTCGTAGCCCTCTTCAAGACTCTTCAAATCGAGTTTCTCATTCTCCTCAATCAGCGGATACACAATGTATGCCTGACGCCCGGCTCGCAGCTGTGCGCCCAGTGCTTTATACACATTCAGACGGTTGTTTTCGTAGCGCAGCACCGTTGATATCGGCTTGCGTCCCGGCGGCAATTCGTCGATAACCGACACGTCAAGGTCGCCATACACCGTCATTGCCAATGTGCGCGGTATGGGTGTGGCGGTCATCACCAGCACGTGTGGCGGTATGGTGTTCTTCTTCCATAATTTTGCGCGTTGAGCCACACCAAAGCGGTGTTGCTCGTCGATAACAGCCATGCCGAGATTGCGAAATTGCACGGTATCTTCGATGAGCGCATGTGTGCCAACGAGCAGCTGTATTGAGCCGTCAAGCAGCCCGGCATGTATCTCGCGCCGCTCTTTTGTGCGCGTAGAGCCGGTGAGCAGCCGCACGTTTATGCCAATCTTGGCTACCAACTCGCGCAGCGACTCATAGTGTTGTGTGGCAAGTATTTCGGTGGGCGCCATCAAACATGCTTGAGCGCCGTTGTCTATGGCGAGAAGCATGCTCATCAGAGCCACAAGCGTTTTGCCGCTACCCACATCGCCTTGCACCAGACGGTTCATCTGGTGGCCGGTGTTTACGTCGGCGCGTATCTCTTTTATCACGCGCTTTTGTGCACCCGTCAGCTCAAACGGCAAACATTCGTTGTAAAAGCGATTGAAGAATGTGCCCACGCGGGTGAAGCGCTGGCCTTGCGAGGCGCTGCGACGATTGCGCGTGTTGCGTATCATGTCGACTTGTATGAAGAATATCTCCTCAAATTTCAGTCGCAGACGTGCGCGCTGCAGCAACTCGTTCGATTGCGGATTGTGTATATTCACCAATGCATCGCGCAGCGGCATGAGGTTCAGGCGCTGCGTCACTGCTTGCGGCAACACCTCGGCGATATCCGGCCGCGATGCCAGCAGGTTTTGCATCCACACGTGGAATTGTCGCGACCCGATGCCGCGATTGCGCAAGGTTTCGGTGAGCGGATACACTCCGCGCATGCCCTGCATGGCTCCCGGTGTGGTGGCACTGTCGACCTCGGGGTGCACTATCGACCAGCGTCGTGTGGCCTCGTAAAATGTCGGCTTGCCGAAGATTATATATTCGCTGCCTGTGTGATAGGCTTGCTTTATTTTTGCTACTTGTCTGAACCATAGCACTTCTATAGACCCCGTGCCGTCGGTAAACAAACCCACAAGACGCATTTTTGCGCCTTCGCCTTGTGTGGTGAACGACACAAAGTGTCCGCGCAGCTGTATTGCCGGCATCTCGCCGCCGAGTTCGTCGATTTTGTAGATTTTTGAGCGGTCGATATAGTGGGTGGGGTAGTGACGCAGCAAGTCGTATGCCGTGCGTATGTTCAGCTGTTTTTCGAGCAGCTGTGCACGTGCCGGTCCTATGCCTTTAACGTATTTGATGTCTAAATTGCGCAGACGGTTCACAACAATAAATTTAGCAGGTGTAGAAGAGTGCGGCGATGTCTATGTCGCCGGGATTAGTGATTTTGATATTTCGCGGTGAGCCTTCAACCATCACCACTGTGTGGCCCGCAGCCTCAACCACCGAAGCGTCGTCGGTGAACAGTGTGGAGTAGGGCAGACGGTAAGCGTCGATAAGCACATTTGCTTTGAAGGCTTGCGGCGTTTGCACGGCGCGAAACAGCGAGCGGTCAACGGCTTTGCCGATGCACGATTTTGGCTCGGAGAGTTGACGCAGCGAGTCGGTCACGGCGATTGCGGGGATAGCCGCACCATGTTTGCCGACAGCCTCAACCAGTCGCTGCACCATGTCGGCATCGACAATAGGGCGAGCACCGTCGTGCACCATGATTATGTCGGCGCTGTCGCTGTCGATAGTGCTCACTGCATTTTTCACCGAGTGCCAGCGTGTGTCGCCGCCGTCAACAACGCGTGGCGAGCTGAACTGGTGATTCTCGCACAGTTCGCTCCAAAACGAGCGCATGTCGCGGCTCAGCACAAGAGTTATGTCGGCGTTGTCGGTAGCTTTGCGTATGGCGTCGATGGTGTGCATAAGCACGGGACGCCCCTTCAGCTCGCAAAATTGTTTGGGCATGTTTGCACCGAAGCGCGAGCCGCTACCTGCAGCAACAATTATAGTATGTATTTTTGAGTGACTCATATCATTGTATAGCAGCCAAACCGCCTTGCGAAGTCTCCTTGTAGATTGACGGCAAGTCGTGGCCTGTTTGTTTCATAACCTCTACAATGCGGTCGAATTTCACCGAGTGGCGGCCGTCGGAAAATGCGGCATACAGGTTTGCGTCGAGAGCACGTGCCGCAGCGTATGCATTGCGCTCAATGCAGGGTATTTGCACCAGTCCGCACACCGGGTCGCAGGTGAGGCCGAGGTGGTGCTCAAGACCCATCTCGGCTGAATATTCAATCTGTGCTGGAGTGCCGCCAAACAGTTGCGATGCTGCAGCGGCAGCCATGGCACAAGCCACGCCCACTTCGCCTTGACAGCCCACTTCGGCGCCCGACACCGAGGCGTTGGTCTTCACCACATTGCCAAACAATCCTGCCGTGGCAAGGGCGCGGAGTATGCGTTGCTCGCTGAAGTCTTTTGACGTGTGCAAGTGGTAGAGCACTGCCGGAAGCACGCCGCACGAGCCGCAAGTGGGGGCGGTGACTATGCGTCCGCCCGAGGCATTCTCTTCGCTCACGCCAAGTGCGTAGGCATACACCAGGCCGCGGCTTTTCAGCGAGGCATTATATCCGGCGGCGTGCACATAATAGCTCACGGCTTTGCGACGCACGCCAAGGCCGCCGGGCAGCACGCCCTCAGCCTCCACACCGCGCTTCACGGCTTGCTTCATCACCTCCCAAACCTCGTGCAGATAGTCCCAAATTGCCGGGCCTTCGCACATGTCAACATACTCCCAAAAGCTGCGACCTGTTTCGTCGCACCAGTTGAGTATATCTTCAATGGTGTGCATGCGATACACCTGGTTTTGCGGACGTCGGCTTTCGCCTTCGAGCACAATGTCGCCGCCGCCCACCGAGTACCATGTGCGTTGCACCAGCTCGTTGCCTTTGTCGTCGAGGGCGCGAAACTTCATGCCGTTGGGGTGAAATGGCAAAAATATGTCGGGTTGCCAGAGTATATCGGTAGGCGCTACTTGTGTCAGCACGTCGAGAATGGCTTTGTCGGTCAAGTGGCCGCGGCCGGTGGCTGCCAGCGAGCCATAGAGCGTAACCTCAAAGCGTGCAGCTTGATTGTTGCACACCTCAAGAAACAGGGTTGCGGCATTGCGTGGCCCCATGGTGTGAGAACTTGACGGGCCATAGCCGATCTTAAAGAGATTTCGTAGCGATTCCATACACGATTAAAGATTAAAAAGTATTTGCGAGATTGTTTTTGTAATGTTTACATGCAAAAGTAGCAAAAAAACCGTTTATCGCCAACTTTTACCTGCGCTTGTTTTTCAATTGTAATATGACAGAAATATTACGCATTTAACGATTTTAACATTACAATCGTTAAAATGAAAACAAATCAGCTCAAACCTGCCTACATACTAAAATATTTTATAAATCATATATTTTGGCATTATGCCACACATATACTATATATAAGGGCTGCTTGTGGCAAAATGTAAGCACTTTTTGCCTGTATTTTGGGCATAATACTTCAAAAAATAGAAAAATTTATAGTCAAAAAGTTAATTTTATGTTGTAGAACATATTTTTTAATTGTAAAAATATGTACAACCGTACGAATTTATTATTAAATTTGCACTTGATAATAATGGATAAATATAAGAACACAGGTAAAGACATAGAGCACACAATGATTTCACCCAATCATTTCTATGATTTAATCTACAGTGTGAAGGCGGCAAACTATTGATAAAGACTTAGAAATTAATAATTTAAACATCCAATATATTAACTAACTTGTATTCTGTATGAATAGTTCAATGAAAAGACTACTTAGCCTACTGTTCATCATTTGCCCGATTATGCTCTTCGCACAATCGGCAGTAACAGTGACTGGTACTGTTGTTGACTCCACCGACGAGCCCCTCATTGGTGCAAGCGTTCAAGTCAAAGGTCACACCTCAGGTGTTGCTACTGACATTGACGGTGGTTTCTCTATCAAAGCAGCCGTTGGCCAAATTCTTAAGGTAACTTATGTTGGCTACACTGCTCAAGAAATTAAAGTTACCGGCGCAGGTCCGATCAAAGTGGTGCTCTCTGAAGACTCACAAATGCTCGACGAGGTTGTCGTAACTGCTATGGGTATTCACCGCAAAGAGTCATCTCTTACCTATGCCACCCAACAAGTAAACGGTGAAGACCTCATGAAAGTGCAAGACGCAAACTTTGTGAATGCACTTAACGGTAAAGTTGCCGGTTTGACCATCAGCCAAAGCGCCGGTGGTGCAGGTGGTACTTCTAAAATCCTCCTCCGTGGTAACAAATCTGTAATGGGTAACAACTCTCCGCTCATCGTTGTTGACGGTATCCCTATGACTAACCAAGTAGGCTCTGCTTCTTCAACTTATACTTCAAGCTGGGACCCCACTTACTCTTCTTCAAGCGAAGGTGGCGACTACCTCTCTCTTATCAACCCCGACGACATCGAAAGCATCAACGTGCTTAAAGGCGCTAACGCTGCCGCTCTTTATGGTAGTGCCGCTGCAAATGGTGTGTTGATGATCACCACTAAAAAAGGTAAAGAAGGTAAAGTGTCTATCACACTCAACTCAGGTGTGACTTTCGAAACGCCCCTTCTCACTCCCTCATTGCAAAAAGTTTACGGCTCAACTGTCGACCTCAATGCTAACACCATCAGCGTTGACTCTTGGGGCAAAAAACTCTCTGACCTCACTGCTGAAGAGCTCGCTTACACTGGCGCTAAATTGACTAACAAATATAACGACAACGTTAGCGACTTCTTCGAAACAGGTACTACTTGGAACAACTCAGTGACTATCTCGGGCGGTAACGACAAGATCACTACTTTCTTCTCTTACGCCAACTCAAACACTGACGGCATCATCCCCACCAACACTTACAACCGTAACACATTGTCATTCCGTCAAAGCTACAACCTCTTTAAGAACAAACTTAAAATTGATGTAGCTCTTAACTATGTTTACGCTAAAACCAAAAACCGTGCAGGTGGTGGTACAGTTATGAACCCCCTCTACGACTTGTACCTCACTTCGCCCAACGTTGACATGAACTACTACAAACAAAACTATGTCAACCAAGAAGGTTCTTGGACTTCAAACTCTCACTCTTACATCTCTTCAACCGGCAGCCGCGTTTCAGGTACTGTTGAGCTCTCTGGTCCTCAACAAATCTGGGCTTACCCCACTGCCTCACACAACAACCCCTATTGGTTGACTAACGTTAACAGCGGTCAAACCACTGAAGAGCGTGCTTATGGTTACCTCAGCGCTAACTACGAAATCATCCCCGGCTTGAACATCCAAGCCCGTTTGAATATGGACCGCGCCAAATCAAGTGGCAACGGCGGCCGTTACGCTACAACTCAAAACGTAGCTTCTATGGAAGACTACGGTACTTACTGGCAAGATAAAATCTACAGCAACGACGTTTACTTCGACGCTCTCGCAAGCTACAATAAAGGCTTCAACGACTTCGACGTTTCTGCTACTTTAGGTTGGTCAGGCCACACTGTTAAAGGCGAAACTCAAAAAATCTACGGCACTGCTTCATACTACACAACAAGTATGGACCACCTGCCCACTCTCGTAAACTACTTCGAGCCCACTATCTCTTGGGCAAGCAACCCCACTTCTTTCTCTAAACAATCAAACTGGGATAAAGGTCTCTTCTTTACCGGTCAAGTTGGTTGGAAAGACATGGTTTACATTGAAGGTAGCTATCGCCAAGACTGGTATCGCGCATTCCG
>CAZYNO010000022.1:0-18660 GCA_964648845.1 uncultured Bacteroides sp.
CATAACCAAACTTTTTCTCCCTTTTTCTCCCCAACTCATTATTATATTGCAAAAAATAGCCCCTCACCCGGCTCCGGTCAATCCGCCTTGCGCGTATCGCATCGACGACCGCGTCGATATGCGCGCGCCGGGGTGGGGTCGGGCTTATTCTTGGATGACGCGGCGGGCGCCGAGATAGCGCTGCGAATAATATCCGCCGTCAGGGTATACGTCGTGGCGTATGCCTCCCGAGTTTGATGCGTGGATGAATTTTATTGTGCCGTTCTCGCTGACAGATACCGCCATTGCCACGTGGCCCACGGTTTTGCCTCCGCGGTGTCCTGCGAAAAACAATAGGTCGCCGGGCTTTACGTCGGCGGTAGATACATATTCCCCTTGATTATATTGGTCGCGCGATGACGGACTGAGCGATATGTTGAAATTGCGGAATACGAAACTTGTGAATCCCGAGCAATCAAAGGCATTCGGGCCTTTGGCTCCACTGCGATATGGCTTGCCGAGGTAGCGCGTTGCGTAGTCAATGATTTCTCCGGCAAGCGCGTCGTTGGTGGGGTGGGCTGTATATTGCGAACCGAGCTCGCTGGCAGCGGTCAAGTCGAGGCTCAAAAAGGCTGTCGTTGGATTGTCGATTGTGCTTTGCAGGGTGGTCAGGTTGTCGTAATCCTCAGCGGTCGTGTTGTTAGCGCGTGCCACAGGAATTGCGCACGCTGCCAAGAATATAAACGCTTTGATTATCGATGCTTTCATGTTATTCATATGGTTGATTGCACCCCAAAATTACTAAAAATTGAGGTGTCTATCAAGTCTGATAAATATAGTTTAGGATGATTTTAAATCCTTTAACCTAATGACAAAACCGTTTCACATCACATTTTGCGTGGTGTGATAATGCGTTCGCCAAGATATTTTGCAAAGTCTCCTTTCAAGTTGTTAAGGTCTATTAACTCTTGTATCAGTTCGCTGAGCTTTTGCGTGTCGCCGGTGGCTGCAACCTGCTGTATGAGCTGCTGAGTTTGAGTGATATCGCACGTGAGAATGGCATTTTTGAGCTCGTAGACGGCACGCGGCACAAGGTCGGGCAACTTTTCTTCTTCGGTCTCAACGTGCGTATATTTTGTGTGCACTTTGCTCAGTGTGTATTTGTCGCTGACAAGGTCGGTGGTGAGGCGGCGCACGGCATCGTCGCTGTCAGAGCAAAGTATGCGCTCTATGTAGTGGCGGGCGTAGAACTGACGCGCATTTTTCACGCGTTCGTCGAGCAACTCATTGAGTTGCAGCTCGCGTGCATGTATGTCTGAAATGTCTGTGGCCTCTTGGCGTATCTTCTCCAAACCCTCGCGCAGGGCGTCCTCGCGCTTTTGCTTGAGCACATCCTCATATTTCAGACGGTCTTCGTCCCACGCATTGCGTGCAATGTCAACGGCTTTGCACCATGTGGCGTTGTTGACCTCCGATACAAACGAGATGCAGTCGCTGCGCAACTCATTCTCAATAAAGTCAATCACGGTCATCGGGAACGGCTTACCCTCGTTGTCGTAGGCTTCGCAGAGTGTGAGCAATCCGTAGCGCAGAGTGTAGCGCAACACTTCGCGCTCGTAGGTGTTGAGATATGCAATGCGGCGCGAGTCGATGCTCTGCGTCGGCTGTTGCGGCTGTTGCGGCTGTTGCGGCGCGGTGGTTGTGACTTCCGCGGTTTCAGTCGCTACGGCCGGCTGAGGCTCTGTGGTGACTGCCGTAGGCGCCTCGAGTATAGGCTTCAGACTTTCTTCGGCATCCTCGCGCTGACGGCGTTCGGCTTCTTTTTCAAGTCGCTCTGCCATGAATTTTTTGAGCTGCTGTGCGAGCACCGTATCCGATATATTGAGCATGCGCGAGCACTCATCTATATATACTTGGCGGGTGATGCCGTCTGGTATTACTGAGATAGTGCGCACAATTTCGGTGATAACGCTTGCGCGGCGTATCGGGTCGTTTTGCGCATCTTTGAGCAGTATGTTGCTCTTGAAGCGTATAAAGTCTGTCTCGTGTTCGGCGAGATATTGCTCAAGTTCTTCAGTTGTATGGTTTTGAGAATAAGAGTCGGGGTCGTCGCCTTCGGGCAGCTGCAACACTTTCACGTTTATGCCCTCGGCGAGCAGCATGTCTATGCCTCGCAGCGAAGCCTTTATGCCCGCGGCGTCGGCGTCGTAGATTACGGTGACGTTGTTGGTGAAGCGGTGTATGAGACGTATCTGCCCCTCGGTGAGCGAGGTGCCCGACGATGCCACCACGTTTTCCACACCCGATTGGTGCATGGAGATAACGTCCATATATCCTTCAACAAGTATGCACTTATCTTTCTTGGTGATAGCTTGCTTTGCTTGATACAGGCCGTAGAGTTCACGGCTCTTGCTATATATTATCGACTCGGGCGAATTTACGTATTTTGCAACATTCTTGTCTTTGCGCAAGGTGCGGCCGCCAAAGGCCACCACGCGTCCCGACACTGAATGTACCGGATATATCACACGTCCGCGGAAACGGTCGTACACACCGCGTTCCGACTTGGCGCACAGTCCGGTTGATATCAGAAATTCCTCCTTAAAGCCTTTTGCGATGGCTGCTTTATACAGGTCGTCACTTTTCTCAAGGCTATAGCCGAGATGAAATTTCTTGATTGATTGGTCGTTGATGCCGCGTTCGCGAAAATATGCAAGGCCGATGTTCCGGCCGTCTTCGGTGTCGGCCATAGTATGCTCAAAGTGCTTGAGTGCGAAGTCGTTGATGGCAAGCATCGACTCGCGTTCGTGCTCCTCGGTGCGCTCTTTGTCGGTCATCTCGCGCTCTTTGATTTCTATGCCATATTTCTTGGCGAGCCATTTTAGTGCCTCGTAGTACGACATTTGCTCGAGCTCCATCAAAAAGTTTACCGGCGAGCCACCCTTGCCGCAGCTGAAACATTTGCATATACCTTTGCTCTTCGACACTGAGAATGATGGTGTGCGTTCATTATGAAACGGGCACAAACCTATGTAGTTTGCGCCACGACGTTTTAATGTCACAAAATCGCTCACCACCTCAACAATATCGGCGGCGTCGAGAATACGTTGCACTGTTTCGCGGTCAATCTTTTTCATATCGACCACAAAATTAGCTAATAAAACTCAATTCTGAAAATAAAAAAGTTTCACTCGCAATATCAATCTTGCCGTTTTGTATCGCAAAATTATCGTTATGTTGAAAAAATTTGCCTAAAAGCTATAGATTGTAAGAAAAAGTGACTATATTTGCGCAAAATACCCACAAATCGCTTGCGATTTCAGATAATGTGACAAAAATAGATGAAAGTATTAAAATTTGGCGGAACTTCTGTTGGTTCCGTAAGTAGTATCCTGAACGTAAAACAAATTGTTGAAGCTGTTAATGAGCCGGTGATTGTTGTAGTTTCTGCTCTTGGAGGCATTACCGACAAACTTATCAGCACTTCTAATCTCGCAGCCAACGGCGACGAAGATTACGAGAAAGAGTATCGCGAAATTGTAAATCGCCATATCGAAATGGTTTACACTGTTATCCCCGCCGGCGATGCTCGCATTGAACTGTTAGATCGCGTGAACGAACTTCTTGCCGACTTGCGAAACATTCTTCGCGGCATATTCCTCATTCGCGATCTTTCGGATAAAACTCAATATACTGTTGTGAGCTATGGCGAACGCTTGTCGTCAATCATCGTGGCTACGCTCATTCGCGGTGCCAAATGGGTCGACTCGCGCAAATTTATCAAGACTGAAAAGAAACATTCTCGACATATTCTCGATACCGAACTCACCAACCGCCTCGTTGCAGAGACTTTTGGCGAGGTAGAAGGAGTGACAATCGCCCCCGGATTTATCTCTGCCGACAAAAATACCGGCGAGGTTACAAATCTTGGCCGTGGCGGTTCTGACTATACCGCCTCAATTATCGCTGCAGCTCTCGATGCCGACTCGCTTGAAATATGGACCGACGTTGACGGCTTCATGACCGCCGACCCGCGCGTCATTTCTACTGCCTATACCATCGACGAACTCAGCTACGTCGAGGCTATGGAGCTTTGCAACTTCGGTGCCAAAGTGGTTTATCCGCCAACAATCTATCCCGTTTGTCACAAAAATATCCCCATACTCATCAAAAATACATTCAACCCCGATGCTAAAGGCACTATAATTTGCAGCGAGGTGCACGACGAAACAAAAACCATTAAAGGTATATCGTCAATCAGCAATACCAGCCTCATCACTCTCACGGGCCTTGGCATGGTGGGCGTTATCGGTGTAAACTCGCGCATATTCAATACGCTGGCACAAAATGGCATCAGCGTGTTCATGGTGTCGCAAGCTTCGTCTGAAAACAGCACATCAATCGGCGTGCGCACTCAGGATGCCGAGCTCGCTTGCGCTGTGCTCAATGAGGAGTTCTCAAAAGAAATTGAGATGGGTGAGATTAGTCCCGTTACTGCCGAAAACGATTTGGCAACCGTGGCTATTGTGGGCGAAAATATGAAGCATACCCCCGGCATTGCCGGTAAACTTTTCGGCACTCTCGGCCGAAACGGCATAAGCGTAATTGCTTGTGCACAAGGTGCTTCAGAAACAAATATTTCATTTGTTGTTGAAACAAAATCATTGCGCAAATCGCTCAATGTTATACACGACTCATTCTTCCTCTCTGAATATCAAGTGCTCAACCTTTTCATCTGCGGCATAGGCACGGTGGGCGGCAGCCTTATCGAGCAAATACGCAGCCAGCAAGAAAAGTTGATGCGTGAACGTGGCTTGAAGCTTAACGTAGTAGGCGTGGCAAACGGCCACCACGCATTGTTTTCGCGCGAAGGCATTGACCTGTCGAACTATCGCGAGCGCATGCAAACCGAAGGCGTGGCATCGTCGCCGCAAGTGCTGCACGACGAAATTATCGGTATGAATATCTTCAACTCTGTCTTTATAGATTGCACTGCAAGTGCCGACGTGGCAGGATTTTACAAAGATTTTCTTATGCACAACATTTCGGTAGTTGCCGCCAATAAAATCGCCGCTTCGTCTGAATATGCAAACTACTACGACCTCAAGCAAACAGCTCGCCGCCGCGGCGTGAAATTCCTCTTCGAGACAAACGTTTGCGCAGGGTTGCCTATCATCAACACTATGAACGATTTGCTCAATAGTGGCGATAAAATACTCAAAATTGAGGCCGTGCTCAGTGGCACACTCAACTTTATTTTCAATACTCTGTCTGCCGACGTGCCATTCAGCGCCGCCGTGCATCAAGCACAAGAAAAAGGTTATTCCGAACCTGATCCGCGCATTGATTTGAGTGGCAAAGACGTTATCCGCAAGCTTGTCATCCTTGCTCGCGAAGCCGGATATCCGCTCGAACAGTCCGATGTTGAAAAGCATCTCTTTATGCCCGACGACTTCTTTGAGGGCTCGATCGACGAGTTCTGGCAGCGCGTGCCTTCGCTCGATGTCGACTTTGAAGCTCGTCGTCGCCAACTCGAGGCCGAAAACAAACATTGGCGCTTTGTTGCAAAACTTGATGGCGGCGTAGGTTCTGTGTCGCTGCAAGCCGTAGACAATCACCATCCGTTCTACGACCTCGACGGCAGCAACAACATCATTCTTCTCACAACCGAGCGTTATCACGAATATCCCATGCTCATTCAAGGCTACGGTGCCGGTGCCGCAGTTACAGCTGCCGGCGTATTTGCCGATGTGATGAGCATTGCAAATATATAAGTTGTCGAAATTTTCTTCTACATCTTATCTTAAGAACTTAACCTCATGAAACATATAATAATCTTGGGCGACGGAATGGCTGATTGGCCTTCCGACGCATTAAACGGTAAAACGCTGTTGCAATATTCCGACACTCCCAATATGGATAGATTGGCGGCTCTCGGACGTTGCGGCAAACTTGCCACCGTGGCCCCGGGCTTCCATCCCGGCAGCGAAGTGGCAAATATGTCGGTGCTCGGCTACGATTTGTCGCAAGTATACGAAGGTCGCGGTGTGCTCGAAGCTGCAAACATCGGCGTTGACCTGCAGCCCGGCGACATGGCCATGCGCTGCAACCTCGTATGCATCGAGGGCGATATACTCAAAAATCACTCTGCAGGCCACATCACAACTCAAGAGTGTGAGCCTCTCATTGAATATCTGAATGACAATCTGGGCAACGACCGCGTGCACTTCTACACCGGCGTGCAATATCGCCACTTGCTTGTTGTGAAGGGCGGCAACAAATATGTTGACTGCACACCGCCTCACGATGTGCCTCTCAAGCCGTTCCGTCCACTACTCGTTAAATCACTCAAACCGGAGGCGCAGGAGACTGCCGACTTACTTAACGACTTGATACTTAAATCACAAGAGCTGTTGGCAAAGCATCCCGTCAATCTCAAACGTATTGCCGAAGGCAAAGACCCGGCAAACAGCATCTGGCCCTGGAGCCCCGGATATCGCCCGAATATGACTCCGCTTTCGGTGAAATATCCTGCCATAAAGCGTGGCGCCGTGATTTCTGCCGTTGACCTCATAAACGGCATCGGCTTGTATGCCGGATTGCGCCGCATCTCGGTTGAAGGTGCCACCGGACTCTATAACACAAACTATGAGGGTAAAGTCGCAGCAGCACTCGATGCTTTGCGCACCGACGATTTTGTGTATCTGCACATCGAGGCAAGCGACGAAGCCGGACACGAAGGCAACATGCAACTCAAACAGCAAACCATCGAAAATCTCGACAAACGCTGTGTAGGCCCTATCTTCGAGGCCCTCAAAACATGGCACGAGCCGGTTGCTGTTGCCGTGCTTCCCGACCATCCCACGCCTTGCGCTCACCGCACACACACCGCCGAACCGGTGCCGTTTGCCGTGTACTATCCCGGCATTGAGCCCGACAGTGTGCAAACTTTCGACGAGATTGCTTGCGCCGACGGCAGCTTCGGTTTGCTGAAAAATGATGAATTTATGAATGCTTTCATGCAACTCCCCACAATAAAATGAAATACTATAGCACAAACCATAAAGCAGCGGATGCTTCGCTTGAAGAGGCTGTGGTGAAAGGCCTCGCTTCCGACAAAGGCTTGTTCATGCCGTGCTCTATAAAGCCGCTGCCTCAAAGCTTTTTCGATAATATCGAAGAACTGTCATTTCAAGAAATAGCCTACCATGTGGCAGACGCCTTCTTTGGCGAAGATGTGCCCGCCGACAAACTCAAGGAGATTGTCTACGATGCCCTAAATTTTGATGTGCCTATTGTTGGAGTTACTGACGACATCTATTCTCTTGAACTGTTCCACGGCCCGACGCTCGCTTTCAAAGATGTAGGCGCACGGTTCATGGCGCGTCTGCTCGGCTACTTTATCAGTCGCGAAGGACAACGCGATGTCAACGTGCTCGTTGCCACTTCGGGCGACACCGGCAGCGCTGTTGCCAACGGATTTCTCGGCGTAGACGGCATACATGTGTATGTGCTCTATCCAAAAGGCAAGGTCAGCGAGATACAAGAAAAGCAATTCACCACTCTTGGCCAAAACATCACAGCACTCGAAATTGACGGCACATTTGATGATTGTCAAGCGTTTGTCAAAAAAGCGTTTATGGATAAAGAGTTAAATGAGCACATGAAACTTACATCGGCAAACTCAATCAACGTTGCGCGCTTCTTGCCACAGGCTTTCTACTACTTCTACGCCTACGCTCAGCTCAAACGAATTGGCCGTGCTGACAATGTTGTGGTATGCGTGCCCAGCGGCAATTTCGGCAATATCACAGCCGGACTTTTCGGCAAACGCATGGGCCTGCCTATTTCGCGTTTCATCGCCGCTAACAATCGCAACGACATATTCTATCAATATTTGCAAACCGGAGTTTACTCGCCGCGTGCATCTGTGCAGACAATTGCCAATGCTATGGATGTTGGCGATCCCAGCAACTTTGCACGTGTCCAGGCTCTCTACGATAACAATCACGACGCTATTGTGTCTGACATATCTGGTGCAACGTTCACCGATGAGCAGATTGCCGACACCATTAGCCGCGTATTCAAGCAAACAGGATACATTCTCGACCCGCACGGCGCTTGCGGCTATCGTGCATTAGCCGAAAGCTTGCGCCCCGGCGAAGTGGGTGTGTTCCTCGAAACAGCTCATCCTGCCAAGTTTAAAGATACAGTCGAACGAATTATCGGTATGCCCGTCGCTATTCCCGAAAAACTGCAAGACTTCATGCGCGGCAACAAAGTTTCCGTTGCTCTTCCTGCCGATTTTGCAGCCTTCAAGTCGTTCCTTCTCAGCTGAAAAGTTGACATATATAAAAAGTAAAAAGTGCTTTAGCCAACCGACTAAAGCACTTTTTTGTCAGATAAAAACTATTACTCTATTGTATAAGAAGTGTTGATTATGGTATGCGTTTTTGAAAGTTGATTGCGGAAGGCATCGCCGCCGGTGCTCGCCGAGCTTTTAGCTTCTTTTTCGTGCAGCAGCGACGTTTCTGAGCCTGTGAGTTTTATGACAGTCATCTTGCAACTATGACTGATAGAATATGCTGTAGAGTCAGAGACCTCCGGGGCATTTGCTTTGGGTTTGGCAACCACATAAAAAGATAGGGTGTTGGTGGCAAGAGAGATTTCAACTTGTTCATCAAAAGCGGTATCTTTGGTGATAGTGCGCGTGTTTTGGGCGCCGGTGAGATCGGTATAAGACATTTCGATGTCGTAGTAGTCGTACCACGCTTGCGCCAATTGCACCGAATAGCGTGCGCGCAAATATGCAATGGGGGCAACAACCTCGCCTTCATCCTCTTCATCGACTTCGTCCCTCGAACACGACGGGAGCGAAATACATAGCATTAGTCCAAGCAAGATTGCTAGGATTTTTTGTAGCTTACTTTCTTTCATTTGGCAGGTAAAAATGGACTTTAGAAAAACATTTATTAAGTTCGGTGCTAAGGTACGAGCAATTTTCTAAACCACCAAATATTGATGTTGCAATTTTATTAATTTAACAAGTGAGGCCCACAACACGATAATTTGTTGGGGGCCTCACCAAAATATTGTGTATAAATATTATATACGTATTATTGCCACTTATTCTACCGGGAGCAGGGTGGCAGCCAAGCCGCCGTTGGCATTCATTTGCTCGGTGAGTGTGTCGGCTGAGGTGACTTTGCGCTCATAGATGATATAAGCTTCGGGGTCATTGCTGCCGGGCACATCAAGATATTCTATCAAGCGATAAGTTTTGCCTTCGGGCAAAAAGTTGAGGGGCACTGATATGGTGCGTTGTTCGCTGTTTGTGCCGGCGCCGATGTAGTATCTGTCTCCGGCTTGGCGCATCACCACGATATATTTGCCAATCTCGCCTTGCAAGGCTTTTGATGCATCGCAGTCGGCATTATAGTCGCGGAAGAACTGGAATGCCGGGTGCTTCTCATAGTTCTCAATTTGGTCGGCAGCCATTTGCAGCGGCGAGTAAATAATCACCCAGTTTGCAATTTGGCGCACAAGGGTGGTTTTGATGCAGCAGTCGCCGTTGGGGCCGTTCCACTCCAAACGACCTTCATCGGCTTTGGCGCGTGAGTAGTCAATGTCGAAGATGCCGGGAGTATAGTCCATGGGGCCTGAAAGCAAGCGCACAAAGGGTAGGGTGCAAAGATAGTCGGCCGAGTTGCCTTTCGACCATGCGTTCCACTCCATGCCGCGAGCTCCTTCGCGAGTCATCATGTTGGGCCATGTGCGGCGTATGCCTGTCTCCTTGATAGGCTCGTGTGCGTCAACCATGAGCTGATATTTGGCTGCTGTCTCAACCACGCGCTGATAGTGCTTCACGCCATATTGTGAGTGGTGAAGATATCCGCCCTTAAATCCGCCTGCATATCCGGTTTTCACGGTGTGTATGCCCAGGCTGTTGTAGTAGGCGTAGGCGCTGTCGAGCACGGCCTCATATTCGGGAATGTTGCCGCCGGTCTCGTTGTGTGCCCACAGCTGAATATTCTTTTCTTTGGCGTAGCGCGCAATGCTGTCGATATCGAAGTCGGCATAGGCTTTCAAGTAGTCGAAATGCTGATTGCCGCCCCAGTTGTCCCAGCCTTCGTTCCAACCCTCAAACAGAGCGCCGTCAAGGTTGTTTTTAGCGGCAAAGTCGATATATTTTATTGCGTTTTCGGTGGTGGCACCGTGGCGCTCGCCCATGGTCCATGTTTGTGTGCCGAGGTGCATACCCCACCAAATGCCAACATATTTTTGGGGCTTAATCCAGCTTGTATCTTCTATCTTGCAAGGCTCGTTGAGGTTGAGCACAAGTGCGCTGTTGATGAGGTCGACAGCGGCGTGGCCAATCTGTATCGAACGCCACGGCGTTACAAATTTAGCCGGTATCAGGGCTTTTGTGCCGTCGGGTAGGGGAGCGAGGTCGGCTTTGAGCACACCCGTATCGTTGCGACGCAAATTCATCTCCGGCCAATCATATAGCGCGGCTTCGTGTATTGAGCCAAATACGCCTTCGTCGGTCTTGAAGGTGAACGGTGTGTTGCTGTCGCTGACTTGTGAGAGCGGCAACTCGCGATATTCAAGCTCGTAGGTCTCAAAGTTTGCGGGTATCGACCATGATGTGCCGTCTGTGGCAAAAGCAAATTCGGTGAGTTCGTCGGTCACGGTGATGTTGCCGCCGTTTTTGCTGTCAATCTCGTAGCGGAACCCTATGCCGTCGTCAAAAGCGCGAAAACGCACTATCATTGTCGACTTGCCGGCGGTCATACGCACGGCCATCTCGTTGTAGTGATTGCGGTTTGTCTTGTTCTCGCCCCACGGCTGAGTCCATGTCTCGTCAAACGAGCTGAATGTAGCTTTAGTCTTGGCATTGGCAAAGTCTAAGCCGCTGCCAACAATGCCGAGTCGCGACGGAGCAATCAGCTCTTTTCCGTCAACACTCACGCTATAGCGAGCCTCGCCTTTCGATTTGCTGAACGTGATAGCAATATTCCCGTCGGGCGACTTTACTGTCTGTGCCTGTATGGAGCCAAACGACAGCACACCAAGCACGGTTGTGGTAATAATTGATTTGATATACATTGAATACTAATTTTGTTACTGACAAAATTACAAAAAATATCAGATATTTTTTATATCTTTGTGTGCATTCTAATCTATTTGCCAAATGATTAAACGTTTTTTAGCCTTTGCAATGTGCGCAATGTCGCTGAGTGCTTTCGCTCAGCACGAGTTTGCCGACACCCTTTCTCTCAAGGCAAATCAGCCCCTCTCTCCTTCGCTAAGCACTCTCGGCGACAGCCTCGGCCGTGCCGAGACGCTATATCATTATGGCGAGAAATTTGAGCAGTATCAAGATAGTGTACACTCTCACACGAGCCTCACTCCCATCATTTACTACCCCGGACTTTATCCCGGACAGATAACAATGATGCAGTGGAGCGGGGGCGCCGCAATCGTCGCCGGACAGCGCGAGTCAATGCCGGGACTGCTTGGCCGCGAGAGCGCCGTGCTCAATTTCTATCAGAACGTTGATAAATTCACCTTCACTGCTTTCGGCGTGGCAAACAAGATTGGATACTACCACGGATTATCAACGCAGTGGGGCTTTGGCGGCTCGGTGTCGTATGCCCTAAACGATAATCTTAGCTTCACGGCATTCGGCTCATACTACACGCAGCCGCATGTCAATCAGCCGGCTCTGCTCGGATATGTCGGCTATCCCACTGTTGGCGGATACGCAAACTATCGCTTCGGCAGCTCAAACTTCGGTGTGAAAGTCGGTGCGCAAGGCTACTATTCGTTATCGAGCCGCCACTGGGAGGCGCAGCCGATAGTGATGCCATATTTCCGCCTGGCTAAAGGTGCCGATATAGGCATAGATGTTGGCGGCATACTCTATCAAGTGCTGCGAAATACAAGTGTGTTCAATTCTAACAACGATTTCCGCCCGCCAACGGGGCCTATTCGCTCGGACGGTCGCCCCGTTAAACGCTAAATAACTTTATTCTGTTTTTCACTAATAGTCCACCTCTTCCCAATGAAAAAACTTATTCTGCAAACACTGCTTCTTATTGTTGCGCTCAGTGCCTCGGCTGCCGACAAACAGCAATTCACGCGTCAGTTTGCCGTAACTGAAACTCCAGCGGCTGTCAGTGCACTTGCCAAGACTAAAATTCAGCCCAAATATTATCCGTCATTCTACTATTATATCAAGCCTGTAGGCTCGCCAAATATACCGGTGCTGCTTGTGCAATTTAGCGACTATAAATTCCGCGACAACGACCCCGCAACCACTTTCAATGATCGACTTAACGGCACGGCTCATAGCGTAGGTCAGTATTTTGCCGACCAATCAAACGGCAAATTCACTCCGCACTTCGACGTCATCGGTCCGGTCACTCTCGAAGGCAAGCGCGTTGACTACGGCGGCGATATTGACTATGGCGACTATATATATTACGACAAAGGCTTCGGCTTGATGGTTGGCGAGGGTTTGCTTCTTGCCGACGATGCTGCCGACTTCAGCAAATACGACAATGACGGCGACGGCGAGTGCGACGCGCTATTCGTCATTGTTGCCGGCGACGGCCAGGCAGACTCCACTCAACCGGATGCTGCCGACGCCATCTGGCCCGCCTCTTGGGTGCTGTCGTACTCCGAATTCGGCCGTTCGCTCACTCTCGACAATACTGTTGTTGAGAAGTTTGAAACTTTTGCCGAGCTATATGGCCCCGACATCACTCAGCTCGACGGCATAGGCATACTGTGTGCACGCCTCTCGCACTGGTTGGGTGTGCCGAGCTTCGCTGCCAGGCGCACAAACTTTGGCATGGGGCCATGGTCGCTGATGCATCGCGGCAGATACAATAACAACAACGACTCGCCCATCGGCTTCTCAGCCTACGAAAAAGAATATCTCAACTGGATTGACTATGTTGAAGCCGAGCCAAATACGCAATACACTCTGCCGATATTCAACCAAAAAAATGCCGACACCGACGTTGCCGTGCGCATCACCAATCCCGAAGACCCCGATGAATTTTATGTGCTCGAAAATCGCGCCAAGCAAGGCTGGGATGAGTATCTCCCGGCTGAAGGTTTGCTGATAACTCACGTAACGTTCGACCAGTCGGCATGGGAAAACGACACCGTAAACACCGGCAGCATACAGCGCATGACCGTCATTCCCGCCGACAATTCGCTGCTCGTCAACTACAATAGCGAAGGCGGTTACTATCGCTTTGACTACGAAGACTCTAAAGGCGACCTCTGGCCCAACGGCGACGCCACAGCGCTCACCGACACCACGCTGCCCGCTGCAACTGTCAATACCGGCGGATACATGAGCCAACCGGTCACCGACATCACACGAAACGACGACGGCTCAATATCATTCTGGTTTATGAAAGACGAAGCCTCAGTGGCACCGATAATATCCGATGCCGACCCCGTAGAGCAATACTTCACCCTGCAAGGCTTGCGCATTGACGGCGTACCCACTGCCCCCGGCGTCTACATTCGCCGCCTCGGCTCTGTCGCCACCAAACACCTAATCAGATAATGCTCAGAGTCATATACAAGTCGCATTTGCTGTAACGCGGCCTGCGCCGCCATTGGTCAATGTGGTATTGCCGTAACAAATGAGAAGTTGTTCCGGCAATGCGGTGTCGTTTGAGCAGATGTGGCTATTTTCCGTGCCCGAAGTGTACGAATTTGTTGGTAACCGAGCAGAGAGCGAGGCACGAGCTCATCTGCCCGGATAGTCCCGCCCGCGTTCGTGTCTGCCGAAAGCAGACATTCGTGGTAAAGTGCCTAACTATGTGGATAGTTTGAGCAGTTGATTTAGCTTCAGTTTGGAAAAATTGGGGAAAATTTCATTTTTCTTAGAAATAATTAGATTTTTTCTTGCATATTAGAATGTTTTTTTTTTATTTTTGCCGTCTAAGATAATGAATGTATTTATTAACCATAAAACAATTATTAAAACATAATAAAAAGTTTCTATCCAATCCCAATCAGCAAATCTACATTTATTTGCTATTAACCTAAATCAATAAATAAATAACACCCCTTAAATCCAGGTTTTAAATGAATAAAAAACTATTCACATTACTTCTGAGCCTATTTGCTTTCTTTGCAGTTTACGCTCAGACATCAGTGGTAAAAGGAACTGTCTTAGACAAAGACGGTGAACCGGTTATCGGTGTTTCCATTTATGAAAAAGGGAGACACTCAGTCAGCACCACAACAGACATTGAAGGCAACTATTCAATATCTGTTCCTCAGAATGCGACACTCGAGTTTTCGTACGTAGGCTACAAAACAGTGCTTATCGACGTTAACGGACGTGCTCACATCGACGTAGTTCTAACTGACGAAACTACAGACCTTAGCGAAATTGTAGTTGTTGGTTATGGCACACAAAAGAGATCGAGCATGACGGCATCTGTTGCTTCTGTCTCTGCCAAAGAAATGACTAAACAAATTTCTTCGAACGTTGCATCAACATTGCAAGGTCGTGCTCCCGGTGTTGAGGTGCTGCAAAACGGTGCAGACCCCGGTTCTGACATCAGCATCCTTGTGCGTGGTGCCGGTTCTTTCGGCTCAACCGAGCCTCTCTACATCATCGACGGCGCGATAAGTAACAACGGACTTAGCTCGCTTGTAGCTTCTGATATTGAGTCGATTGAAGTGCTTAAAGATGGTTCGGCAGCTGCAATTTACGGTTCGCGTGCTGCCAACGGCGTTGTTCTCGTGACAACAAAAAATGGTAAAGCCGGCGATACAAAAGTTGAAATCAACGGCTCGTACACGCTGCAAACTCCGGCTAAGCTTCTCAAATTTATGAACGCAAGCCAATGGCGCGAATATGCAAATATGGTTTGTGACAATAGCCCGGCTTACGACCGTGCTCCGCAAAACGTCAATCCTACCGACCCTGACTACAGCACTGATTGGCAGGATATATACTACAACAATGCGTCAATGTATTCATTAGGCGCTGCAATTTCGGGCGGCACCGAAAACGCCACATTCAACACCAGCCTCGGCTATACAAACCAAGATGGTATCGTTGTAAATTCGGGCTACAAAAAATATAACGCCCGTTTGAACAGCACGTATAAGAAAGGCCGTTTCACAATCACCGAAAACCTTTCGCTCTCTCACTCAAAACGTTTGCCGACTGTCACAACTCGCGGCATAATGATACCGACAATCCCCGTAACCGACGAGTATGGCAGATATGTTTCAACTCCGTCAGAACTCGGCTACTCAACAACAAACAGCAACATCACTCCGCCGATAGCATCAATCTACAACACCGAACAATTCACCAAAAAAACAGACGTGATTGGCGCTCTCGGTGTGCTCGTTGACATTTGGGGCGGCATCAAATACAAATTCAACATTTCAGGCGACTATCTGCATACATACGCTTATGCTCACACTCCCGAATATGCAACTTATTGGGACGCCGACGGCAATGTTGACTCTCGTTTCTCTCAGCCGTACACCTACTTGAGCGAATCGCGCAGCGA
Source organism: uncultured Bacteroides sp. (assembly GCA_964648845.1). GTDB lineage: Bacteria > Bacteroidota > Bacteroidia > Bacteroidales > Muribaculaceae > CAG-873. Next base: position 15,549 of record CAZYNO010000022.1, read on the forward strand.
CAAGTTTAATTATACTATTGATAACTTGTTGACCTTCAATCGCGACTTTGGCGAACATTCTTTCGACGTGCTCCTCGGCACCAGCTGGATGCGCGAATTTTATCGCTATATGTCAATGAACTCTGGCTCTAATGATCTCGGCGCTCCGACTATCACAACCTACAACGGCGCAGGTCAAATCGGTTCTGACGAGCAAAACTCTGCACTTCTTTCATTTTTCGGCCGCATTAACTACAACTATGCCGAACGCTATTTGTTGTCGGCAAGTATTCGTCGTGATGAATCTTCAAAATTCGCAAAAGATTATCGCGTTGGCTACTTCCCTTCGGTTTCTGCCGGTTGGAATATCCACAACGAAAAATGGTTTAACGTATCGCCCACTATCATCAACAAATTGAAAATTCGTGGTAGCTACGGCGAACTTGGTGCTAACTTCATTGACCCGTACTCATTCACATCTCTTGCTTACGGCCCTGTGCCCGCAATATTTGGCGACCAACGCGTATTTGGTTATGTGACAAAATTGGCTCAACAAAACCTCAAATGGGAAACTGCCGTATCTTCAAACGTTGGCGTTGAAATGGCATTTCTCAAAAATCGTTTGAATGCAAGCGTTGAGTATTACTATCGTCGCAACAACGACCTTCTAGCTCCGCTCGAGCCGCTTCCCTCATCGGGCCAAACTATCATCATCAACGATGGTGACCTGCCTTACTTCAACACTGCTTCTGTTGAGAATAAAGGTGTAGAAATCACAGCAGGTTATCGCGACACTTATGGCGACTGGACCTTTAGCGTTGACGGAAACATCACTTTCCTCAAAAACAAGGTGCTCAAACTCGGCGAAGGCGTTCAGCCCATCCGTGGCACAATGATGAGCTCTAAGTTCAACGACCGCCCCACAATAACTCAAGAAGGATTGCCCATCGGCTCGTTCTACGGATATAAGGTTGTTGGTATAAACGATGAAGGTAACTTCTTGTTTGAAGCTGCCGACGGCACTGCCAAACCGGCATCTGAAGTTGGCGAAACCGACAAACAAGTTATCGGTAACCCGAACCCCGATTTTACTTATGGCTTGAATGTTAATGTTGGCTATAAGAACTGGGATTTGACAGCATTCTTCCAAGGCACACAAGGCAATGATATTTTTGCTGCTGCCAAATATCAACTCTACTTCAACACGGATATCAACAAACCTGTTGACGCTCTCAATTCGTGGACACCGACCAACACCGACACTTATCTGCCCATTGCCAACACCGACAACTACAACGGCGGTAATGCTCTGCCCAGCACATTCTACATCGAAGACGGTTCATACTTCCGCTGCAAAAACTTGCAACTTGGCTACACCTTCGACAATGAACTGTTGCGCAAAACAGGCTTTATCAAAACCGCTCGCCTCTATGCCGGCATCCAAAACCTATTCACCATCACAAAATACTCACTCTACGACCCCGAAGTGAGCAGCGACACATTGTTCGACCGTGGCGTGGATGGTTTGGAAACTCGTGCACCGCGTGTTAATACAAGAACTTATACCATTGGTTTCAACTTAACATTCTAATTCAGCAACTACGATGAAAAATATTCTAAAATCAATCACGATATTTGCTGCTGTAGCAACCCTCTCTTCATGCAACGGTGTTTTTGAAGAATTGGCTGTTAACCCAAACCAGCAAGACGTATCATCTTATTATACTACGCCCGAAGCTTGCAACGAAGGTGTTATTGGTATCTATGCATACATCACCACACCGCGTGCTCTCGGCGTATCTTCAACTCGACTTATGGCTAACCGTGGTGACGAGTCAAGCGACCGCTCTGACTATGGCGTTCCCGGTCAGTATAACGCACTGCTCACATCATCGTGGTACACTCTCGTGCAACCCTTCTCACTCTACTACACCGCAGCTTCTCAAGCTTGCCAGATGATTGAGAAAATTCCCGATGTCGAATTCCAAAACGAGCAACTCAAAAATGCATATCTTGGCGAGGCTTACTTCCTCCGCGCTTATGTGCACTTCTTCTTGCTCAACAACTTCCGCAATATTCCCATTATGAATGCTTTCCCCACTTCTTCTACAGACTACAAGCCGCAGGCTGACCCCGAAGAGGTTTGGGACTTCATTATTGCCGACCTCAAAAAAGCAAAAGAATTGCTTCCGCCCAAAGGCTATTGGACAGGCACCAATCTTGGCCGAGTGTCGAGCGCTTCGGCTGCTGCATTGCTTGGCAAGGCATACCTCTATCGCACCGGCATTGAAAAATATTATGGTAATTCAACAAAAGAATACTATAACGAAGCTGCCGAGTGCTTCGACGAAATTATTTCAGGCAAACATGGCAACATCCGCCTTGTCGATAACTATAGCGACAACTTCCAAGTTGCTACTGAAAACAATGACGAGTCAATCCTCGAATTTCAATTCAAAGGCGATACCGAAAATACCGGTTTCAACCCCGGCCTCACCAGCAGTGGCTTGTTCAGAGACCCGCGCGGCAACCAACCGCCCTCGTTCATCTCACAAAACGGCCATGTTATTCACCAATGGGTGTACGACACATTCGTAAACTCTAAAGATGCCAACGGATACACTGACTCTCGCATGTTTGGCACTCTCATTTTCGACGATACAGCTCCCGAAATCAATGCAAAACCCGGCGACAAAGTTACTTGCTTTGACGGTAAAGGCTTTAATGAATATTACACCAAAACAGATGCTAACGGCAATGTTACCACAGGTTTCGCAAGTGTCAATGCAACTGCCGGCAGATATAAATCTGCTTGCCGCAAAAATATCGACTGGACTTTGCCCACTAAAAATCCCGGCAACGATATGTGGTTTGGCAACAGCCGCGCCCAAGGCCTCAACTATGTTGATATTCGCTACGCCGATGTGCTCTTGATGTATGCCGAGGCAGTTGTGTGCGGCGGCAAGCAAGGCTCAATCACTGCGTTGCAAGCTGTTAACCAAGTGCGCCAACGCCCGAGTGTGAATGTTGTGCCCGTCACCTATGTCGATATGGATATCATTGAGCGTGAACGCGTGCTCGAGCTCACTCAAGAAGGTCAACGCTTCTACGACTTGCTCCGTTGGGGCAAACT
>CAZYNO010000023.1:0-18524 GCA_964648845.1 uncultured Bacteroides sp.
GGTAATTTGGCGAAAGAAAAGATTTTTAGAGAATTTAACAACGTATGTGGCTGATATTGCTTATCTTTGCGAAGTATATGCACTTGCATATCATTTACATTTTACAAAACGTATTTATCACTTATTCTTAGCCACGTGAAAATCAAGAATATAATCATTTGTTCGGCATTCGCCGCTGCAGGCGTTATTGCCGTTGCAAAAAACAATATTGCTGAGGAAGTTGCATGGACTATCGGCGACGACCCTATATATAAATCGGAAATTGAGCAGACATATCAGGATATGCTGCAAGAGCGCGCCACAATCAATGGCGACCCCTATTGCTCGGTGCCCGAAATGATAGCCATACAGCGTCTGTATCTGCACCAAGCCGACTTAGACACTGTTGTTGTTTCCGACTCACAAATCCAATCGCAAGTTGACGGCCAGATAAACTTTCTGATTTCAAACCTTGGCACACGCGAAAAGGTGGAAGAATACTTCCGCAAAACTATGCCCGAGATACGCGAATACTACACCGACAACATCCGCAATCGCTATCGTGTGCGCCAGGTGCAAGAGTCGCTCACTAAAGACGTGAAGGTCACTCCCTCCGACGTGCGCAAATATTTTGCTCAACTGCCCGCAGACTCTATACCCTACGTGCCTTTGCAAGTTGAGGTGCAAGTGATAACCATCAATCCCACTATTCCCCGCCAGGAAATTGACGATGTGAAAGCTCGTTTGCGCGACTATGCCGACCGCGTGACTCGCGGCGATGCCGACTTCTCAACTCTCGCCGTGCTCTACAGCGAAGACACCGGCACAAGTGCCCGCGGTGGTGAGCTCGGCTTCATGGGCCGCGCCCAACTCGTGCCCGAATTTGCTGCCGTGGCTTTCAACCTCAACGACCCCAAAAAGGTGTCGAAGATTGTTGAAACCGAATTTGGCTATCATATCATCCAATTGATTGAAAAGCGCGGCGACCGTATCAATGCTCGCCACATCTTGCTTCGCCCCAAAGTTGCCGAAAAAGATTTGACCGATGCTGCAGCACGTCTCGACTCGCTGCGCAAAGATATCGTCGACAAAAAATCGTTCACATTTGAAGAGGCGGCACGCATCGTGTCGCAAGACAAAGACACCCGCAACAGCAACGGTGTGATGGTGAACAGCGAAGACGGCACCACTCGCTTTGAGATGTCAGCACTGCCGCAAGAAATTGCCCGCGCAGTTGCCGGCATGCAACCCGGCGAAGTGTCGCAACCCATCATTATGAAAGATCCCAAACGCGACCGCGACATTGTGGCTCTCGTTAAACTCACAAACCGCATAGACGCTCACAAAGCAAATCTTGCCGACGACTATCAGCAAATAAAAGGCATGTATGAGCAAGCCGCCAAGCAAAAATTGCTCAGCGAATGGCTTGAAAAGAAGATTGCCAACACATACGTGCGCATTGAAGACGGCTGGCGCGGCTGCGAATTTGAGCATAAAGGCTGGATTAAAAACTGATGAACACAAACTCACATACCCAATCGCAAAAACGCCGGGCACTACTCCTGGCGTTTTTGGCATTCCTAATCACGCCATTGGTATTGCCGGCATTAGCTTCAGTCAACAAGACAAAACATAAGCCCACACCGCCGAGCAAAAACGTGACGTCACACGCCACGCACGCCAACAAAGTGAGGATTGCGCCAACGATACCGACGGCAAGTCGCGCCGCCGGCAACCGCGTCATACTTGAGCACGCCGAGCTGCTGCAAAAAGAGCAACTCGACTCATTTATGATTGTGTCGGGTGATGTGAAGTTTTCAAAAGGCCCCATGCTGATGTATTGCGACAGCGCCCACTATGCACCCAATTCTGGCTCGCTGAACGCATTTGGCAACGTGCACATGGAGCAAGGCGACACATTGTTTGTGTATGGCGACGAGCTCAACTATGACGGCACTCGCGAGATAGCATATCTCTATTCGTACCTGCCCACCAAGCCCGTGCGACTGATAAATCGCGACGTGAAGCTCGAAACCGACATTTTCACGTACGACCTATACCGCGAATTTGGCTACTTCAACACCGGCGGCGTGCTCACCGACAAGAAAAACCGCCTCACCTCGCTTGAGGGCGAATACATTCCGTCGACAAAAGAAGCCAACTTCTACACAAACGTGCATCTGAAGTCGTTGAGCGAAAAAGACACTCTCGACATATACACCGACACGCTCTATTACAACACAAACACCCATGTGGCCGAATTTTTCTCGCCAACCGAGATTGTCAACGCCCAAGGTGTTATATACTCAACCGACGGCAACTATAACACCGTCACCGACAAAGGCGAACTCTACTCGCACTCGCGCGTGAAAATGAACCGTGGCACCACACTCGAGGGCGACACATTGTTCTACGACCGCAAAACAGGCATCGGCGAGGCTTTCAGCAACATGGTGCTCGTCGACTCAGCCAAGCAATCAACATTGCGCGGCAACTACGGTTTCTACAACGAGCTTATTGATAGCGCTTACGTCACCGGCCACGCCCTGGCTATGGAATATTCGCAAGGCGACACCCTCTACATGCACGGCCGCTACATCACGTCTGTGATGCGCATCGACACCATCACAACAATGATTGACAGCGTGCCGAAAGTTGAAAACGACTCAACACACGTGCTCACCGCCTGGCCACGCGTGCGCTTCTATCGCTCGGACATGCAAGGTCTTTGCGACTCGATGAACTATATACAGCGCGACTCTACGCTCTACATGTACCGCCACCCGATTGTGTGGAGCGACGACCGCCAAATCTTCGGCAACAAAATCATGGTGCACCTCAACGACTCAACTATTGACCGCGCCGATTTGCCCGACTTTGGCTTCAGCGCTCAAAAGCTTGAAGACGACATCTACAACCAAATTTGCGGCAAGGAAATGACCGCCTATTTTGAGGGCAAAGATATGCGTCAGGTCGACGTCAGCGGCTCGGTGCAAGTGGTATTCTTCCCCGAAGAAAACGACTCTACAATCAACAAAATAGTGAGCGTGGAGAGCTCATTCCTCACGGCATGGATGAAAAACAAGGTGATGCAGCGCATGAAGATGTGGCCCGAAACGTCGGGACAAGCTACGCCGCTATATCTGGCAAAACGGTCAATGCTGTGGCTGCCGAAATTCAAGTGGTATGAGTCGCTGCGGCCTAAAGACCCGGAAGACGTGTTTGTGGTATCACAGGAGATGGAAGACCTCATGAACCAGCCGGATGAAAGCGACAGCTCACCGGCAATGGCTCCGGCATCCACCAAACCCGTAGCCGCGCCCAAGAAACCGGAAACTCCCGAGACTCCCGAGACTCCGGAAACACCCGTAGAACCCGAGACACAAGAAACTCCGGAAACACCCGCGACACCGGCAGAGCCGGAGACGTCAGATGCGCCGGAGTTGACTGACACGCCGGATGCTCCGGCATTGTCTGAATAAGATAATTGCTATTTTTTCAGGCGTCGATAACGCCGGTGTAGACTGTGGTGGCAGGGCCTGTCATCAGCACCTCGTTGTCGGCTTCATTCCATTCAATAAATACCGAACCTCCGTCCATCACCACCTCGCTTTTGCGAGCGGCGAGAGAGTTAACGGCTGCGGCTACAGCCGTGGCACAAGCGCCCGTGCCGCAAGCTTGGGTGATGCCCGAGCCGCGTTCCCACACGCGCATGCGTATTTTGTTTTCGCCGATAATCTGAGCGAACTCCACATTTGTGCGGTCAGCAAAGTGTGGATGGTGCTCAAGTTTGGGGCCTATTTCTTCAAGATTTACTTTAGTGATATCGTCCACAAAAGTGACCAAGTGCGGATTGCCCATCGACACAACTGTAGCGCCGTCAAGAGGGTGAATGTCGAGCGGTGCACCCATGCCAACAGTCACTTGATGCACCTCACCGCGCTCAACGTGAAGGTGCAGAGTTTTTATGCCCGACTTTGTTTCGAGCTTAATCACTGTTTTGTCGGAGAGTTTGTGATCGAAAATAAATTTACCAACACAACGGCAGCCGTTGCCGCACATCATAGCCTCAGAGCCGTCGGCATTGAAAATGCGCATGCTGAAGTCGGCAACCTTAGAGACTCCAACCAAAATCAAGCCGTCACTGCCTATGCCGGTGTGAAATTTGCTCCATTCGATTGCGCGAGCCTCGGGATTGTCTATGGTGTAGCGCTGCGTGTCAACGTAGATATAGTCGTTGCCTGCGCCGTGCATTTTCGTAAATTCTATTTTGCTCATAATGCGATAAAAATTAAAAGTTTCGCAAGCACACACAAAAAGCGCTTGCGAAACTTACATATTATTACTTACTTTTTGTTGCGTTTTGGAATTTCTTTGAGGGCGTCAACTTTGGGCTTTTTGGTGTCATCTTTCTTGATGCCGTCGCGGATGAGCAAAGCATCAATAGTGGCGTCACCACCGCGGAAGCGACGATAGAGGTCGGCAGGATTTTCGGTGCCGCCTTTCATGAGCACATTTTCGCGGAACGATTTAGCTGTCTCAGCGTCAAAGATGCCGTTCTTTTTGAATTGTGCGAAAGCATCGGCGTCGAGCACTTCAGCCCATTTGTAGCTGTAGTAGCCGGCAGCATAGCCGCCTGAGAATATGTGGCTGAACTGAGCAGAAGTCATAGTGCCGTCGACGGGAGCAAACATTTGCACATCCTTCACGGCTTCTTTTTCGAAAGCTATGGGGTCGTCAACCGGTGCGGTGATAGTGTGCCAAGCCATGTCGAGGTAGCCGAATTGCAGCTGACGCATGCACGAATAAGCTGCACCGTATTGAGCTGAAGCCACGAGGCCGTTCACAAGTTCTTCGGGCAAGGGCTCGCCGGTGATATAATGTTTAGCGAATGTGTCGAGATATTCACGCTCGGTGAGATAGTTTTCGTTGAATTGTGAGGGGAGTTCAACAAAGTCGCGATATACATTTGTGCCCGAGAGCGATTGATATTTGCCGTTGGCGAGAAGGCCGTGGAGTGAGTGGCCAAACTCGTGGAGGAAAGTTTCAATCTCGTAGGGGGTGAGCAGCGAGGGTTTGTCGCCAACGGGTTTTGTGAAGTTCATCACAATGCTCACGTGTGGACGTGAGTCGGTGCCATCGTCTTCAATCCATTGCTCTTTGAAGTTTGTCATCCAAGCGCCGGGGCGTTTTGATGCGCGGGGGAAGAAGTCGGTGTAGAGCACGCCGAGATATTTGCCGTCGTTGTCGGTAACAACATAGGCAGTCACGTCGGGGTGATAAACCTCAATTTCGGGGTCGGCTTTGAAGTGCAAGCCATAGAGGCGAGTGGCGAGGCCAAACACGCCGTCGATAACGTTGTTGAGTTCGAAGTACGGGCGCATAGCCTCTTCGTCGAACGAATATTTGTCGGCGCGGTGTTTGTTTGAGTAGTAGCTGTAATCCCAAGGCATAATTTCTATGGGCTTACCTTCAAATTTAGAAGCATATTCGGTGAGCTCAGCCATCTCTTTTTTGGCTGCGGGAGCGTAAGCATCGCGCAAGTTGTTGAGCAGGTTGTAAACGTTTTCGGGCTTTTGCGCCATGGTGTTTACAAGCGTTTGGTCAGCGTATGTTGCTTTGCCGAGAAGGTTGGCAATCTCGCGGCGCACCTCAACGATGCGTTTGATGATGTCAACGTTAGAATATTCGCCGGTGATGTTGCGGCCGTTGTACATGCGATAGAGCTTTTCGCGCAAGTCGCGACGGTCGGAATATTTCATGAAAGCAATGTAGACGGGAGCATCGAGAGTGATGAGGTATTCGCCTTTATGTCCGTCTTGCTCGGCAGCAAGAGCAGCGGCTTCAACTTGACTTTCGGGCAGACCGGTGAGGTCGTCCTTGGTCAAATACATTTTGTGTGTGGGGAGCTCTTTTTGCACATTGCGGCCAAACTGAGTGGTGAGTTGCGAGAGCTCGCCGCGCAGTTGTTTGAATTTGTCGCGGTCGGCACCAACAAGATTTGCGCCCGACTGAGCAAAAGAGTCGTAAGTTTTTTGCAACAACATAGAGTCTTCGGCAGCGAGATGAAGGTCTTTGCGGTTGTCGTAGACGGTTTTCACGCGCTTCCAAAGGTCCTCGTTGAGGATTATAGATGTTGAGTAGTCGCTCGACTTTGCAGAGATTTCGATTGATTGTTGCATCATCTCGTCGTCGGAGTTAGCTTCGAGGAGGTTGAAGAACACGCCGAGCACGCGATTCAAGTCACTGTCAGACTTTTCGAGCGCCACGATAGTGTTTTCAAACGTCGGAGCTTCTTTCTGCGAAGTGATAGCTTTGATATTTTCGTTAGCTTTGTTTATGCCGAAATCAACGGCCTCAATCCACTGGCTATTGTTGAATTGAGAGAACGGAGGAGTTTGATATTTGGTATCAAACGGCTTGAAAAACGGGTTTTGAGCATTTGCCATGATAGCAGTCAAAATTAAGAGCGTTAATACAAATTTCTGTTTCATGATGGCTATGTAAATAATATCCGTAGAGATAGTGAACTTCAATGATTTTTCTTCCAATAGCGCAACATAGCATTGACTATGGGCGGCGCCGACAACAAACCAACGATTATGCCAACATTGTCGGCAACAACGTCGAGCATATCGCCTGTGCGTCCAAGACCCATGAGCGATTGCATAGCCTCGTCGGCAAAGCTCAGCACGAGCATGCATACGTAAATCAAGCACACCACACGCGCATTGAGAGGTCGCGGCATTGGCGAAACCGAACGTTTATAGTCGAAAATCACTGCACAAGTGATGCCCCAAAGCATCAGGGCATGCACAACCTTGTCTATGCCCTCAAACCAGACAAATTGATCGTCGACGGGCAGAGGGTCGGGAGCAAGAGTTAGCCACGCAAAGGTGAGCAATGCAATGATTGTGAGTGTATGTCGCTTAAATGTGTGAATCACTGTAGTTCTGTTATTATAAATTATACGAGTGCTTTGATGTCTGCGGCAATAGCTGCAGCGTTGAGGTGACAAGCGTCAACTAATTTTGCTGCATCATATCGGTCGATAAACTCTTTTGGCAAGCCATAGCATTTCACTTTCACATCGCTGTCGCCATAGAAGCGCGCAATCTTCTCGCCAAATCCGCCGCTGAGCACACCGTCTTCGAGTGTCACAACGAGTTTGTGGTCGGCTTTGAGCGAGTTGAGCAAGTCGGCATCTACGCCCGACAAATAGCGCGGATTGATAAGTGTGGCATTGATGCCGTCGGCTTTGAGGGCCTCGGCAGCAGCCTCACCAATGCCATAAAAAGTGCCTGCGGCTATGATTGCCACGTCTTTGCCACGGTTGGCAACAAGATATTTGTTGAGGGCAGAATAGTCGGTGTCTACCGGCTGCGTGGCGTGGGTCACTGCGCCGCCGGGCTGGCGCACAAACACCGGATGCGAAGTTTGAGTCATAGCCCAATCGACCATAGCGATATATTCTTCGGCATTCGCAGGTGCGAGATATACCCAACCGGGTATATTTGAGACGAGAGCAATGTCAAACCAGCCAAGGTGAGTGACGTCGTTCATGCCAAACACTGTGGCGTAGGTGGCATGCACCACAGCCGGAGTGTTGTTGATGGCAATATCCTGCGAGAGCTGGTCGTAGGCGCGCTGCAAGAAAGAACTAACCACGGCAAACATGGGACGTCCGCCGGCTTTTGCTATGCCCGAAGCGAGAGCTACGGCATGTTGCTCGGCGATACCCACGTCGATAAATTGGCTGCCAATTTGAGCACGGCGTCCGGGGCCGAAGCCAACAGCGCCGGGAGTGCCGGCAGTGATGATGACCTCACGCTGATTTGCCTTGAGACGCTCAATCATGTGATTTGCAAAAATATCGTCGTAGCTTTCGCCTTCAAATTTCACAAGACATTCGCCGGTGGTTTTATCGAAGGGGAAGCCCCAGTGGAATTGCTCTTTGTGCTCTTCGGCAGGCTTGAAGCCCTTGCCTTTGAGGGTTGAGATGTGCACCACAATCGGATGGTCTATATCTTTCACTCGCTCAAAAGCGGCGATGAGCGAGGCAATATCGTTGCCGTCGGCAACATAGCAATAGTCGAGACCAAAGCTGCGGAATAAGTTGTTGGCAGCAGTGCCGTTGCTTTCGCGCAATTCGCGAAGGTTGTCGTACATGCCGCCATGATTTTCGGCGATAGACATATCGTTGTCGTTAACAACGATGATGAAGTTTGAGCGGAGTGTGCCGCCAAAGTCAAGGCCTTCGAGTGCTTCACCACCGCTGAGCGAGCCGTCGCCAATCACGGCAATAACATTCTCTTTACCACCTGCAAGGTCTCTGCCCACAGCCAAGCCCGAAGCAAGGCTCACAGACGTTGAGGTGTGGCCTATGGTGAAAAGGTCGTGCTCACTCTCATCGGGATTGGTATAGCCCGACACATCGTCGTATTTTGCAGCGTCGGTGAATGCGGCAATACGTCCGGTGAGCATTTTGTGCACGTAACTTTGGTGAGAGACGTCAAAAACAATTTTATCGTGAGGAGAATTAAACACATAGTGCAAAGCCACAATAGCCTCAACCATGCCCAAGTTAGGGCCGATGTGGCCACCGTGGTGACTAAGTTTATCAAGTAGCACTTCGCGCAACTTAGCAGCCAAGTCGGTAAGCTCGGCAACGTTCAATTTCTTGATATCAGTCGGCGACTTTAAATCGTTTAAGTTCATATAATTTAGATCATAATAAATGTAGCTACAAAATTAATGAAAAAATCGGTGATTTGAAAGCACAAATAAAAACAAAAGCAGGGCAGCTTCTCACGAAGTCGCCCTGCCACGTTTTAATAACTTAAAACAATTACATAACTAACATAAAACACATTTAATTGTATCATACTAATCTATTTACACTTTAATCGGAAAGCTTGATTTTAAATGAACCGTAGGTTTTTGCAGTTGCGTGAAGAAAAAAAATGGTGTTTTGCATAGAGAGATTTAGAATTATCTTGCAGTATATCGTCAACTCAAAATCATAGGTCGACATTGCAAAGATAGCCTCAACTTTTTCACAAAAAAAGCCTCAAACCTGCCGATATAAACACAGCACAAGCAGCGCCGACAGTTAGCAATCACACAATCAAAGAGTTAGAGGCAATGTATCACAATGCAATATAGATTGACACATAAACCGCAAAAAATAGACAATAGTGTTGTTTTTGTTATATTCGCAAGATTTATAAGTAAATTTTTGTAACTTTGCATTTCGAATAGTTTTATCGAATACGTACAAATATCAGGCTTGCATTGAAAAAACGATTGGCAATATTGTTTATGACGATAGTCGGCTGCCTATGGTTCAGCGGCCACGCCCATGCTCTATGTCTCGACCTCGACTCGGTCGCCACGTGGGGCAAATTCCCTCGTTTTTGTGTGAACACCTATCGCTGGGGCGATAAATTTTTCAATAGCTACGACTCCACATACGTTGAAGGCACAGGCTACAAATTTAACGTAAAATTTAAGGCTGACACCTGGATTGACAACTACGAATTTATGTTGCCCGACAACTACCGCATGTCGATGATGTCAGACTATTGCACGTCGGCGGGCATCTGGGTTACGTATCTTGCCGTGTCGGCAGGCTACGATATGAACGTCAACAAATATTTGGGTGTGAATGAGTCGGCACGCAAGCGCTTCAATTTCAAATTCAGCTGCGCACTGTTAGGCGTTAATTTCTATTGGGTGACAAACAACGTTGGAACCTCGATAAAACGCTTTGGCCCGAGTGGCGATGTGCAACGATACGACTCACGTTTCGACGGCATCAACACCAAAATATTCGGTGCCGACGCTGTGTTCTTTTTCAACAACAAGAAATATTCGCAAGCCGCAGCTTTCAACTACAGCAAGATACAAAAGCGCAGCCAAGGCTCGTTCAGCCTCGGCTTTTCATATTGGACTCAAGATTTCAACTTCGACTTCACCAAGCTGCCGGAGAGCATACTTGAGAGTGTGCCCAAGTCGTGGACAAACACAGACTCGCACTATCAAGTCTACAATCACAACTACGCTCTGTGCGGCGGATACGGCTACAACTGGGCATTCAACAAGCACTGGATACTCGGCGTGAGCGAGACGCCGATAGTAGGATTAAAACATGGCTCGTTCAACGGCGGTCAGCCCTGCGTATCGTTCTCTCTCTACAACCGCTTTCAGCTATCTGCCGTGTGGAACTGTAACCGCTGGTTTGGCGGACTCATTCTCAAAGCCGAAAACGGACTGTTTTACGACAAATCGCACTCGCTTTACAACGGCATCTTCACCGGTGAGGCTTCGTTCGGCTACCGCTTCAACATTTGGTAAATCGGCGCGCACTCACGCGGCGCCAATCTGCATGATATCGTGCTCGAATGTAGTGCGGTCGATGGCGCGCTGCTTGATTTTATTGCGATAGGCATAGACAGTATTCACCGAGAAGTTGAGTATCTGTGCTATGCACGAGCTATCTTCAATGCCGAGGCGCATAAACGCCAGCAGACGCAAGTCGGCATTCAACAATTCACCCTCTTTAAGCTCAATTTGCGCATCCTCGCGACACAGTTTGTTGACGTCTGCAACAAACGTGGGATAGATGTGCAGAAATGCATCGTCGAATACGGCAAAAAATTCGTCGCTCTGTTCTTCGATATATTTTCCCGACTTGAGCATACGCGTCACGTCGTCAACCTTTCCGGCAGTGAGTTTGCGCTTCACCATTTTTGAGAATTGTGTGAGGCGGTCCATATACACCGCACAAAGAGTGAGAAATTGGCTGATATACTGTTCTTTGAGCTGATTTGACTCGCGCAGCTGCTCGCGTGCCTCGGTTTGTCGTCGCAGAGTTTTGCGCAGATAAAACACAGCCACCACAAACAGCACCAACAATACGGCAAGAGCCACAACAGCCACAATCAAGCGATTGCGAGCCGACACGGCGTGTTGCATCTGCACTTCTTGCAGCATGGGAATGGCGTCGGCAGTGTGTATCATACGTGTCCAGGCATGCGAGCTCACGGCATCGCTCAGGGCGGTATTGAGATAGCTCAGGGCATGGTCGTCGTCGCCATGGTCGTACATTGCACGGCCCAAATCTTGCAGCGACGGCAGCTCAACCGAGCCGGCGCTAAGGTCGCTGATAGTGGCGTTGACAAGATAATACAAGCAAGCATCGTCGTCGCCGCGGCGTGCCACGATGTGCGAGAGTATATGCGCTGCGCGGGTGTGCAACTCGGTGCCCACGGCTTGCGTGTCGTAGACATCGCGCACAAGTGCCTCGGCAGCGTCCCACTTGCCGGTGCGCAGCAGATACTCGCCATGCTCCAGGCGATAGCGGGGAGTGTCTTTGGCGTCGCTGAGTGCCGAGAGCAGATTTTTCTTGCAGTGTGTGACGCGGGCGCTATATTTTTTTGCCGCGTCAATATCGTTTGCGAAGACGGCAGTGAGAGCGGCATATAGGCGGCATCCGGCGTCGTAATATTCCGCGAGGTTATCTGCATCGAAGGCTGTGCTGTCGATGCTCTCATAGAGTTCGGCAGCCTCTTGCGTGAGGCCGGCAATAGGCATACGTGCCGACAGCTGTGCCTGCAGCAAGCAGTATTGCTCAGAGCCGAGAGCGGCGAGTGCGAGTGCGCGATGGTAGTAGCGCACGGCAGAGTCGTTGTTCACCTCGATATAGGCTTTTGCAACGTTTGCAAGCGAGGCGGCGGTGGGTTGCTCGGCAGCCTGACGTTTGAGTGCAGATATGGCTTTATTTCGTTTGTCTAAAAATTTGTCGCGATTGGCGAGGAGTTTGTCAAGCTCTTCGATTGATGCATTAAGAGTGGGCTTGTCAATGTCGGTCTGAGCACGCAGCACGGGCGACGCACAAGCTATAACAGTCAACAATACAAGGGCATAGAACACACGTTTCAACGGTATTAAATACACACTAAGAGGATACATAATTTGAATGATGGTTTGTAGTTTAAGCTAATAAGACGGTATATTTGCAATTATTGTAACAAAGGTATGCATTTTTTTTGTAATTTTGCCTATAATTTCACACCATGTTGCAGTTTTCGCTGCATTTTCTCGACATAAAAGATTATAACAAAATAAATACAACCAAATGATTGCTGACTTTATAACCTGGGATGTCAATCCCCTACTCATCGACAGCTTTGTGAAAGTGCGTTGGTACGGACTCATGTTCGCCCTCGGCTTTTGGATAGGATATACTATAGTTGACCGCATGTATAAACGCGAAGGCGCCCCCGAAGAATGGATGGGCGGCTTGCTGCTCTGGACTGTTGCCGGCACAATCATCGGCGCACGTCTGGGCCACGTGTTCTTCTACGAGTGGGATTGGTATTCGCAGCACCCCGAGCACATTTGGCGCATCTGGGAGGGCGGGCTTGCCAGCCACGGCGGCACCATAGGCATCATCATCGGCATATTCTTCTACTCATGGATCACCACCAAGCGCAGCCCGCTGTGGACATTCGACCGTCTTGTGGTGCCCATAGCCCTTGTGGGAGCTATGATACGCTTCGGCAACCTGATGAATAGCGAAATCTACGGCCACCCCACCGATTTGCCTTGGGGCTTCATCTTTGTGCGCGGCCACGAATATCCGGGCGTGCCCTGTCACCCCACACAAATCTACGAAATGCTGTGCTATCTGGCACTGTTCGGCCTGCTGATGTGGATGTATTGGCGCAAAAATGCCCAAACACGTCCGGGCTTAATCTTCGGCACATTCCTCACCATACTCTTCACCTCGCGTTTCCTTGTTGAATTTGTGAAAAACGACCAAGTGGCACGCGAAGCCACAATGAGCATCAACCTTGGCCAACAGCTGAGCATCCCCTTCATCCTCATCGGCATCTTCTTCATCGTCCGCGCCCTCAAGCGCCCGGCAGTGCCACTGGCGCAAAGCGCTCCGCGCAAGTAAAGAGTAAAAAGTAAAAAGTAAAAAGTAAAAAGTGGGTCGATACGCGCGACGATGCGACACGCGGTGATGCACCAATCTCTCAGCCGGAGGCTGTACACTTTCGTTAGCCCCATAGTGCACAGCTCTATGGGGTAGATAGACACAACCACCAGCCAACGTCGGAGACGTTGCATTTTCGTAGCGACACAGATGGTGCAACCTCTCCGAGGTAGCCGATGTGGACAGTCGACAGCCCCACAGAGCCTCCGCAAGCTCCGGCACTGTAGGGTTAACGAAAGTATAGGCTCTTCGAGCCATCGCCACAAGTGGTGCAAATGCGCGTATTGCATCGTCGCAAGGGTCGGTATGCGCAGGCTCCGAGGGCTCCAACCGGTTGCTTACCGGTTGCTTATTGGGAAAAAGTTAAGCCCCTCAACTGTTGCCGGTTGAGGGGCTTGGGCGGTGCGCATGAAGGGACTCGAACCCCCACGTCGTGAGACACTAGATCCTAAGTCTAGCGCGGCTACCAATTACGCCACATGCGCGATTGCGGATGCAAAGTTAGCAATATTTGTTGAATTAACAAATAATTTGGGCTAAATTTTGCACGCGTCTCAGTTTGGCGACACAAAGTCGAAGGCGAGGCTGCGGGCATAGAGGCATGCGCCAATCACCGAGGCTTTGTCGCCGAGCTTTGAGCATACTATCGACGAGTCGCGGTTTACGAGGTTGAGCGAATATTTGCGCACGGCCTGGCGTATGGGCTGCAAGATGTATTCTTCGGTGGCAGCGAGAGTGCCGCCGATAATCACCAACTCGGGGTTGAAGATGTTGATAAGTCCTGCCACCTGTTTGCCGAGGTTTTGGCCGAGTTGCTCAATGAGTTCGATGCAGAGCACATCTTCGTTGCGTATGCCGTAGATTATGTCGTCGAGGGTTATAGAGTCGGCGTCGGCGGTATATTTGTCGAGGAGTATTGAGTTTTTACCTTGCGAGAGATTTTGTATGAGTTGACGGTGCAGAGCCATGCCCGACACTTCAGTCTCCAGGCAGCCTTTTTTGCCGCAGTGGCACATAATCTCGTTGTCGAAGGCGCGAATGTGGCCAAACTCGCCGGCGTATCCCGACTTGCCGCTATACACCACGCCGTTGATGATGATGCCCAGACCGAGTCCCCAGCTGAGGTTGATGAACAGAGCGTTGCGCTCAATCTCGTTTTCACCGCGCATATATTCGCCGTAGGTCATAGAGCGCGTGTCGTTTTGTATGTAGACATTCATGCCAAATTGCTCGCTGAGCTCTTTAGCCACGGGTTTTTCGAGCGAGTGAAACCAGCTGTAGCTGCAACCCGAGGCAGGATTTACGCGGCCCGAGATGTTGAAGCATGCATTGATGATGATGTCGTAGGGCACGGGGCTATCGTTGATGCACTGTTTGATGATGCTGCAAATTTCGTCGAGAGCCTCTTGGCTGCCATATTCTTTTGTATAGGGAATGTTGTAGTGCTCGTAAATCATCTCGCCGGTGAAGTTGACGATGCCGAGGTTGATGTGTTTGTTGTAGATATCCACACCCAAAAAGCAACCCGACTGCGGATTGAGGCCGTAGGTGCAAGGTCGGCGGCCGGTGTGGCTGTCAATCTTGCCATGGTCAACGAGTATGCCGTCGGCACACATTTCGCAGATAAATTTGGCTACTGTGGGAATGCTCAGCCCCAACTCCTTCGACAACTCGGGGATAGTTGAGGTTTTGTTGTAGATGTAATATTTAATGATGTTGCGTTTGATTAGCGCGGGCTTGTGGCCTTGTTCTATTTCAGTAATAAGTGAGCGAGTCATGGTTATATTAACAAACAGTATTAATGGTAGGAAAGAGAAGATGTGTTACAAAATTATATAAAAATTTTATCATTCGTTAAACCGATAGCAATAATTAGCCATTAATACATGTTTTTAATATTTGCTAACAGTATAATCAACAATATGTCATATATTAAATTTCTTTATTTATTAAAGATAGCATATTTAATTAATTATTTAGCATAAATATTTTGAGATAATAAATATTATTTGTTACTTTGCAAAACTGATAAAGACTAATAACCCAAATCACACATATTTATATATAGCAATGATAGTTTCAAACTTGACAAATGCTTCGCGTATAGAATCGCTACATCTGCTCTACAAAGAGCTCTTCGATTTTGTAAGCAAAACCGACTTCGACACCCTTCCCCTTGGCCGTGTTGACGTGAAAGGCGACGACCTTTTCATCATGAACCTTAACATCGACGGCGCCGACGCCGCAAAGCAACCCCTCGAAATGCACCGCGAATACATCGACGTGCATATCTTGCTCGACGGCGACGAACAAATCGGCTGGAAAGCCATCGAAGACATCAAACACTATACCAAAGAATATAGCGCCGACGGCGACTGCGCACTCAGCGACGACAAACCCTCGTTTTACGTGCAGCTCAAAAAAGGCGAATTTTGCATCGTATATCCCGAAGACCCCCATGCTCCGGCAATCAGCAACGGCAAAATACGCAAACTCATCGGCAAAGTAAAAGTTAACCTCTAAAAAAATACGAAAGTTACCATGACTGACCTACGACTAAAAAAATGGTATCCCTGGATGGTGGTAGCACTACTCTGGGTTGTTGCACTACTCAACTATATGGACCGCCAAATGCTGTCGACAATGCGCGACGCTATGGCTCACGATATCTCCGACCTCGAAGATATGGTGCAATTTGGCAAAATCATGGCTGCATTCATGTGGATTTACGGCTTTATGAGTCCCGTTTCAGGTATCGTTGCCGACCGCGTGAACCGCAAATGGCTCATCGTCATATCGCTCGCCGTATGGTCGACAGTGACACTGATGATGGGATATGCCACCGACTACGAGCACATCTACTGGCTGCGCGCAGCTATGGGCGTGTCTGAAGCGCTCTACATTCCCGCAGCACTCTCGCTCATCGCCGACTACTTCACCGGCAAGCAACTCAGCTTTGCCATAGGCATACACATGACCGGTCTCTACATGGGTCAAGCCGTAGGCGGCTTTGGCGCATACGTAGCACAACACCTGTCGTGGCAATCAACATTCCACTGGTTTGGCATTGTGGGCATAGTCTACGCGCTGATACTCATAGTGTTCTTGCATGAGAAACGCGTCACCCAAGCCGAAGCAAGCGAGAAATTGCCGCTTGCCGAGACACTGCGCAACGGCGTGAAAGTTGTAGGCTCGTCACTGGGCATGCTTTTCGCTAACATAGCCTTCTGGACAATACTATTCTTCTTTGCAACAAGCTCGGTGCCCGGCTGGGCAACAAAAAACTGGCTCCCCACCCTCTTTGCCGACAGCCTCGGCATTGACATGGTGACCGCCGGACCTATAGCCACAATCACCATAGCCTTCTCATCGTTTGTGGGCGTGATGATAGGCGGCCCGATGGCCGACAAATGGGCAGCACGCAACCTGCGCGGCCGCATCTACACCAGCTCGATAGGCCTCACACTCATGGTGCCCGCACTCGTGCTCATGGGCTACGGCACATCGGTAGTCGCCGCCGTGAGCGCCGGCGTGCTCTTCGGCTTTGGCTACGGCTTGTTCGATGCCAACAACATGCCCATCCTCTGTCAGTTTGTGCCCTCGCGCTCGCGCGGCACAGCCTACGGCATGATGAACATGTCGGGCCTCTTCATCGGTGCTGCCGCCACCAACGTGCTCGGCTCGCTGGCACAAAAAGGACAGATGGGCACAGGCTTTGTGTTTATGGCAGGTGCACTGGTGCTCGCCCTCGCCGCACAGCTGCTGATACTCCGTCCGAAGACACTCAACATGGAATAATAACGAAACATCACAAAATAAAAACAACCATAAAATTTAAGATATTATGTTTGAAAAGATTAAAGGACTCATTGACGCTCCGTTCACCCCTATGCACGCTAACGGAGATATCAACCTCGAACCGATCCCCGCTTACGCTGCCATGCTCGCTAAAAACGGCTTGCAAGGCGTATTCGTAAACGGCTCGTCAGGCGAAGGCTACATGCTCACCCCCAACGAACGCAAACAAATTGCCGAAGCTTGGGTGAAAGCTGCACCCGCCGGCTTCAAAGTTATTGTGCACGTGGGCAGCTGCTGCCTCCGCGAGAGCATTGAGCTCGCTCGCCACGCTGCCGAAATCGGTGCTTGGGGCATCGGTTCAATGGCTCCTCCCTTCCCCAAAATCGGCCGCATCGAAGAGCTCGTGAAATATTGCGAAGCCATCGCTGCTGCAGCACCCTCACTCCCCTTCTACTACTATCATATCCCCGCATTCAACGGCGCATTCCTTCCGATGCTCGACCTTCTCAAAGCCGTAGACGGCCGCATCGACAACTTTGCAGGCATCAAATACACCTTCGAGAGCCTCTACGAGTACAACCAATGCCGCCTCTACAAAGACAATAAATACGACATGCTCCACGGCCAAGACGAAACCATCCTTCCCTCGCTCGCTCAAGGCGGCGCTCAAGGTGGCATCGGCGGCACCACTAACTACAACGGCCGCGAACTCGTGGGCATCATCGAAGCTTGGAAAAACGGCGACATCGAGACAGCTCGCGAAAAACAAAACTTCTCGCAAGCCGTTATCAACGTCATCTGCAACTACCGCGGCAACATCGTTGGCGGCAAACGCATCATGAAACTCATAGGTCTCGACCTCGGCCCCAACCGCGTGCCCTTCCGCAACATGACCGACGAAGAAGAAGCTTCAATGAAAAAAGAGCTCGAAGAAATCGGTTTCTTCGCTCGTTGCAACAAATTCTAAACTGCTGACGATATATGGACACAAAGAGCTACCTCAGCCAATGCGGCGAACGCTATCGCCGCGAGTTGGTTGAAAACATCATGCCCTTCTGGCTTAAATACGGTTTAGACCGCGTGAACGGCGGTGTCTACACATGTATCGACCGCGACGGCACTCTCATGGACTCTACCAAATCGGTATGGTTCCAAGGCCGTTTCGGATACACCGCAGCTGCTGCCTACAACAACATTGAGAAAAATCCCGAATGGCTTGCCGCCTCAAAAAGCTGCATCGACTTCATCGAAGCTCACTGCTTCGACACCGACGGTCGCATGTACTTCGAAGTGATGGCCGACGGCACTCCCCTGCGCAAACGCCGCTACGTGTTCTCTGAATGTTTCGCCGCTATCGCTATGAGCGAATACTCTATCGCCTCGGGCGACAAGAGCTACGCCGAAAAAGCGCTGCGACTCTTCAAAGACATTCGCCGCTTCATTGCCACCCCGGGCATCCTCGAGCCGAAATATCTGCCCACACAACCCGGCATCGGCCACTCTATCACTATGATTTTGATCAACACCGCTGCACGCATCCGCGAAGCCATCAACGACCCCGTGCTCGACCAACAAATCGACGAGTCGATAGAGAAGCTCAAACTCTTCATCCACCCCGAATTTAAAGCGCTGCTCGAGACAGTGACCCCCGAAGGCAACCTCATCGACACCATCAACGGCCGCGTTATCAACCCCGGACACTGCATCGAAACAGCATGGTTCTTGCTCGAAGAAGCTCGTCACC
>CAZYNO010000024.1:0-1084 GCA_964648845.1 uncultured Bacteroides sp.
CTATCAAGGCGAGCAGTTGTTGGCCGGCGTTTTTGGTGTCGACTTTGGTGATGATGTGGGTAATCACGTGGTTTGCGTCGGCGATGAATGTGGTGCGCACGGTGCCCATATATTCGCGTCCTGCCATCTTTTTCTTTTGCCAAACACCAAAGGCTTGGTTCACCTCGGTCGACTCGTCGCTGAGCAGTGTGAATGGCAAGTTGAATTTCTCGGCAAATTTGGCGTGGCTCTTGGCCGAGTCTTTACTGATGCCGATGATTTTATATCCCTTGTCGCAGAGTTGCTGATATTCCTCGGCAATAGAGCAAGCCTCGGCGGTGCAACCCGGCGTGTTGTCTTTGGGATAGAAATAGATAATCATCGGTTGTCCGGCAAAAGCGCTGCTTTGCACGGCATTTCCGTCGGCATCGTAGCCGAGCAGTGCGGGTAATGTATCTCCTATTTTCATGATTAAAATGTTTGGTTATTCTGTCGCAAATTTACAACATTTTTCTCAATTATGCTTTGCGGCGCACTTTTTCGGAGAGTCGTTGCAACAGCTCCCAGAAGTTCGGTATGAACAGTGTGCCCAACAGCGCATTCATTGCCATGCCAAACACCACGGCAGCGCCCAAGCTTATGCGGCTTGCAGCTCCGGCTCCGGTGGCAAACAGCATGGGCATCACGCCGAAGATAAATGCTAACGACGTCATCATGATGGGGCGGAAGCGCACCTTCCCGGCATTGAGTGCGGCATCGCGTATCGGCTCGCCCGAGCGCCGATAGTCTGTGGCAAACTCTACAATCAGAATGGCATTTTTCGCTGCCATGCCTATGAGCAAGATGATGCCTATTTGTGTGTATATGCTCACACTTTGGCTCATCAATATGCAGCCTATCACTGTGCCGAGAATTGCTGTCGGCGCAGTCACAACCACCGCTATAGGGTCGGTCCACGACTCGTATTGTGCAGCCAAAACCAGGATAGTCATTATTATCGCAAAGATTAGCACCATGCTCACCGTTGTGCCGGCTTGCGTCTCCTGGTAAGCCTCGCCGGTCCATGCATAGGCAAAGTTTGTGCCGGCAACGTCCTGCAATATGT
>CAZYNO010000024.1:1184-17638 GCA_964648845.1 uncultured Bacteroides sp.
GTTGTGTAAACATCGTTTATCGACAATCCCGACATCTTAACCTTGTCGCGGTTGATTTTCACCGTATATTGCGGCACATTGCCCTCATACATTGACGTTATGCCTGCCAATTTGTTGTTTTCGGCTGCTGCTTGTTGCATTGCCGACACCACTTTCGCCATCTCGTCGGCGCCATAGTTGTTGATATCCAACAGCTGCATTTGAGCTCCGGAGGTTAGGCCGAGACCTTGTATGGCAGGCGGATTTATTGAGAATACTATAGCCTCTTGTATTGGAGCTGTCAGCTCGTCAACTTTTGCTATCACCGCATCTACCGAGTGCGTGCGTCCTTTGCGCTCGCTCCACGGCTTCAGAGCCACAAACAGCGAGCCGAGATTGCTTGCCGAGCCTCCGCCCACAAAACTTTGTCCCGACACGGATATCACGTTTTTCACCTCGGGCATAGCTTTGATTTGTGTGCTGAGATGTTGTATCAGTGAGTCGGTGCGCTCAAGCGATGCCCCGGTGGGCAGCTGCACCGAGGTCATAAAGTAGCCCATATCTTCAGCCGGCACATAGCTCGTAGGCAGTTTGCCAAAGCCGTAAAAAGCCGCGCCAATAATTGCGATAAAGACCACAAAAGCTAATGCCGGACGTCGCAGCATACGCCCCACAATGCCAACATAACCGTTGGTGACTTTGCCGAATATGCTGTTGAACCAACGGTAGATAAAGAATTTTGACTGCTCGTGCCGCGGTTTGAGAAACAGTGCGCACATGGCAGGTGTGAAAGTCAACGCATTTATCGCTGAAAAAGCAGTAGACACGGCGATTGTCAGCGCAAATTGTTTGTATAGCTCGCCTGTTATGCCCGAGATAAATGCTGTGGGGATAAACACGGCCATGAGTACCAATGCCACACCGATAACCGGCCCCTGCAACTCGTACATGGCCTTTTCGGCGGCTTGGCGCGGCGTGTGCTTGCCGTGGTCGAGAATGCGGGCACAGTTCTCAACCACAATAATCGCGTCGTCAACAACAATAGCTATGGCGAGCACCAAGCCAAACAGCGTGAGCGTGTTGATGGTGAACCCCAGCAACTTCATCACAGCAAATGTGGCGATGAGCGACACCGGAATTGTTATCATCGGAATGATAACAGCACGCCAATTTTGCAGAAACAGCAATATCACTATCATAACAATGATTGTGGTTTCGAGCAGCGTGCGCAGCACCTCGGCAATTGAGGCGTCAACAAACTCGGTGGTGTTGAGCACTATGTTGTAGCGCACATCTTTCGGAAAGTAGCGCGACAACTCTTCAAGTTTTTTCTCGGCACGCTTTGCCACGTCGAGCGCATTGGCTCCGGGCAGTTGCTGTATGCCTATCAGCGCGCTTTGCTTGCCCGATATGCGCGACACTTGTGTGTATGTCTCGCTGCCAAGGTCTACGGTGGCAACGTCGCCAAGACGGAGCATTGAGCCGTCGGCCTCGGTGCGCAGCACTATGTTGGCAAACTCGTCGGCTGAGGTGAGTCGGCCTTGCGAGGTGAGCGTGTATTGAAATTGCTCGTCTCCGGCATCGGGTGGGGCTCCAGCCGTGCCCGCCGACACTGCCATGTTTTGGCTCTTTATCATGGCTATGACATCTGAGGGCGTGAGCGAGCGTATGCGCATCTTCTCGGGGTCGAGCCAAATGCGCATGGCATATTGCCCGGCACCGAACGCGCTGACTCCGCCCACGCCTTCAAGACGCGACAGTTCGTCAACGAGATTTAGCCGTGCATAGTTTGTGAGATAGAGTGCGTCGTACATCTGAGGATTGTCGCTCTCGAGCCCTACAAACAGCACGTTGTTGGCCGATTGCGACACCACCGACACTCCTTGCTGCTTGACCGACGCGGGCAGCGATGCCTCGGCAAGTGCTATGCGGTTTTGCACCTTCACGGTAGCCATGTCGATGTCGGTGCCAACATCAAAAGTGATTGTCAGGCTGTATGAGCCGTCAGAACCTGAGTTAGAACTCATATACATCATACCCTCAACGCCGTTCACTTGTTCTTCGATGGGCATGCCAACGGTCTCGGCGATAGTCTTGGCGTCGGCACCCGGATAGGTTGCCGACACCATAACCGTTGGCGGCGTGATGCTCGGAAATTGCGCCACGGGCAGCGATTTTATGGTTATCAATCCCACTAATACCATGAGTATTGCCACAACGGTGGCAAATATCGGGCGGTCAATGAAAAATTTTGATAGCATAGCAAGTCTATTTTGTTAGTCGTGGATTGATTTTCATACCGTCGCGCACCTTCAGCAAGGCTTTTGTGACGTATTTGTCGCCGGGGCTCAGCCCTTTTGTCACCACACGCAAGGTGTCGGCAATCACGTCGCCCACCTCAATCGGCGTGTATATCACGGTGTTTGAGTCGCTGACGGTGTAGATGTATTTGCCAAGTTGGTCGGTGCCTATCGACGCATCTTTGACGAGTATGGCATGCGGCAATATGGCGCTTGGCAAGGATATTTTGCAGTACATGCCGCTGCGCAACTCGTTGTCGGGATTTTTTATGCGGGCGCGCAGGTCGATAGTGCCGGTGCTTTTGTTGAAGGCCGGTGCAAGATAGTCGAGGTTGCCGGTGTATTTGTGGGGCAACGACACGTCAAATGTTATCGGTATGTGAGCCATGTCGGCAATCAATCCCGGTTGCTGTTGGTTGCGTATTATTTGTGCCAACTCGGCATCGTCAATCGAGAAGTGTGCCACCATCACGCTGTCGCGATAGATGGTTGCCAACTTCACCGGCGACGTGCCCCCGGCAAGATACGAACCCACGCTATAGTTTGCCGACGACACATGTCCGTCGTAAGGCGCTCGCACTGTGCAATAGCCGTAGGTGGTTTCTGCCGAGCGCAGAGCTGCTTGTGCATTGTGTATTGATGCTTGTGCCGTCTCCATGTCGCTTTTTGCTTGGAGCATCTCCATTTGGCTCACGGCATCGCTCTGCAGCGCTTTGGTCATAGCCTTATAGTTGTTTTCGGCATACTGATATGTTGCGCGTGCATCGTCAAGCTTCGACTTGGCTTGATTTACGGCATCGGCATACTGCCCGGATTCGATGGTGAACAGCACGTCGCCGCCATGCACGTAGTCGCCCGATTTGTAGTGTTTTGAGATGAGATATCCGTTCACACGTGCCACAAGGTCAACCTCGTCGTCGGCAGTGAGATAGCCCGGATATTCGCGGTGAAGCGTCACCGAGTCGATTTGCACCTCGGCAATGTCGATGTTTTGCGGAGCTGCTTCCTCCGGTGCTTTTTTGTTGTTGCAAGCCGCCAAAATCAGTGTTGCGGCCAGTGTTGTGCGTATTTTCATGACTGTCTTTGATGGTTTATGGTATTGCTTTGTAGTAGTTTATCAGTGCGGTTAGTGCCTGACCTTTGGCAACTATCAGTGAATTTACGTTTTCGAGGTAGGTTATTTGTGCGTCGGCAACGTTGATAAACGGCGACAGACCGCTCTTATAGTTCTCAACCGACCGCTTGTTGTATAGCTCACTTTCGTGCACCACGTCGTTGAGCGCATTGATATATCTGAGTGTATTGTGATATGTGGCAATGACGTCGCTTGCCTCGCTCACGGCAGTGAGCATGACCAGATTGTAGTTGTCGACCGACTCGCGCAGCGACTGTTCGGCAGAGGCTATTGAATATTTTCGCGCAAATCCGTCAAACAATGTCCAGCTCAGCGTGGGCGTTATAGCATAGACCACCGAGGCCTTATCGGCGATATGGCTCATATTGTGCGCCTCGCTGCCAAGGTCGCCGCTGACGGTGAGGGTGGGGAGCCAATCTTTTTTCGCTATGCCCAGTTGTGAGGCTGCGATGTCTATTTTGCGCAAGGCCTGCTCAACGTCTGTGCGGTTGAGTAATTGTGAGGCGTCGGCGTGGTTTGCAATCATTTGCAGATAGTCGGGCATAGGTGCCGGTTTGTCTAACAACTCGTAAATTTTCTGCGGATTTTCGCCGATGAGCACGGCAATTTGATTGATGTTGCCGTGTATGCTGTTTTCGAGCATTGGTATTGATGCTATTGTTGAGTAGTAGACTTGGCGAGCCTGGTCAACATCGAGCATTGACGCTATGCCGGCATCGTAGCGCGCCTCGGCAATCTTCACCACCTGAAGTTGACTTGCGGCATGGTCGCGCGCCACTTGCATTTGTGCTTGCTCAACGCGCAGCTGCATGTAGGCTGAGGCTATCTCGGTCGAGACGGTGAGGTCTACGCCGGCGCGTTCGGCTTGCGACAGCTGCAATTGGTGCTTTTGTTCGCGCACATTTGCCGTGATTTTGCCAAATAGGTCTATCTGCCACGACATATTCAGCAATCCGCTGAATGTTGAGGCGCTGACGGCATCGCTGCGGCTGCGCGAGTAGGCTGCCGACACTCCTACCGTGGGATAGTAGGCGGCACGTGCACTTCCCACGCCGGCGCGAGCAATCTCTATGCGCCGCGTGGCGGCAAGCACGTCGTAGTTGTTGCTCAGCCCCACCGCAATCAGCGAGTCGAGCAATTCATCGCCAAAACTTTGCCACCACGATGCCGCTTTGCACGGCGTCACTATTGCCAACAGGCATAATAAAATCATAGGTTTCACATTCATAAGCATTAGTATTAGAAATTAATTCAACTATAACCCCGTCGCCGCCAAATAAGTTTGCTCAAGCCCCAAATATCTCAACCGTTAAAGCAATTTAACAAAGTGTTTTAACGCAATTTAATAAAGTGAAACTGCGCAAAAACACAAAGTGAAATTGCGCAAAAACACAAAATAATTTTGAAAAACCAAATTCTTTACTTATCTTTGCCGTTGATTATGAACAAGATAAAATATTTAAATCGAATTGCTGATAAGGCTCTTGATTTGAGACTTGAAGCTTTTGGTGCGGTGCAAATAACCGGGCCGAAATGGTGCGGCAAAACAACCACAGCCGAGCGCCGGGCGGCAAGTGTTATTAAAATGCAAGACCCTGACCGCCGTGAGGGGTATCTTGCTGCTGCGAGAACAAAACCCTCGCTTCTGCTCAAGGGTGATGCTCCGCGCCTTATTGACGAATGGCAGGTGGCGCCCGTCATTTGGGATGCAGTGCGACATGCCGTGGATGAGCGTGGCGAAAAAGGACAGTTTATACTCACAGGTTCAACCGTGGTCGACGACGATCAAATATTGCACACCGGCACAGGTCGCATAACGCGCATGGCAATGTATCCGATGAGTTTGTTCGAATCGCTTGAGTCAAACGGCACAATATCCTTGCGCAGCTTGTTTGACAATCCTGAATATGACATTGATGGTGTCACTTCGCAACTGTCAATTGAGCAGCTAATCTTTGCCGCCTGTCGTGGCGGATGGCCTGCATCGCTCGGAGAAATGAAGCGCGAAGCTAAATTGTTGATAGCCAAAGATTATATTGATGTTATTTGCAAAGAAGACATTTCGCGTGTTGACAAAACAAGACGTAATCCGGCTCTGGCAAGTCTGATACTTCGCTCTTACGCCCGAAATATTTGCACTTTGGCAAAAAAAACATCTATGTTGTCTGATGTTTCGGCTGAGATGGAGGGCACAGCAATGCCAACTTTTGTTGACTATATCCAGGCTTTAGAAAAATTATTTGTTATCGACGATATTGAAGCGTGGTCTCCTGCAATTAGGTCGAAAACTGCCATACGCACCGGAAAAAAACGTTGCTTCGTCGACCCGTCAATAGCTGTTGCTGCTTTAGGTGCTTCGCCTGAAAGTCTTGAACTTGATTTGAATACTTTCGGTTTTATTTTTGAGTGCCTTTGTTTTAGAGATCTACGTGTGTATTCTCAAACCATGGGCGGTAGGCTGTCGTTTTATCACGATCGACTCGGCTTGGAGGCTGATGCTGTGTTGCATCTTGATGATGGCAGATATGCTCTGATTGAATGTAAACTCGGTAGCCGTGAAATTGAAGAAGGTGCAACGCATCTTCTGGAGATAAAACGTCTGATAACAGAGAAAAATATGTCGGAGCGGCAAGTACGGCTTCGTGAACCTGATTTATTGATTGTGCTCACCGGAGGCGAATTGGCATATACCCGTGAAGATGGTGTTAAAATTGTGCCTATCGGATGTTTGAAAGATTAGCAAAGCGAAGATAGCTTCACTATATGCGAAAAGCGAGACGTCGACCGAGTCGATATCTCGCTTTTTCTGTGGTGTTGCCTTAGAAGGATTCGAACCCTCACAAGCGGAACCAGAATCCGATGTGCTACCATTACACCATAAGGCAGTATTTTGCGTTTTGCGTTGCAAAGTTAAAATTTTTTTTTGTATTTCCCAACTATTTCTCCTCCTTATTTCAACCATCCTCCCGCAATTACGCAAAAAAAACAGCGAGCATGCCGAATGGCGCGCCCGCTGTTAAGGTGAAAAAATGTTATATCACTTTATTTTGTTGAGTGCTTTTTTGTTGATTTTTACCGGATATTTCTGGCGAAGTTGTTCCACCCACTCTTTTTCGAGAGCGTTTTGGTAGTCGGTGGTCACTTGTCCGCGCACATCGGCAGCTTCTTCGGGTTGGTCGATGATGCGGCCACGGAATGCGAAGCAGTCTAACCAGCGGCTGTTTTCGGCGGGCTTAGCGCCGTTGAATGCGAGGTAGTCGGTGATGGCATTGTCGCCTTGAGCTGCGATTACGCGTTCAACTTTGGCGTCGCGGTTGAAGGCTTTGCGAAGGTCGGCGGCAAAAGTCTCGGGGTTGAATTTATCGTTGTTGATGCTGTCGCAGAATTGGCGAACGAGTGCGCCAACCGAGTCGTTGGTAGCGAAAACAACGTATCCTTTAAATTTGGGTTTGTCCCAGGTGTATTTGTCGCGGTTGTCGTTGAAGTATTTTTCGAGACCTTCTTTGTCTTTGTTGGCGCGGTCCCAAACTTTCTCGTTAGAGATGTCGAAGAGAAGTATGCCGTCGCGATATTCGTTCACGAGGTTGCGGTAGTCGGCATTTGTTGTGAGGAGGTTTTCGCGCTCAAGGTTTGAGGTTGTTTCGTCCATGCTGCGCGAGGCAAAAGTGCGGATGGCGTTTGAAGCCTCGGTTGCGGGGAGAGTTTTGGGCATACGTGCATATTGCATTACGGTGCTCAGCGGAGTTGATTTGCCGTTCACTTCGTAGATAGCGATGTCTGAGGCGTTGAGCTTGATGGCCAAGAGTGAGTCGTAGCCGCCGTTGTCGTTGAGCATTTTCTCAACTTGGTCGAGGCCGCTTTCAAGCAGATGGCTGTTGTATTTTTTGTTTAGCTGTTCGAGTTTGGCGCGCACGGGGCGTTGGCTGCGCTCGTCTGAGGCTATTTGTTTTTCGATTGTGGGGCGTAGCTCGTCAAACGATTGCACACCGCGGTGAGCAAGACGTTTCACAATGTGATAGCCGTAGGCTGTTTGCACGGGTTTTGACATTTCGCCGTCGGCGAGAGCGAAGGCTACAGAGTCGAACTGAGCCACCATCATGCCGCGGCCAAACCAGTCGAGCATGCCGCCTTTGGCTTTGCTGCCCGGGTCTTCGCTTTCGCGAGTGGCAACGTCTGAGAAGTCGGCACCGGCGAGCAGCACATTGTATATGGAGTCGATTTGCTCTTTAGCGCGAGCTGCATCTGCCGGGCTTTTGCGTGCTGTGAGCTTGAGTATGTGTTGAGCTTGCACCTCGCCGCTTGACGGACGACGTTGCTCAACGCGGATGATGTGGAAGCCGAAGCCTGAGTTGATTACGGGCGAAATTTCACCCACTTTGGTGTTGTAGGCAGCTTCTTCAAAAGCCCAGGGCAGACGTCCGGGGGTTATCCAACCCATAGCGCCGCCGCGGTCTTTCGAGCCACGGTCTATAGAGTAGTTAGCGGCAACTTCGTCCCATTTAGCAGTGCCGTTGATGATGGCTGTGCGCAGTGAGTCGAGGGAAGCTTCGGTTGCAGCGATGTCTTTGTGATTGCGAGGCGCGGCTATCATGATGTGGCTCACGTTGAGCTCCTCGCTGTGGTGGCTGTAAGCGTCGGCCACGAGTTTAGTCATCACGGTGCTATCAGACATGTAAGGCGCCGCAAGCTCGTTGCGGAAGTCGTTATATTCTTTGCGAAATGCAGCTGTGGTGTCGCGTCCTGCAGCTTCGGCATCGGCGACTTTCAATTTGTAGTCAACAAACATCTGCACGTATTCGTCGAGGGTCTGAGGTTGCACTTGTTGTGCATTGTTCTTGTTATAAAGATATTCAAACTCACTCTGATATACCGGACGGCCATTGATGGTCATCAGCACCTGGTCGGTTTTTTTTGCTGAGAGAGCAGCAATAGCAAGGGCAGCGATACCG
The DNA here is from genome assembly GCA_964648845.1 of uncultured Bacteroides sp. Lineage (GTDB taxonomy): Bacteria > Bacteroidota > Bacteroidia > Bacteroidales > Muribaculaceae > CAG-873. Next base: position 9,548 of record CAZYNO010000024.1, read on the forward strand.
GCAGATAGAATTATTTTCTTCATCTTTAGTTTTATAGTTAAAAGGAATATTATTCTCAACTTATAACGCCATAAAAAAATAAATATTGCATGTTCGGCCATAAAAAACAGCAACGCCGATTATTTTTTTTGACGTTGCTGTGTTGAGATTGAGAGCAGAATGAATTATTTTTGCTGTTCTTTGTCGCATTTTTTGCTCTTGTCGCCTTTGCATTTGCCAGGTTTGTCACCGTGGCATTTGCCGGGTTTGCCGGGACCCGGTTGTCCGGGTTGAGCTCCGTTAAATTCACCGGGTTTGCCGGGGCAGCCTTGCATTTCGGGGCCCATCGGAGGTTGTTGACCGCGCGGACCTTCTTGTGCGTTGACAACAGAGTTCTCGAGGAAGCTAACATATTGGTCGGCAGTGAGAATTGACTTCAAGTCTTTCAAAAAGTCAAGGCGCTCCTGGCGTTGAGCCACGCGAGCGAGTGAATCGGCTTCGTGACGTTGGCGTCGCTCTTGGTCGCATTTTTGCTGATTGGCTTCGGCACGTTGCTTGCCAAGATTTTCGATAGCTGTTTTTTGTGCATCGGTGAGTTGCACACCGTCAAGTGCTGCCATGATGGGGCATTTGGGCTGAGGTGCTTCACCGCATTGCTCTTGGTTATCTTTTTTGCAGCATTGTTTGCTGTCGGGTTGTTGTGCGAAAGCTGAGGTGCAAGTAGCAGCAACAAGGAGGGCGATTGCTAAAACTTTAGTTTTCATTGTTAGGTTGTCTTTTAAGTTAAAAATGTTAATTCGTTTATGCCTTTTTGATACGCAAATATAGCATCGGTTTAATTCATAAACTACGTTTTTCAACTATTTAACCTACATCTGAAAAGTAGTTAAACTCAACGCAGTGTTGCAAGATGTCTGTCGTACAAATATTTTTTGTAATTTTGTGGCATGATTAGCTATTTGCAAATAGAAAACCTCACAAAGAGCTACGGCGACCGTATGCTCTTTGCCGACGTGACCTTCGGCGTGAACGAAGGCGACAAAATAGGTGTCATTGCCAAAAACGGCACCGGAAAGTCTACAATGCTCCGCATCATTGCCGGCCACGAGAGCCCCGACAGCGGCACTGTGACTTTTCGCAACGGCATCCATGTGGCTATGCTTGAGCAAGAACCGCAGTTTGCCCCCGAGTGCACCGCTGCCACAGCAGCCCCAGAGCTTGAGGGCCATGCCGACCGCCAAACACTCTACAATCGTCTGCTCACACAGATGGGGCTGCTTGGCGAGCTCGATAAACCCATCGACAAACTTTCAGGCGGCCAACGCAAACGCGTGGCTTTGGCGCGTGCTATTGCCACCGAGCCCGACATGATTATTCTCGACGAGCCTACAAACCACCTCGACATCAAAACCATTGAGTGGCTTGAAGGATATCTGCGCCGCTCGCGCGTGACATTGCTGATGGTGACACACGACCGTTATTTCCTCGACCGTGTCTGCAACAAAATCATAGAGATTGACCGCCAGAGCATTTACACCTACGAGGGCAACTACGACTACTATTTGCGCCGTCGCCAAGAGCGCATTGAGGCTATGAGCGCCGAGCTCGCAAAGGTGCGCAACACTTTGCGCAAAGAGCAAGATTGGATGAGCCGTCAGCCTCAGGCCCGTGCCGGAAAAGCCAAATTCCGCATCGACCAATTCTACGACCTCAAAGAGCGCTCGCGCGTAAATCTTGCCGAAAACCAAGTGCAGCTGCATGGCAATTCAACCTACATAGGCAACAAAATCTTTGAGGCAGAGCACATTTGCAAACGCTTTGGCGACAAGGTGATACTCGACGACTTTAGCTACGTCTTTGCTCGCTACGAAAAAGTGGGCATCGTTGGCGAAAACGGTGTGGGCAAATCAACGTTTATAAAAATGCTGCAAGGCCTTGTGGCTCCCGACAGCGGACATTTTGACGTGGGCGAAACCGTGCGCTTCGGCTACTATAGCCAAGACGGCATCAGCTTCAATCGCGACAAGAAAGTTATCGACGCCGTCACAGAGATTGCCGAAGACATTGAACTTACCGACGGCGTGCGCGTAACACCGATGCAATTCCTGCAACACTTCCTGTTCAGCGTGCCCGACCAGCAAAAATACATACACACCCTCAGCGGCGGCGAATTGTGCCGACTGCACCTTGCCACAGTGTTGATGCGCCGCCCAAACTTCCTGATACTCGACGAGCCCACCAACGACCTCGATATAGTGACTCTCGGCATTCTCGAAGAATACCTTTGCTCATTTAAAGGCTGCGTGATTGTTATCAGCCACGACCGTTTCTTCCTCGACAATATTGTTGACCACCTGTTTGTGATGCAAGGCGATGGCGTGGTGAAAGACTTTGCCGGCAACTACAGCGAATATCGCGACTATTGCGCTCAGCTCAAAGCCGCCGAAGCTCCCAAACAACCCGCCTCGGCAGCGCCCGAAAAAGCCAAGCAAACCCTCGAGCGCAAAGCAAAACTCACCTTCAAAGAACGCAAAGAGTTTGATGCGCTCACCGAAGAGATTGATGCACTCACAGCCGAAAAACAGTCGCTCGAACAATTATTCAACAGCGGCGAGACTGTGGCTGATATTGCCGAGAAATCGCAACGCTACAACATCATCAACGAGTTGCTCGATGAAAAAGAAATGCGTTGGCTCGAGTTGTCGGAGAAAGCGTGACACATCGGTTACAAAAATGTTAAAATAAAGGCACGCATCAAGATAAATAGCCACGATAAGGCGTAAGTTTAAATTTTTTTGCTACCTTTGTATCCTGTTTTTATGCAAAAATTCAAATAAATAATAGAAAATACTATTTCGAATGAGAAAATATGTACTCCCGTTGACATTTGTCCTCGCTGCTTCTTTGACAGTATCAGCTAAGACAAAGCTGGATGCAGAAGCACAAATGTATGTGGATAGCTACAACAAAATGCAGCAAAATCCATCTGTAGTGCTCCCTTTAGATCTTGACAGCGCTCCTTTTGAGTTTAACCCCAAATCGCGTACAGCCCCCTCAGCTACCGTTATCATCACATTGGCTGACGGCGTGACTGCCGACGACATCAAAGCTCAAGGTCTCACTATCCTTTCTAAAGCCGGCGATATGGTTATCGCTTCTGCACCCCTCGATGATATAGTTGAACTTGCCGAAACTGATTTGACAAAAGTTATCTCCTTCGGCAATCACCAAGCATCACCGCTCCTCTACAACACTCGCAAAACCATCGGCATGGATGCCGTGCACAACGGCGAGTCGGGCTTGACTAAAGGCTATAAAGGCTCTGGCGTGATTTGCGGCCTTTACGATACCGGTTTTGATGCCTTGCACCCCAACTTCAACACCGCCGACCAATCGTCAACCCGTCTTGAGCGCGTGTGGAAATTTACAAGCTCAAACGGCCTCTGCACCGAATATACCCCTGACAATTACGCCAACTATACTCCCAACTCTAACACAGAGTCGCACGGCACACACACCGCCGGATGTATGGTGGGTGCACACAACCAAATTTCTTCAGCCACGCGTAAATATCGCGCATGGGACGAAGAAACTCAAACTTTGTTGAGCTACGACCGCTACACCAAAGGCAACAACCCCAACTACGGTATGGCCCCCGAGGCTACACTCGTAGCTGCCACAGGCTCATTGTACGACTCAAACATCCTCACCGGTATCAGCAACATCGTTGAATATGCCAAGGCACAAAACAAGCCTGCGGTTATCAACCTTTCGCTCGGCACCACATACGGCGCACGTGATGAGTACGGCACCGTAAACCGCTATCTCGATAACCTTGCCGACGATGCTATCATTTGCGTATCAGCAGGTAATGACGGCGACCAAAAACTCTCGATTATCAAAGATCTCACATCTGCCGATAATCAAGTGAAAACTTTCTTCGACGTTAACACATCAGGCGCATTAGGTTACATCGAAGTATATTCAACCGATGCAACAACATTCAAGATAACTCCGTTTATCTACAACAAAGCTACCGGCACGATTGAGTATCAAACAGACATCAGTTACAACTCAGTCATCGGCACATCAGAATATGCTTCAATGGGCGCAACAATGCCCAGCGCTTTTGCCGACGCTTTCCAATCAAGCTACTTGAACATTACTTTCGATAAACACGAAGCTACAAGCAATCGCTACAGTTGCCAGATTTTGTATCGTCTCACAAACAACTCAACAACAAACAGCCGCAAAACACGTCAGCTCGGTTTGATGGTGACAGGTAACAACGGTCAACGCATCTACTTGACACTCTTCTGCTCAACCGAAAACGCCTTGTCGTTCACCACTAACGATCTTGAAGGCTACGACGTTGCAACAAACGATTTCACCATCAACGAATATGCTTGCGGTAAAAGAGTGATTGCTGTTGGCGCTTGCAACGGTTCACGCCGCGCTTACACTCTCGGCAACGGTTACTATGCGCGTGAAGAAGACACCTGGGAGCCCGGCCGCATCGCTTATTTCTCAAGCGCAGGCCAACTCTATGACGGCCGCAGATTGCCCCACGTATGCGCCCCCGGCACATTTATCATCTCGTCGGTTAGCTCATACGACTCTGACAACTACAACACCGAATCATCTTCAGGCTTGGTTACCACAGGTGGCCGCAATTACTACTGGGCTTATATGGACGGCACATCAATGTCTTGCCCCGTTGTTGCCGGTGCAATTGCAACATGGCTCGAGGCTTATCCCCAACTCACCGTTGAGCAAGCTATCAACGTGATAAATGAAACTTCTGTTAAAGACGACTTGGTAGCTATGGATTCGGACCTCAGATGGGGTGCAGGTCGCTTCAACGCACTTGCCGGCTTGAAGAAACTTCTTGGCCTTGACGGCGTTGCCGACATCGTTGCCGACCGCGACAACATCCTTGTCAACGACAAAGGCAACAATGTTTACGAAGCATTTGTTGCAGGCATGAAACAAGTCAACGCTCAAATCTACAACCTCTCAGGTCAGTTGGTGGCAAGCGCTTCAGCAAACGATGACCATGTTGATATCGACGCTTCAAACCTCTCGAAAGGCGTGTACGTGCTCAAAGTTAACAACTACAGCCAACGCATCCTCGTGAAATAAGCAACCACTCAAACCACGATACAAAAATAGCTCGGTGCCCTCGCTCCGAGCTATTTTTGTATGCATCATCTCGCATGCCGACGCCCGCAATTGTTTTTGGCTCGGAGAGCCTGCACTTTCGTCAACCCAAGCCGGTGAAACAATCTCTATAAAAAAATTCACTCATATTAATTTATGTAGAAAAAATTTGGAAATTTTAATCTTAATTTGTACTTTTGGCAGTGAGATATCAAACCTCCGATTTATCATACATAACTACCAATCACATTGTAACTGAACTTCACTTCGAAAGATATTTGCTACCATGAAGTCGGCAAATAAACATATTAAAGTCTTCGTTATTTCGCTGTTACTTATTGCGATAAGTGGCTGCGGCAATCATTCTGATGTCACAGAAAAATTGCAACAAGCCGAAAGCCTGATGGACTCTCAGCCCGACTCAGCCTTGCTGGTTTTGCAAAGCATAGATGTATTAGATGAGCAAGATAAGCCTAAATTTAATATGCTTTATACGCAGGCTCTTGACAAAAATCACATTGAACTTACCAATGAAAAGGATATTACAGCCGCCGCTGAATACTTTCTTTTGCATCACGACGATAGAAATGCAATGATATCCTTATATTATTTGGCAAGGACGCAATATCAACTTGGATTATTTTCGAAAGCAATAACATCATTTTTTAAGGCTAAAAGTTTAGCAGAAAATATTAACGATAGTTTTTGGATAGGTATGTCTTGTCGAGGTATATCTGATATCTATAATGAATCATTTAATAAAGACGAAGAACTTTATTACGCAAAGCAAGAATATAAATATATAAAGCGAAGTTCCAAACAACCATATGTAAACTATGCGCTGCTGGACTTAGCAAGAGCATATTGCAGCAGTGCGAAATATGAGAAGGCAATAATGTCAGCAAGACAAGCAATTGACTCTGCCGCATTATACAATGACAATAATTTGAGCTACGGAGCTAATCAAATTATTGGCATAAGTTTTTTCGGCAGTGAGAAATATGCTGAAGCTGAAAGAGTGTTTAAAAATTTATATCAAAATGAATATTCTCAAACATCTGATACATTATATTATTGCATTTGTTTGAACGAGAACGGATATAACAAGGAAGCCGATGAGATTTTGCAGCAAACATCAGTTACGGATGACCCTCTGTATTTTTGTGCAAAATACAAAGTTTCAAAAGAGTTTCATGAATATGACAAAGCCATTAATTATTTAGAGATTATGAACAATGGCATAAATGATACATATAAGAATAGAATTTGTCATGATTTTACAACGGAAATAGTTGACTATTTGCATTTAACAAATAAATCAATTAACGCTCAATTAAATACAACGAGAATAACATCTATCCTTGTTATTTCAGTTTGTGCTTTCGCAATAATTATATTAGTTATTACATTCTACGCATATCATAAGCGGAAACAACGCGATATCGAAAGCAAAGTTATCTTTGCAGAACAATTACAAGATCTTCTAATGGAAAAAGATGTTGAAACCTCAAAATCAACAGAAATCGTTAAAAATCTAATGGAGTCACGCAATCAACTACTCGAAGAGTTATGCGAAATAGTTATGAATAGCAACAATAGTAAAATTGCGAGACAACGCATAGCAAATGCTGTGACCTCAATAATAGACAATCTCTCAGTCAGAAGTGAAAAAATAGAAGAATTAGAAAATCAGGTAAACGACATGTACGATAATCTGTTTATAAGATTCCGTAGCGATATGCCAAATCTTAAAGAGGTGGACTATAGGTTATATCTATTCTTGATTCTACGCATTTCAAATTCCGCTATTTCATTGTTTCTAAAAGAAGATAAGATAAATGCAGTATATGATAGGAAACGAAGATTAAAGGATAAAATCAAAAAACTCGATAAAGTAAAGAGTAAAGAATACCTTTCATATATTACATAAATGTGACAAAAGTATCAAAGCCAAATAATTATCTAAGATTCTTTGGCAAATAACTAATAATCAAATATTTGAAAAGAAACAAAAACCAAACATTAAACAGACGAAAATTATGAATTAAATTTAATCTTGCATAATTTTGCGTGTGTAACTCTAATCATATTCACATTATGAAAACAATCTACCGCAATCTATGCTTAATGATTATTATTCCGACTTTAAATCTTGATTATGCTATGGCGAATCCAGAAAATTCGGAATCTGCAAATGTATCGACTAATGTTGTTATTTTGCGCCCAAAATCATTACCAACTCGACCGAATGCGCCAAGCCGCAATTTTATTGAATGTTCTTATGATATCGGGTATCTAAATTTAAATCTCCCTACAGGAGTAAATTACGCAAATGTATCAATATCAGAAATCTCATCTGACATCATTTGGGAAGGATATGTTTCAACCGATTCATACACGTTACAGATACCGGTTTTATCCGGTGAATATGAAATCGACTGTACAACAGACGATGGAAGGGTGTATTTCGGCACGCTAATATTTTAGAAATCTTACAAGGTTAAATTTAAATATCTCGTCAACTATTAAAATTTAATTTATGAAACACAAAAAACTAATTTTAGCAGCGATACTGTGCTGCAGCATCACTCCTTTCGCTGAAGCTATGCTATCAGCGTATTCAACACCTCCGGATGGGACACCACCGGCTAGGCCTCCTCACACACCCCCGGCATATACTGTAACCAATGAAGAAGCATTGGCTATCGTTCAAGAGCACTTTGCCGATCAAGATGTTGACTACTACTATAAGCAAAGTTCAAGCTCAACTACAGTAATACTCGTTGATGCCGAACCTCAAAAAGGCTGGGAACACGACTGCTATACGTACACGTTTCCACCATATTATGAAGGCGATACAATCGCTTACACAGTAGAAAAATTGAGACTACCTCCTGAAGTTTCATATTACATTAACAATCAATTATTTGATAGTATAAAAATAAACATTAA
>CAZYNO010000025.1:0-13254 GCA_964648845.1 uncultured Bacteroides sp.
GAGTAGGTAACCGCCCTCTATCAGAGCCGACTCATACGAGCCGGCTCTTTTTTTTCCCTTCTGTTTGGATAGCTCTAAATTATGTGCTAATTTTGCAGTATAATTCATAATACATCTCATATTACTATTATAGCTAATGATAACTCAAGAGCAATTAAAGGAAGCTATTGACCGTCGTGATGCCCTAAAACGTTATCTCGACGTTGATAATAAACGCATACAGGTTGAAGAAGAAGAACTACGCACTCATGTGCCCGACTTTTGGGAGCACCCCAAAGAAGCTCAGGTGCAAATGAAAAAAATCAAAGACCTTCAAGCATGGATTAAAGGCTACGAAGACGTTGAACGTGCAGTCGACGAGGTGGCCACAGGGTTCGATTTCGTGAAAGAAGGTCTTATCGAAGAGTCTGAACTTGATGCGCTCTATGCCGACGCTATAGCACAAATTGAAGCTCTTGAACTTCGCAACATGTTGCGCCGCGAGGAAGATAAACTTGGCGTTGTGCTCAAAATTAACTCGGGTGCAGGTGGCACTGAGAGTCAAGACTGGGCTTCGATGCTCATGCGCATGTATTTGCGCTGGTGCGAAAAACACGGTTACAAAACATCTATTGCCAACTTGCTCGATGGTGATGAGGCAGGCATTAAGTCGTGCACTATAAATGTTGAAGGCGACTTCGCTTATGGCTATTTGAAGAGCGAAAACGGTGTGCACCGCCTTGTGCGCGTGTCGCCTTACAATGCTCAAGGTAAACGTATGACCTCGTTTGCATCTGTTTTCGTAACTCCGCTTGTCGACGATACAATCGAGGTGAAAGTAGACCCGGCATGTGTGTCGTGGGATACATTCCGCTCAGGTGGTGCCGGTGGTCAGAATGTGAACAAGGTTGAGTCGGGTGTTCGCTTGCGCTATCAGTTCACCGACCCATACACCGGTGAGCAAGAGGAAATCCTCATCGAAAACACTGAGACTCGCGACCAGCCCAAGAACAAAGAAAACGCTATGCGTCAGTTGCGCTCTATACTTTACGATAAAGAATTGCAACATCGCATGCAAGAGCAAGCCAAGGTTGAAGCCGGCAAGATGAAAATTGAATGGGGTAGCCAAATACGCAGCTACGTGTTCGATGACCGTCGCGTCAAAGACCACCGCACAAACTACCAAACCAGCGACGTAAATGGCGTGATGGACGGTGATATTGACGAATTTATCAAAGCTTATTTGATGGAATTTGCAGGCAACGATGCCGAATAAAATACCTAAAAAACGGGCAGGAATATGCGTTCTTGCCCGTTTTTTTTGATTTTTATTATAATTTTTAGTGTTAGATACAATATTTTGCAATAATATTGCGTATATTTGTATATGTGAATTTTAAGGACACAATCTTTGTAATCTTTTTACTCTGAACTAATCCTCTTTCCACTATGTCTCTAATAACAGAATTTATTTCAATTTTCGGAGCGCAAGATACCGATAACCCGGCAGCGGAAACACAGCCGCAAGCGCGCGAAGTTTATTCGAGTTTCGACGTAGAAGATATCTACGACGAAGAATATGATAATGCTATTGACGAGGAGTGGGATTAAATTCCGCCAAAGTAGCGATTTAGCAATTCTTTGGCAACTTCTTTAGTATCTCCTTGTGCAATGTCAGTATACTTTTTACTGCCATCTATGGTCCACACTCGCTCAAAATCAAACCAATCTACCGTCTCATCGGCAAAATATTTGCGCCATCTCTCGGCGTAAAAGTCGCGTAGCATGCCATTACATTGACGGTATGAATAGTCGTGTAGACCAGAGTCTTCAGAGTTGACACGTTCGCCCCACGTGGTTATCAGCATTCGGGCGTTGTTAAGCTCGAGCCAATCTCTATCTTTCTCAGTAGTGCCCGGCACCTCGTCGGCAATCTTTCGTGCCATATTGGTCCATTTGCCGAGCATGAAATTGCGATTAGTGCCGAGCAGTCGGTCTATATCGTATATGATTTGCAGAAAGTATTCGGGCTTTTCGCGCATTGTGATGCTGTCGCTCAACACGGTGTTGGCGTAGTCGGTCAGCGCTTGGCGCGTAACGTCGGTCAAGTCGTACAGATAGTTCTCGCCGCTGAGATCTGCCTTGAGCAGTAGTTTTGCGGCTTTGACTGTGGCTTCTGCATCGTAGAATAGCTTTGTGCCGCCCCATGTTGACACGCGGTCTACGTGCGCCGACGGGCGTGCACAAGTCACCGCCTCGTGCGGGCCTTGCAGCGCTGTAGGGCAATTCAGTGCTGTCGTGCGCAAAATCTGCCATGCCTCGGTTGCAGCCTTGTTTTGCACGCCGTATCGGCGCTCAACATAGCTTTTCATCCATGCCTCTCCGTCGGGCTTTACACTCAGCCATGGCAATTCGTACAACTCGTCGTACAGCACCGGTACTTGCTCAATCGACTCGGGCGCTGCGCCAATGCCGCGTATTGTTGATATGCTGTCTTTAGCGGCGAAAAATTCCGTAATGACTTTGTCAAATCTGCCCATGATGCCTGTTCTGCCGCCAAAGTTTGGCAGTATGCAGTACACCACATCATGATTTTTATATGCGCCCAAGTTGGGCTTGCCGTCTGAAAACAGGTCGAGCACTATCAATCTGCCTACGGGCACATTGTCGAGCACCTTATATTGCTCTGCACTCCACTGCCATTGTTGTATCACCCATTTTGAACGCTTATTTGCACGGTTCATCTGCTCAAAGATGCGTGCATAGGCGGCGCCTACATTGATGCATGAAGTGTTTGCACCCTCGTGAAACGGGTCCATTGAGTAGTATTTGCTCTTGCCCATCACCTTGTGCAGATGCTTATAGTATTTCTGCGCCACGTCGCCAAATTCTGCTGCATTCGGGTCAAGAATATACGGCCGGCGGAAGTTGCACCATTTGCCTTGATTTATAGATGCTATGCCCGTCTTGGCGCTGAAATTGCTTGGCACCATACCGCTGTATCCAGGTAGCACCGGTTCTATGCCCAACTCGCGCATACGAGCATTAATCTTCTTGCATAGCTGCTCTTGACGCTCGTACCACCAATCAGGATTTTCTCCACCCCAACCTTCAAGATTGTTCATACCAAACCAAGCCATGAAACAAGGTCCGGCAACAAATTGGTTAATTTCGTCTTTTGTGTAGCCGTATTCGTCGCGCAGCATATTGCGCCACACCACTTCCAGTCCCACAATCTGCAATGGCATATTCACGCCGTGCAGCGCCATGAGGTCTATCTCTTGCTGCCAGCGTTGCCATGTCCATGTGCTCATAGAGTAGGAAAATGTGCAGTAGTTGAGATAATATCTATAGTCTACATTGCACACATGCGTCTCGGCACTTTCCGGCACCGGTAGCGTGACGCCGCCGAGGTTGGTCGACAGGCAGCTCCACGACAAATTTATCTTGGCATAGTGGTTTAAATACCAGCCAATGCCGCAAGTCAGAGCATTCAGCGAAGATCCTTTGATGCATGGCTTGCCGTCTTTTGCAGTGATGACAAAACTTTCGCCCGGTGCATCCGTATTGAGCTCGGTGCTGATAAGCTTTGATGCCCCGGTGCCGCCAATGCGCTCAATCAGCGCACAAACAGCCTCCGGATTTCTCACCACCTTGCCGTTTGCCAAACCGGATATAAACAGATAGCAAAGTATAGTTAACAGTAATCGCACTTTCATATCAGCAAATACTTTTTACTTCTTACTCTTTACTTTTTACGCTCTCTCTCAGCGCATCCCAGTTCCTCGCGCAAGAATGGCGCGGTTGGCGAGTCGGTGGCAGCGACTTCCTCAGGCGTACCTGTGGCTATTATTCTGCCGCCGTTCTTACCGCCGGCAGGGCCCATGTCGATGATGTAGTCGGCGCACTTCAGCACATCAAGATTGTGCTCAATGACGAGCACAGTGTTGCCGCGCTCCACAAGCCTGTTGAGCAACGTGAGCAGTGTGTTGATGTCTTCAAAGTGCAGACCGGTTGTGGGTTCGTCGAGCACAAACAGAGTGCGTCCGGTGTCTTTTTTTGCCAATTCTGTTGCCAGCTTTACGCGTTGGTTTTCTCCACCCGACAGCGTAGACGATGGTTGTCCGAGTTTAATGTAGCCGAGGCCGATATCCTGCAATACCTTGATTTTCTTCACTATCACCGGTATAGACTCAAAAAATTCTACAGCCTGATTGATAGTCATGTCGAGCACGTCGGCAATAGATTTGCCTTTGAACCGCACTTCGAGCGTCTCGCGGTTGTAGCGCTTGCCGTGGCACACCTCGCAAGGCACAAGCACGTCGGGCAAAAAGTTCATCTCGATAGTGCGATAGCCGTTGCCGCTGCAAGCCTCACAGCGACCGCCGCTGACATTGAACGAGAAGCGCCCGGGCTTGTAGCCGCGTATCTTAGCTTCGGGCAGATTTACGAACAGTGACCGTATGTCGGAGAACACGCCGGTGTATGTTGCCGGGTTTGAGCGCGGCGACTTGCCCAGCGGTGATTGATCGACTGTCACAATCTTGTCGATATTTTTTATGCCGTGCAGAGCCTTGTATGGCAGCGGTTCCTGCAGCGAGCGATAGAATGTTTGGCTCAATATAGGTTGTAGCGTGCCGTTGATAAGACTCGATTTTCCGCTGCCCGACACACCTGCCACACACGTGAGCGTGCCAAGCGGAATGGTCAGCGACACATCCTTCAGATTATTGCCTGTGCAACCTTCTATGCTCAGCGTTTTGCCGTTGCCTTTGCGTCGTTTTTCGGGGATAGGCACCACTTTTGCTCCGGTGAGATATTGTGCGGTGAGTGTGTCGGCCTTGAGCATATCGGCCGGAGTGCCTTGAAACACCACCTTGCCGCCTTTGCGCCCGGCAAGCGGGCCTATGTCAACAATATAGTCGGCATCGAGCATTATATCTTTGTCGTGCTCAACCACAATCACCGAGTTTGAGGCGTCGCGCAGACGTTTCAGCGAATTTATGAGTCGGCGGTTGTCGCGTTGGTGCAAGCCTATTGACGGCTCGTCGAGAATGTACAGCACATTCACGAGCTCAGAGCCGAGTTGTGTGGCAAGACGTATGCGCTGACTTTCGCCGCCCGACAGCGTTGCCGAGTTGCGGTTTAGCTGCAAATATTCCAATCCAACGTCAATTAAAAACTTCAGCCGATTGTTAATTTCCTTGATAATCTCCGCACCGATTTTTTGCTGAGTGACTGACAGCTTGTCGAGCACCCGGCATGTCCAGTCGTACAAGTCAGAGATATCCATCTTTGTCAGTGCGGCAATATTTTTGTCGTCGATGAAAAAGTGCAGAGCCTCGCGATTGAGACGGTCGCCGTTGCACTCCGGGCACACGCCTCGCGAGTAGAACTGTCCGCTCCACTTTTGTGCTGCTGACGTAGCGTCTTCGTCTTGCTGCATCTCAATATACTTTATCACGCCCTCATACGATGTGAAGTAGTTGCTGGTGCTCAGTGTCTGGGTCTTCACCGCCAGGCGTTCGGTTGTGCCGTTGAGAATTTCGCCCATAGCATCTTCGCTCAGCTCGCTTATCGGCGTTTTGAGGTCGTGGCCATACTTCTCGCAGATAGCGGCAATTTGCCAAAATATCATCGAGTTTTTATACTTGCCAAGTGGTGCTATGCCGCCGTTGTAGATAGACTGACTTGTGTCGGGGATAACCTTGTCGCGGTCAATAAGGTTCACATATCCCAAGCCTTTGCAGCACGGGCATGCTCCTTGCGGCGAGTTGAACGAGAAATTGTGCGGCGCCGGTTCGTGATACGATATTCCCGACACAGGGTCCATGAGCGATTGGCTGTAGTGCGAAACCGACTCTGTCTCGAGGTCGTAAATCATCATCTGCTTGTCGCCCTGCTTGAGTGCCGTTTCTATGGTGTCGCGCAGACGTGCGTCGTCTTTGTCGCTCACTTGCAGACGGTCAACCACCAGCTCTATCGAGTGGTTCTTATATCGGTCGAGCTTCATGCCATAGGCGATTTCGCAAATTTCGCCGTCAACGCGCACGCGCAGATAGCCTTTTTTGCGCAGCTGCTCAAACAGCTCCTTGTAGTGGCCTTTGCGGTTGCGCACAAGCGGTGCGAGGATGTATATCTTTTTACCGTTGAATTTCGACAACATCAATTCAACAATCTTTTCGCGGGTATATTTCACCATCGGTTCGCCCGATATGTAGCTGCGGGCCTCGCCGATGCGTGCGTATAGCAAACGCAGATAGTCGTAAATTTCTGTTGTGGTGCCGATGGTGCTTCGCGGGTTGCGGTTGATGGTCTTTTGCTCGATGGCTATCACCGGACTCAAGCCGCTGATTTTGTCAACATCAGGTCGTTCAAGCGTGCCGAGCATATTGCGAGCGTAGGCCGAAAATGTTTCGATATATCGACGCTGGCCTTCAGTAAATATTGTGTCGAAAGCCAAACTCGATTTGCCGCTGCCGCTCAATCCGGTGATAACAGTGAGCTTGTTGCGCGGTATCGTCACATCTATATTTTTGAGGTTGTGCACACGTGCGCCGATAACCTCGAGCTGCGACGCTCCGTCGTCGGCAATAGCATCTGCCACATCCATCTTGTTGTCGTTGTTCATTTCTTCACCCAATTATGGTTATATGTTGTGTGTTTTATAGTCGATCGTTTCAGTGATTGCGCTTTGGGCACGCGCACCACGTAGGCTTTGCCAGCCTTGTTGGTGAGCGATTGCGAGCGTATCCACATATTTTCTTCGCGCAGTTGTGCATACGTTATGCCGCGCTCCTTTGCCCATTCCGGCCAGCTCTCTATGGCTCCGTCAACAGTGACTGTGTCGCACTCCACGGGCTGATACAGCTGTTGCTCGGTGATGTGGAAGCCAAAAGTCTTGGGATTATCCATGATTGCCTTCATTGCCATGATGCGGAACACATAGCGCGAAGTCTCGTCGGTGAGATACAAGTCGAACGACGAACTCACGCCTTGCTTGCCGAGCTCGCTGCTGATGCGCCCTTGGCCGCCGTTGTACGATGCCATTGCCGACTCCCAGTTGCCGTATTTATTGTATGCGCTCTTCAGATATTTGCATGCGGCGGCAGTGGCCTTCTCCAGATTGTAGCGCTCGTCAACCTCGTCGCTCACTTCGAGGCCGTATTGCTGTGCTGCCGAGGCTATGAATTGCCACATTCCCGCAGCCTTTGCCCCTGAGTAGGCGCGCTGGTTGAGATAGCTCTCCACGCAAGCCAAATATGCCACATCTTCGGGCACGCCGTTGGCTTTGAGTATCGGCACTATCACCGGAAAATATTTGTTGGCGCGCTTGATGGTGAGCAACGTGTTGCCGTGGCCGTAGAGTAGGGCGGTGAGCTCTCGGTCGAGGCGCTCATACATGTCCACACGGTCAAGGTCAACAGTCTCGCCGCAAAAGCGCATTGACTTGGGTATTGTGGGGTTGACAATAGTGATGTATCCTTGGTCGCTGTAGCCGTTGTGTGTGTTGTCGGCAATTGCTGCGCCGGTGATGCCGGCGGCTATGGCTGCAGCTATGATGTATTTGCTTAGTCTCATCCTTGTTTTATTCTGTTTCGCCCGACGACGTTGTGCGTTGGCGTGTTCTCAGTATGTTTATATCACCGCTTTTGTTATATTTCACGCCATCAGAGCCTACGGCCTTGATGACATAGAAATATGTGCCCGTAGGCACAAATTTGCCGCGATATTTGCCGTCCCAGCCTTGCGACGGGTCGGTGAAGCTGCACATCTCCGTGCCCCAACGGTTGAAGATGTGACATTCAAACGATATCAGTGACGCATAGCTCACCTTCCACTCATCGTTCACACCGTCTTGATTATCCGGCGAGAAAGCATTGGGACATTCAAGCTTCGACTCGCCGATTGACACGGTGTAGATGTCGCTCTCATAGAAACAATTGCCCGCGCTGTCGCCGGCAATATATTTCACGTAGGTTGTGCCTTGGTTGTTGAAAGTGTATGTAAACTCGTTTTGTGTATAGCGGTCGAGTATATTATCAAATTCTGACGACGACGAAAATTCCCACTCGTGATACACTGCAGCATCGGTGGGTATAGCCGTAAACTTTATTTCGCAAGGAGCCGAGCCGCCAAGCGACGAGGTCTCTTGCTTTTGCTCGTTGTCGGCGGTGTGTTCGGTCTGTGTGGCGTACGTCGTTGCACTCACGGCATTGGTGCTGAATATGTTGCTCGACACCGATTGCTCTCTGCCCCAGATGCGGGTGAAGCGGTCGCCGCTGAGAGTGAAATTTGTGTCACACAGCGGAGCCGTGACGGTGATTACGCTGCTAAATGATGCTACTGTGGCCGATGCGTTCACCGACGACCATTCGGTGGCGTCTTCGCTATACTTCAGCGTCTGATAGCTAACCGTCAATTCGCGGCTAAGCTCGCGAGCCTGTCCGTTGATGGTGTAGTAGTTTATCTTGTCGCCGTAGCCCGAAGGCACGAGCGTTGTGCGGTCGCAATCGTTCTCTGTCGATACTGCCAGCCCGTCAAGGCGCAGCTCGTGGTTGGCATAGTTCACCACCCAATAGCAGTAGCGACGATCGCCGTCGTCAATGATGTAGCCCATATCCTGAGCATCCGCAGCTATTGAGAATGTGTTGCCCGAGCGCGACACATTGCCGATAACCTCGGCATATCCGCCGCCCAAAGAGCTGAATTTATACCACGTGATATTATTTCCTGCCGTCGACTGATATTGCACGGTGTTGCCGACAGCATTTTCTATAACATATATTTCATTGAGGCCGGTTGAAGTTTCGGGTTGTATTGTCACCGCGTTGTTCGACAATCCGGTGAATGTCAACGCCCCGTGCGCATCAACGGCACATGCGATAGCGACTATAGTTAGTAATGTTGTTTTATTCATGTTGTTGTTTGGGAACAAGTGAAGCATACAAAGATAAGCAATTTTGGGCGCTTATTTTATTTAATATACGATTTTTTTTGTGATTAATTTTGTGTTGTATTATTTTTTTTCTTAGTTTTGCCACAGAGATTAAACAGTTTTTACTTCTAACCTGCATAACAATTGCTCTAATCATCCCATGATATCCCGATGACGAATAATCTTAAAATATTGCATATCAACACTGTGGCTACCCCTTCAACGGCCATTGGCTCAATAGTGCAAGCGCTGCATGCCGCAGCACGCTCATACGGTTTCAAATCGGCTATCGTTGCCGGGTATGGCTCGGCCGAGCATTCAAACTATGTGATGCAGCCCAAAGTGCGCTACTATGCCAACGTACTCGAGGCTCGCGTGACCGGAAACGATGGCTTTGCCGCTCGACACGCTACGTTGCGTATGCTTGAATATATAGAGCAATACAACCCCGATATTGTGCACTTGCACAACCTCCACGGCTACTACCTCAACCTGCCGCTGCTCGCCGATTGGCTCAAGGCTCACAACAAAAAAGTGGTGATGACTTTGCATGACAGTTGGATGCTCACCGGACGCTGTGCCTTGCCCTCGCAGCCGGGATGCGACAAATGGTGTGCCGACAATTGCGAGGCGTGCGAGCACAAACTCGTGTATCCGAGTGTGTGGGTTAATACCAAACCGAAATACAAACACGACCTGTTTAATGCTTACTATGTTGTGCCTTCGCTCACAGCGCAGAGCGTATTTTCGCGCTCAAAACTTGCCGCAGCTCCGCATAGTGTGATTTTCAACGGCGCCGACCAGACAATCTATCGACCCGACGGCATGGCGCACAAACTTTCGCCCGCCAAGGTTAACCTTCTTGCCGTAGCTGTGAAGTGGATACCCGTCAAAAATCTTGACGCCTTGTTGGCTGTGGCTCGCATTATGCCCGACGATTGGCATCTCACCATTGTTGGCAAGGCAAAAGTGCCCATCAGCAAAAAAATCACCGTTGTCACCCACATCGACTCTGCCGTGCAGATGGCGCAATACTATCGCGGAGCCGACGTTTTGCTCAGCGCATCGTTGGCTGAGTCGTTCGGCATGACCGTTGCCGAAGCTCTCTCGTGCGGCACCCCCGCAGTCGTAAACCAAGACACGGCAACATGCGAGCTCATCACGCCGAGCAATGGCATGGTCACCGACTTTTCCGACCCGCAAATGGTTATTGACGCAGTCAACGACGTGCTTGGCTTAAAGGCCTCAACGTCATATTCTTCGGCTAATATGGTGGCTCGCTATTTTGCACTTTATAAGTCTTTGCTTGAAGAAGTCCAATAAATATGTAAAAATATATTTAATTTTGTGTATAATTTGCTACAATCTGCGGTATTTTGCAAATAAAATTGTAACTTTGTGCCACTTATCATCTTTCGCAGAAATGCTTTGTTTATGCTAATATGTTGAGATGCATTTCTTGCTCTAAAAAATTTGTCTATGTTAGAAAGCTTTTTAAGGAAAAGAACGACTGACGATTTCCGTTCGCGCATTGTCAGTCAGTATTTTAAGGCAGGATTAGTTGCTGTGATTGATGGCGTGACTTCGCTTATAGCCTCATCTTTCACTTTAGTATTGTTGTCTCTGCTTTTGCCGAGCCTTGCTTTAGACGCAAAGCTTTATCTTGAGTGGATGCTCTTCGCATTGCTCGCCACTGCTGCTATGGAACTTCTGGTGAAGCCCTACAAGGCCATCATTCGCTATTCAACGCTGCGCGAGCTATATCCCGTGTGTGGTCTTGCCTTTGGCAAAGCAGTGATTTTGATTGTGCTGCTTCGCCTGCTCAACCCTATGACTCAAAGTTTTGCCATGCACTGCGGCGTGGTGCTGGTCGATATGTTTGTCACCGTGTTTGCAATCATATTCGTGCGCATAATTATGGTAGTTGTCTACAATGTTGTTGTGCGCACCGTGTCGGTGCGAGCCGAGTCTGAGCGCGTGCTCGTCTACGGCATCAGCAACGAGTCGGTGGCTATGGTCGCTCGCTTGCAAAACTCAAAACACTACAACATTTGCGGCTTCCTTTGTGCCGATCGCAACATGGCAGGCCACAAAATCGTAAACCTTCCCGTTTACGACTTTAGCAACCTCGATAGCGTTGCCGCCATATTGTCTGAAAGTCAAACTTCAGGCATCATATTTGCCAGCACTGCTGATGCTCGCAGCGAACGCGAGCGCCTCATGGAGTTCTGCAACGAACTAAGCTGCAAAACCTATCTTGCCCCGGCTATCGACATTGTGCAAGAAGGCAAAATCCTTGACAAAGCTATCCGCAAAATACGCATCGAAGACCTCCTCGGGCGCCCCGAAATACAGCTCTCGATGGACGAGATTATCTCAAACTTCAAAGATAAAACAATCCTCGTCACCGGTGCTGCCGGCTCTATCGGCTCTGAACTCTGCCGACAGCTCGCAACATTCGGCATCAAAGAACTTGTGATGTTCGACAATGCCGAGACTCCCTTGCACAACGTGCGCATAGAGTTTGAAGAATCGTTCCCTCAACTCAAATTCTACCCCGTGATTGGCGACGTGCGCCAAAAACAACGCCTCGACTACGTGTTCCGCAAATTCAAACCGCAGATTGTGTTCCATGCCGCTGCATACAAACATGTGCCGCTGATGGAAGAAAACCCCTGCGAAGCAGTGCTCGTAAATGTTGTTGGCTCTCGCCAAGTTGCCGACAAGTGTATTGAATACGGTGCCGAAAAAATGGTGATGATTTCTACCGATAAGGCCGTAAATCCCACAAACATCATGGGATGCACAAAACGTCTCGCCGAGATTTATGTGCAATCACTCGGATTGGCTATCGAAAACGGAGCCGTGCAAGGCAAAACGCGCTTCGTTACTACTCGCTTCGGCAACGTGCTCGGTTCTAACGGTTCTGTGATACCTCACTTCAACGCGCAGATCGCTGCCGGAGGCCCCATCACTGTCACTCACCCCGACATCGTGCGCTACTTCATGTCGATACCCGAAGCTTGCCGCCTCGTCATGGAAGCTGCAACAATTTCAACCGGCAACCAAATCTGCGTATTCGATATGGGCAAACCCGTGAAAATCCTTCACCTCGCCGAACAAATGGTGCGCCTTGCAGGCCTCAAACTCGGCGAAGACATCGAAATCAAATTCACCGGATTGCGCCCAGGCGAGAAACTCTACGAAGAAGTCCTCGCCACAAAAGAAAACACAGTGCCCACACAGCACAAGAGCATCTACATTGCCAAAGTGCGGTCTTACGACTATCACGACGCCGCAAACGTGGCCGACGTGCTCGAAGAACTGTCGCGTGCTGTCGAAATACCCGCTATGGTGCAGCTCATGAAGAAAACCGTACCCGAGTTTAAATCTAAAAACTCACCCTACGAAATCTACGACCTCCAAACCACCGAAGCATAAACAAAACACAAGATAATGGCAGCGACGGCAACACGGACTCCCGCGTTGCCGCCGCTATTTTTTGCCTCCCCCTCCGACTCCACATGTATATCGCATCGACGCGTGGGCTGGAAATCACGCGAAAAGCATGGCATTTTTTTGCTCGAAGAGCCTGCACTTTCGTTAACCTCACTGTGCCCGACTCACACAGCCGATTTTACAAATCAAAATTAATATTTACAAATATTATCTACTAAATTTTGAACTGTGAAAAAGTTTTATCATCTTTGCATTATCCATTGCAACGCCACGTATGCTTTGCGCATTTATTAACTTTGAATTTTTCATCTTATGATTAAACCTGTTACCGTGCTCACGGCTCTTGCTGCAGCGCTTCCGGCACTTGCCGATACATTTTATCCCTGCGAAGTTTCCGGCGACAAAAACCTGTCGGAAGGTATCCTTTCACTCAATATCAACGGCCAAACCGTGGCTGTGAGTTCCACCACGCGCTACACATATCTCTACGATAATCCTATATTCATCCCTGCCGGCACCGAGAGTATCACGCTTGGCGCAACATATCGCGGCCGCCCAGCAACGATGGTCATGTATTTCGACTACGACCAAGATGGCAAATTCAACGATACAAACGAGGTTGTTGCTTCTGTGTCTGCCACAAACAGTTCCACCACGCTCACCCTCCCCGCAGATGCCAACGGCGCCTATCGTGGCCGTATGCAGGTTGACAACAACTATGCCGTCGACTTCTTGCTACACGTGGCAGGAACAACAGGCTCGCTGCAAACAAAAGCTCTGAACGGCATAATTCAAGCCCCCGACTATACACCTCTCACTCTCTCTGCCGAGCGCGGCACTGACATCAAAATTGACGTGCGCCCCACACTCGACGGATA
>CAZYNO010000025.1:13354-17423 GCA_964648845.1 uncultured Bacteroides sp.
CTGCCGAGCGCGGCACTGACATCAAAATTGACGTGCGCCCCACACTCGACGGATATGAGGCCTCAAACGTTATTGTGCGCTACGGCTTCAACGTCGACGGCAAAAACTTTGTGCGCAACAACAAGCAGTGGCTCGAAAAAACATACGCCATCCCCGCATCGGGCATAGTCACTATCCCCGGAAGCGACTTTTATGGCGACGTCGCAATCTATGCTCTATATACCGAAGGCGCCGATTGCGAGTGGACAAAGGTGTGGGGCGACGAGTTTTCGGGCAACGCAGTCGACACCAATCGCTGGTCGTGGTCGCAACGCCAAACATCAACCTGGAACCGTCTCATAGCTAAAACCGACAACGGACGTGCCGCCGTAAACAAGGTGGAAGACGGCAGCTATAAAAGCTACTGCATCACTACCGCCGCCGACACATATCCCGGCGAAGACTCCCAAACCATTTCGGGCGCTATTAACAGCCAAAATAAATTCTCGTTCACTCACGGCAAAGTTGAGGCTCGCATCCGCACCAAGGCTCATGCCGGCAACTTCCCCGCATTCTGGCTCATGCCGCAAAACACCGTGCTCGGTTGGCCCAAAGACGGCGAAATTGATGTGTGGGAGACTATCAATGCCGACAATATGATTTACGGCACTCTTCACTCGGGCTGGACAAGCGAAAGCTTCGGCTCACCCACGCAAGGCTCACCCGGCAAGGGTGGCAGCACATGGGCTGAGGTCGACAAATGGCACGTTTATGCCGTAGAGTGGGATAGCGAGCAAATCAGCTGGTATCTCGACGGCCTGTGCTATTTCATCTATTCAAACATGCACTATAGCGACGGCGCAAACTACACCGAAAACATCACTTGGCCATTCAACAATCCCTTCTACATCATCCTCAACCAAAGTGTGGGCGATGGCTCGTGGGCTACAGCCCCCGACACATCTTTCGAATATTGCACCGAGTTTGACTATGTTCGCGTATATCAAAAGAAAAATAACAGCGACTACACCAACTCTGCAACATTTGCCGACAACGATGACGACTTTTATGTGCCCGGCAGCGAATACCCCGACAGCGAGGCAGGTGTGGCTAACGTGATTGCCGACGCCTCAAATGCTGCAACTCAATTCTACAACATCAGCGGACAGCCTGTCAACTCTGCATCGCTAATCCCCGGTGTCTACATCAAACGCACAGGAAATAAAACATCAAAAGTATTAGTAAAATAAAGTAGTTATGAAGCAGTATAGCCCCGAATTTTGGTCTTTTGTGCAAACCCACAGCAACGACGACGTTGCTCGTCTGCGCCTCAAATATCACGGCGTGCAAGGCGATATTGACTACGACCACGCAATCTTGCAAATAGAATGTCGCAAAAAATTCGGCAAAAAACTTGCTTCAACTCTTGTATGCACACCGCATTTTGTATTTCCAAACACCCTTGCCGGTGAGCAATGCACCTCTGATGCACTATCCTTGTTCCACAGCTCGCTCATCAACGAAGACAACACTGTGTGCGACCTCACTTGCGGCCTCGGCATTGACAGCATGTATTTTGCACGCCGAGCCGCAAAGGTGGTGGCTGTTGAACGCCAACTCCCTGTGGCCGAAGCATTGAGTCTCAATGTTGAGAGCGCAGGCTACGAAAATGTCATAGTGGTTAACGGTGACTGCTGCGAGCTTTTGCGCCAAGGCCGACTAACTGCCGACGTCGCATTTATCGACCCGGCTCGCCGCACTCAGACCGGCGGACGCGCTTATGCCCTTGCCGATTGCGAGCCTAATGTGGTTGAATTGATGCCGCTGCTCTCTCGCTACTTCGACCGCCTGATAGTGAAAATGTCGCCGATGCTCGACATCACGCAAACTCTGCGCGACCTTAAGCACATCGCCCATCTCTACGCCGTAGGCACTCACACCGAGTGCAAAGAATTGGTGGCTGATGTGTGGCTGACCGAGAAGGCATACGACCCCTTGATTCATGCCGTGACAGTGAATAATGACGGCTCAATTTCCGACTACTCATTTAACCCGGCACACGAGGCGGCAGCGCCCGCCCCGCAGTGTGCCGATGTGGCTGAAGGTTGCTATGTCTACGAACTTCTGCCGGCGCTGATGAAAGCCGGCCCATTGCGCCTCATTGCGGCCCACTGCGGTCTGAAAAAACTGCACAACAACACCCACGTGTTCTTTAGCGAGACGCTTAATCGCGAAGTGCCTGCCGTTGCTTGGGTTGTTGAACGAATAATTCCCTGGCAATCCAAGACCATAAAACGTGTCAAGGCTGAATACCCCAAAATAGATGTTGCCGTGCGCAATTTCGGCATGTCGGCCGACGACCTGCGCACCAAACTGGGCGTAAAACAAGGCGGTGACCGCCGATTGCTCGGAGTCACCGACCGTAATGAAAATCGTTTGATGCTTATTTTGCGTAAGCCGTAACTGTTGCGGCTCTATCGTTTTTGGAACATACGAGCTATGGCGCGCTTATCCTCGCGCTCCTTGATGCTCTGACGTTTGTCAAATTCTTTCTTACCGCGACCTATGCCTATCACCAACTTTGCCAATCCGCGGTCGTTGATAAACATGCGCAGCGGCACAATAGTGTTGCCCGCCTCTTTGTTGGCTTTTTCAAGCTTGTCAATCTCGCGTTTGTTGAGCAGCAATTTGCGGTCGCGACGCTCGGTGTGATTGTTGTATGTGCCGTAGAAATATTCGGCAATATACATATTTTTCACCCACACCTCGCCGTTATTCACATAGCAAAATGTGTCAACAAGGCTTGCCTTGCCAAGACGTATAGATTTAATCTCTGTGCCCGTGAGCACTATTCCGGCAGTGAACGTATCACCGATAGCATAGTCGAAGGTGGCACGGCGATTTTTTATATTTACTTCTTTAAAAGTCATCTTTTTCATAGCCTCAAACTATTAAATCTAAAATTTTATTGAATACTATCGGCACAATTATCAGCATCGCTACGGCGAAAATGAAAAATTGTGCGCCACGTTCGCTCTTCACGCCAAGATAGTCGTGCGACTGCCAAGCCACAAGCGCCACAAATGCCGGCAAAAACCATAGCACTGACAGCTCGATGGGGCACACGTTGATAAACACTTGCACCATGGCCATGAGTCCCACGCAATATATCACCACAGTGTGGGCGCGCAGCACATTCACTTGCTGACCGGTGAAGTGCGACAGCAGCGACTCAAACGTGGCTCTGCCCAGCATCACGCCGAAAAACAATGCCAAACATTGAGCTATTGCCTTGAGCAACTGTGAGCCGATGCTGAAAGGTTCTGACCCATATATGCCGTTGCCAAACGCGGTGATGGCAACCAACGCCAGCACCGGATAAAATCCTTTATCCATAAGTTTATTGGGCGACTCGTTGAGCCGAGCCACTTCCTCCCAGCCCTTAGTGGGCGAGAGAAACAATTGCAGCATATTTATGAGGTATCTTAACATCGAGCAAGCTTGTTTTTTATTTAACGTAATAGCGAATGCAAAGTTAGCAAAAAACTCTAACACAAAAACAGTCCCACAGCCATAAAAAAACAACAAACGCCGAAATTTTTTTTTTCGGCGTTTGCATGTTGCTGTATAAGTTTGCAGTGTGATTAACCGTTCACACGACGCACGTAGCTACCGTCGCGAGTGTCAACTTCTACCATGTCACCTTCGTTAACGAAGAGGGGCACGCGCACTGTTGCACCGGTTTCGAGAGTTGCGGGTTTGAGTGTGTTGGTTGCTGTGTCGCCTTTGATACCGGGCTCGGTGTAAGTGATTTTGAGAATTACTTTTGTAGGCATTTCAGCATAGAGCACTGTCTCGGTTGAAGCATCGCTTACAACTTCTACGGTGTCGCCTTCTTTCATGTATGCTGCACCGGTAACGAGTTCTTTCGAGATGGGAATTTGCTCGTAGGTCTCGTTGTTCATGAAGATATCATCTTCGCCTTCAGCATAGAGATATTGATAGGGACGACGTTCAACACGCACGTCTTCGAGCTTTTCGCCGATGTTGAAGCGACGTTCGAGCACGCGACCGTCAACAACGTCTTTGA
>CAZYNO010000026.1:0-2981 GCA_964648845.1 uncultured Bacteroides sp.
AACTGAGCTATAGGACCCGGCCTTTCGGCTTGTTTTTGAAGTGAGCAATTTTTGCTCGCTTGCGGTTGCAAAGTTATGAAGATTTTCGTTACTGTGCAAGTTTTTTGGGAGTATTTTTAATTTTTTTGAATAAGTGTCTGAAAATGAGTGTTAGTCGGGGGTGTGGCGATTGATGCCGAGTGATGAGGCTACGGTTTTTGAGCCGTTTTTGGCTCGCAGGGTTAGGTAGTCGCTCTCGGTTGCGGTATCGTCAATTTCTTTGAATTTTATGTTGAATGTGTTGCCGGCGGTTTTGGTGATTGTGAAGCCGCAGCGTGTGTTTGTATATTCGGTGTGCGAGTCGTCTTTGTCGATGTACACGTCTTTGTAGTTTGTGCAGGTGATTGTTGCTTCGCCGGCTTTGTAGTTTGTGACGATCATCAGTGTGGGGTAGTTTGTGGGCGAGGCTTCGGTGTCAAAGTTTTTTGCGGGCGATGTGTCTATTTGCCAGTGCATGTCGGTGAGTTCGTGGTCGCAAGCGCTTAGGGCAAAGACCGTTGTGGCTGCCATGAGCAATAGTTTGTATTTGTGCATAATCATCAGGTTTAATCTGTAGGTTGTGATTGAATTTAGTATTTGAGCATATATTGTAAACAAATCAGGGTGTATATTTGTTTTGCATAATTTGGGTGAATTGAGTAATTTTGCAGTGATTTTTTGAGGGCGTAAGGGGCCCTATACATTCTAAAATAATGAAGAAATATATTCTACGGTACATTGTATTTATTGTCGGTCTATATCTTTTGACGTTGGGCGTAGTTTTGATTATCCGTTCGTCGCTCGGCACATCTCCGATTTCAACCCTGGCATACGTTGTGAGCATATTCACGCCAATCACGCTTGGCACTGCCACGTTTGTTGTTAATTCGGTATTGATACTCAGTCAGTTGTGGTTGGTGCGCGGCATAGGCACGCGTCGCGACCGTTTGGAAATATTGTTGCAGTGGCCGTTTTCGGTGCTGTTTTCGTTGTTTCTTGATTTGAATATGTATCTTGTGCACGATTTTGTGCCCACGTCTTATGCCGGCTCGTGGTTGTTGCTGATTGTGGGCTGTGTTGTGCAAGCCTTTGGTGTGGCTCTTGAGGTGAAGCCTAATGTTGTGGCTATGAGTGCCGAAGGTTTTGTGAAGTATGCCGCCCGCCGCTATCATCACAATTTTGGCAAGACCAAGGTTGCTCTCGACAGCACGTTGGTGTTGCTTGGCGTGATTGCCTCGCTTGGTTTTTGCAGCGCTATAGTTGGTGTGCGCGAAGGCACATTGTTTGCCGCGCTGGTGGTTGGCGTGTTGGTCAACTTCTTTAATTCGCATGTGCTCAGCCGAGCCACGGCGATGTTGCATGTGGTGAATTTGCGCCAACGCTTATTTAACAAGAAAAGCCGCAAGGATTGATTTTCCTGCGGCTTTTTTGTTGGGGTAGGGAGTATGTGTTAATTTCCCGGTCGTGATTTATTTCACTATGAGCTTGGCAACTTGTTTGCCTACGCGCACAATGTATAGGCCAGGGATGACGTTGAAGCGAGTTTCGCTCGAGCCTATTTCGCGAGCTATCACTTTGCCGTCGATGCCGGTCACGAGTATGTCTTGACCTTCGGCATTGGCAACGACTATGGCGCGGTTGGCGGCGCTGATGCGCAATGCGTCAGCCGAAATGCTGCCCACGCCCGCCTCGGGAGCCAATGTCATCTCAACGGCTCTGGTGCTGTTGTTTTCGGTGTATTGGTCCATGTCGTATCGTGCCACAGCGTAGTATGTGAACTTGGTCTCCTCGGTCACGTTTATGTCTTGTTTGAATGTGAGCGTAGCCATTTCGTCAACATCGAGGCTGATGGTCTGCGAGTCAACAACATCGCCGTCGCGGTAGAGTTGCACATTCACGTTGCTGATGGCTTTTTCGCCGACGTTGCGAGCTTTGACGGTGACTTCAAAATTACTTTCTGTATAGGTCGAATCGGGCAAACTGATTGTGCCGAGCATTGCGTCGTAGTCGATAGCATCGCGGAGGGTTATGCCGTCGAGGAAGCACGAAGTGTTGGGCATATAGGCCTTGATGCCCACAACAACGTTTTTGCCTTTGTAGGCCGACATGTCGCAGTGCAGCAAGTTCCATTCGCTGGTATATTTGCAAAGGTCGCCAAACACAAACTTTTGCACGTCGCTGAATGTGTTGCCGTTGTCCTCGCTGACGCAGACGGTGAATGTGTTATCGCTGATTGATGAGAAGTAGTATGTGAAGAACGTGAGCATGGGGTTGTCGCCCGTGATTGCTATTTGTCCGGTGTAGTACATCGTTTCGCCGTTGAAGTTCCACGACATTGATCGCAGTGAGCCGCCGTCGCCTGTAGCATCGTCGTTGTCGTCAACCGTGTTCCAATACGAGTAGCCTTCAACAGCGCGTATGCCATAGATATTTGTGGGGAAGCCTTTGTCAGAGAAGTTCTCGCGATAGGGCATAGAGTGGGGCGTGCCAATCATTACCGTGTTCGACTCAACGCCCTTGCTTTCGCCTTTTGCGGTGTAAGCCACAACTCTATAGGTGCAATCTTCTTGCGAGCCTTCAGCTACGGCTTGATAGGTGTAGCTGTTTTCGCTTGTGTCGGCAATAAGCGACTCGCTTGCTTCGGCGGTAGAAGTGTTGTGACTTTCGCGATACACTTTATATTTGAGCAATGCGCTGCTCACGGCATATCCGTTTTCGTCGACCTGCGGAGCATCCCAACTGATTTTCACCTCGCCTACTTTGTCGGTGGCATTCACGGCAAGGTTGGTGATAGATGTGGGCTTGTTTATGCCGATGAAGATAGTTTTGCTTGAGCTGCGGCCCATGCCGTGGCTGTTGTAGGGAGTCACTGTGTAGGTGTACACGCTGTCGGCCTCAACATAGTCGGTGTAGCTGATAGCTTCGCCAACCTTCGGGCTGTTGATAGTCTTCACAATGGTTTC
>CAZYNO010000026.1:3081-17198 GCA_964648845.1 uncultured Bacteroides sp.
ATACCAAGTGTTGCCGTCGTTGTTTGCATCGATGATGGTGAATGCTTCGATGTCCTCGTCAGAGTCGAATGTGTTGCTGTATGGAGCTTTTATTGCGCCGAGAGTCACAAGGTTTGATTGTGTTTCGTTTGTGTAGCCTTTATAGTTGGCTGCTACAACATAGTAGTAGGCGGTGAGCTTTTCGGGCTCTGACAATTCGTCAACCACAGAAGTGCCGGCGATTTTGTTGGCAACCACCACATTGTCCGGTTGGCGGGTGACGGTATAGGTTATCTCGTCGAGGTCGATAGTGCCGCCGTATGTGCCGGTTGTCACGGCATCCCACGATACGGTTGATTTGCCGTCGGCCCACGCAGCGCTCACGTTTTGCGGGGCTTTGGGCGGCTCCACGCCGATATAGGCAAAGTCTACGCTCATCGGACCTTCGCCCACGCTGTTTGTTGCGGTGACGTTGTAGATGTATTTGCCGTTTTCGTCAACCGAGATTGCCAGATTTATGCTTGCGCCATAGGTTGACTGTTTGCTGGCAATGATTTTGCCGTTCTGATAGATGGTATATGTCAGGTCGCCCGATGCCTCTGTGCCGTCGTAGTTGGCTTGCGGCATGGTGAACTTCAGGTTGCCAATGCGGCTTTCGTGGCCGAAGGTCACGGCTGTCACCGTGGGCATAGCGGGCACGCCGCCCACGTAGTATGGCTTTTCAACCGCGCCGGTGACGTAACATTCGCTGAAGCCGCTCATCGACTCGCTCTTTTGCTCCTCCATGTCTATGCTGAAGAAGTCGAGCACATTGGGCTGATAATATTTACCGGTCTGTTTGCTGTAGAACGGCGATGTTGAGTAGTAGCAATAGTTGTCGATTTGGAATACATCGCTCAAGTCGCCGGTGGCCTTGTCTACGCTGTAGATATGGTTATCGCAGAGCACATATAGAGTGCCGTCTTGACCAAAGAACGGGCTGTACGAGCTCCAGTTGCGGCCCCAATCTTTCACTTTCTCGTAGCTGCCGTCGCTAAGGTCAATCCAGCCGAAGTATGCTTTGCTTGAGTCGCTAAATTGGCCGTACAGCTTGCCGTCTTGCTTGTTGTAAGCCATGCCGTCAACCTCGTATGGCACATTGAATGAGCGGCACAGCGCATCAATGCGTGTCCATGTCACCGGATTGTATGCTATGAGCTTCTGTGCATTTTCGGTCATTCCGTAAAACACGTAGTACACACCGTTTTCAATCCATCCGGCAGAATAGGTGTTCTCGTTGCTGTCAGTCTCTAACTTGAGCTCTGAGGTGGTGAAGTCGGTGCTCATCTCGTAGATGCCCACCGGCTCTGTGTTTTCGAACGTTCCCTTCAGACCCCAAAACGTTGCCTGAGGCCCGGATGCACTGATGGTGTCGGCTTTTTGCACCGGCCCGGCAGCTGCTGCTATGTTTGATGGCAATAGAGATGCAGACACAAACATTAGCGATAAGAAATTAGGTATAAATTTCATGTGATAAGTTTGAGAGGTTTATAGGTATATATTATTAATGTGTAAAGATATAAATTATTTGCTCACTGCCAATGTGTAATTATTGTATTTTGCTAAATTTAACATCTCGTTTGTCTTTTTTGCCCGATTTTTGTCCCTTTTGTCTAAACAATACAGAGTGGTGGGGCGTTATTATAAATGTAACAAGAATATTTAAGTTAATTCAAGTTGCGGCAAATCCCCGATTTCGTGAAAATAGGGGTTGAAAAGCACAAAATTTAACACTTGCGTACGTTTTGGCAACTTTTTAACATAGTTGTGAACGTTTTGTTAGAATTTTCGAACATTTTGTGCTTGTTTAGTAAAAAATACGGTTGTAACTTTGCGTTACAGAAAAGTTACAAACATGCTGCAAATATGAGACATGTTCGTTAAATGAAACACACACAATAATGAAAAAACATTATTTAATATTAGCGTTACTCTTGGCTTCAGCCACTTCTTCGTTTGCGAAGGAAGCTGCACCGGCAGTCGTCGACTCGGTTGCCGCACAGATTTTCTTTCGCAGAGGCGAAGCCCAATACGATGGAAAATTCAAGAATAATGCCGCAGACTTAGACCGTTTTTTGTCGCGCCTCGACAGCCTGCATGCCGACCCCACTGCGCAGATAGTTCGTCTCACAGTCACCGCGGGGGCTTCGCCCGAAGGTGTGTCGGTGCAAAATGAACAACTGTCGCGCGACCGTGCACACTCAATGCGTTTGCAAATCGAACAACGTTTGCCTTATCTCTCTGATGCCCTGATTGAGAATGCCATTGGCGTTGACTGGGAAGGCCTCGCCACCCTCATCGAGAAAGATCCGGGCGTTCCGGCAGCTGATCAGGCCGTGCGCATCATCCGCAACACTCCCGTTTGGGTGCGCGATGCCCAAGGTCGCATCGTCGACTCTCGCAAGCGCCAATTGCAAATGCTCAACAGTGGCAACACGTGGCGATATCTCGATGAGCATCTTTTCCCTGCTTTGCGTGGCTCGTCAGTTGGTCTGGTCTGCGAAGTTGAATACCGTCCTGCACCAACACCCACACCGGCTCCCGAACCCGAACCCGTGGTCGAGCAACCGGCGCTCCCCGAGCCCGTTGTCAGCGACTCACCGTTCGTTGAGCAACCCGCACCAATTGTCATGGATGAAACCAAACCTTTTTACATGGCCGTGAGAACAAACATGCTTTTTGATGCACTGTTATTGCCTAATATAGGTGTTGACTTCTATCTCGGCCGCAACTGGTCGGTCGATGCCATCTGGCACTACGGATGGTGGAAGAACGACACCAAACACAACTATTGGCGCAGCTACGGCGGTGACTTTGCCGTGCGCTATTGGTTTGGCTCTGCGGCTCACCGCAAGCCCCTCACAGGTCACCACATTGGTCTATACGGCCAGATGGTTACCTACGACTTCGAACTTGGCAACCGAGGCTACCTCGGTCCCCGCTGGTCTTACGGTGGCGGCCTGGAGTATGGCTACACTATGCCCATCTCGCGCCACTTCAACATTGATTTCACGCTTGGCCTTGGCTATCTGAGAGGCAAATATTATGAATATATTCCCATTGACCAATGCTACGTTTGGCAAAAAACCAAAATACGCAATTGGTACGGCCCCACTAAGTTAGAAATCTCTTTGGTCTGGCTCTTAGGACGTGGAAATGTAAATGTTAAAGCTCAGAACAATGAAAAAGATATGTAGCATATTAGCATTTTTCGCCATACTGGTATCGTTGACGTCATGCGAGCATAAAGACCTTTGCTGGGAGCACTATGCCTCTCTTCGCATAAACTTTGATTGGACTAACGCACCCGATGCTAACCCCGACAATATGCGTGTTTACCTCTATCGCGAGGACAACTCATACTATCGCATCGCCGACCTCGACCCCATCAAGGGCGGATACATCACCGATGTAACACCGGGCGTTTATCATATACTGTGTTTCAATACCACCGAAACCGCCTACGAACGTGGCGTCGGCTCGTACCTCGAACAAGCCCTCACCACCTCTGTCAGCAGCTTGCTCGAGCCGTTAGGCTACGGAAGTTATTCAAACATCCCACGAGCTGCCGGCACCGAAGATCAAGACCCGCACTTTGCCACCGAGACAATTTGGGGTTGCTCTATGCTCGATGTTGAAGTCTCCGAAAACGGCGTCACTTATCACGAAGTGTTCGACGACTCGGTCGACTACAGCACCATGCCAACTGTCACTGAAAGTGAAATTACCCTCTACCCGCGCGAACTTTCGAGCCTTTACACTGTGGAGATACGCAACGTCAAAAACCTCAAGAACGTCAGCCAAATGTCGGCTACACTCTCAGGCATGGCAATGTATCTCAATCTGCTCACCGGCGAGCCTACCGGCGCAAGCGAGATTATCCCCTTTGCCCTCTCGGCAACCGACGACACCACTATCATTGGCCAATTTGCAACCTTCGGCACCACCTATGCCGACCGCAACCAACTTGTGCTATATGTGTGGGCTAAAGACGGCACCGGCCATGCCTACGGTATCAACGACGTTGACGTGCTCAACGTTACCGACCAAGTGGTCAATGCCGAAAACCCAAAACGCGTACATATAATTATTGATGGTTTTACTATGCCGGATATAAACACGGTTGAAGGTGACTCAGGTTTCGATACTGTTATCGACGACTGGGAAACCATTATTACCGAAATCACGATATAGTATATCAAAAACACACAAAACATAACAAGAAACTACTAAATCGACTAAAAGATCTTTTAAGTATTATCGATAATCCTGATTAGTAACTTTAATCTTTAAATTAATTGAACCAAAATGAAAAAATTGCTTTTTACTGCAGGAACAGTCGCAGTGTTAGCACTTGCTTCTTGTTCTAATGATGAAACTGTCCAGGAATCGCTTGTAAATTCAAACGAAATCAGCTTCGAAGTTGTCACAAACAACGCAACTCGTGCAAACACTTTGTGGTCTTCTACAAACGGACTGAAACAGGATTTCACCGTTTATGCTCAACTGAGTGGCACCACAAACCCCGCCTACATCGATGGTGAAACAATCTCCTACACTGCAGCCAGTGGTAGCACTGCAGCTTCGTGGAGCTCGCTCTCTACTCACTACTGGCCTACCGAAGATGGCCAAAAACTCGACTTCTTCGCTGCATCAGGCAAAGACGGTAGCTCTTGCGCTTATGCTTTCGACGCTACAAACCACTACATGACTATCTCTGACGTTGAGATGCCGTACGCTTCTGACTCTCAAAACGATATCGTTTATGCTGTCAAAGGCGAGCAAACAAAAGCTAACGGTAAAGTTTCCCTCAACTTCCGTCACGCTCTCGCTCAACTTGTTTTCTATGCTAAAACAGGTAGCCCCAATGTTTATGTAAAGATTGACGGTGTGCAACTCGTCAACGTCAAGACTAAAGGTTCTGCTAACTTTGGTATTGCCGGAACATCAACTCAATACATTGATACCGACGATGCTACTTCTCTCACTGGTACTCAAAGCAATGCTTATCAAAACAATGCAGTTGTTTGGACACTTGATGAAAATAGTAAAGGTAGAGCTATCCTCGGCAATACTGCTAAAGAAGAAGTTGCTCAAGCTACTAAATCTGCTGATATTGCCGGTGCCGCTGATCCTGCAGAGCTTATTTATGGCCAAGATGCTGTTCTTCTCCAAAGCAAAACAACGACAGGTCTTGCCAGCCGTTCAGCTTTGTTCGTTCTCCCGCAAGATATCACTACCGCTTCTGACGAATTACCCGTTGGTGAAAGCAAAGGTGCTGTAGATGCAAGCTCACTCCAAAATATGTATTTCTTGGTTAGATGTTCTATTTGCAACGTCACCACTACTGAAGGCGACAACGCTTATAAACCTGCTACAGGCGACACTTGGGTATATGGTAGCGAATCTGCAACCAAATACATCCTTATCCCTGTTAAGAAATTCAGCAAAACTAAGAATGCTGATATCACCAAATGGGAAGCCGGTAAGAAATATATCTACACATTCATCTTCGGTATCAAATCAGACGGTACTCCCGGCAACGGTGGCCTCGATCCTGATACCCCCAATCCTGATGATCCCGTCCTCAATCCCATCGAAATTGACACCGACGTTGATGGTGGTATGAGTGTTGATGACTTCGCTCCCGAAGACGGCGTTGACCAATACATGACTTATCCCGACGAAGAAAAAGCTTCTGAAACTACCGGTAATCAAGGTGGTACTACTGACCCCTCTCAAACTGACCCAAGCGGTGCTGACAATGATTAACCCTCTCTGAGCACTCGTAAAGAGTGTTGACAAAACATAACACGGTATGGGCGCTGTCGGCGCTCGGCGCTCCGGCGCCCATACCTATTTTATAGCACATTGAAACCATCCCCCCTTGTCGCATTCCGACCCACACGTCGATGCGATACGCGCAACCCCTGTAGGGGCGCAACATGTTGCGCCCGCACGGCTTGCACAGCTAATATCCCTGCAAATTCAAACTAAACATTAGTGCTTTGCTCAGCTGCTTTGAGCCACAAATCATCATAAAAACTTTTACCGAAGCTTGTGCTTCATATCTTAATAATTACCGCAAATGAAAAGTAAATATGTAACTGCCGGCGCAGTAGCATTGTTTGCACTGGCTTCGTGTTCTAACGACGAAATCATCGACTCGAGTCAAACCGACCCGAATCTAATCACATATACCATCACATCAAACAACATATCACGCGCCAACAATATTTACAGCAGCACCAACCTGCCGCAAGCCTTCTATCTTTCTGCCGCATTGTCTACCAAAAATACCGATGGCACATACAAACCATATTTCACAGACGACGTTTTAGAAAAATCAGGCAATGACTTTGTAGATAAAAACGGTGGACGCTATTGGCCGGAAGACAAAGCTCTCGACTTTTTTGCTATACAATACGATAAAGACAGCACCAACCCCAACCCGAATTACTCGGATTTCACCACAGGGTTCACCACACACAAGTTTGGCTCGGCAACAACAGCAACTGCGTGCTACGCCGTGAAAGGCTACGTGAGCGACAAACTCGCAACCTCAGCCACTGTAGCCGATGCTGCCATGCAGCCCGATTTGATTTATGCCGTTACAAAAGGTCGCACCCGCTCAGATGGCAAAGTCGCTCTCAACTTCCGCCACGCCCTGTCGCAACTCAACTTCACATTCACCAACAATGTGTCGACAATATTAGTTGAAATAGATGCTGTTACACTCAATAAAGCTTACTACGACGGCGACCTCTATATTGGCAACGCTGCTACAGGTTCAAACTATACCTACAACGAGGACGACCCCGAAACATACGATTATTCCAACGATTGCGAGTGGGACACAAGTTCTGCAACAAAATCTGCCGTGCGCAGTTCAGCTGCCGTTAGATATATTTCCGACCAAGACCCAAAATTAACCGAACGCGTCATTTACCCCTCGGCATCAAAAGTTCCTTTGGTATATGATGTAAAGACAACCCCCACATACACCGAAGGCGCTATCATGACAGTGCCGCAAGTGTTTAACGTATATACCGGCGACGATGAATATACCGACTTGAGCAAGACGACAAACGATTGCGCATACTTCTCAATTGCGTGCCGAGTTTATAGCATAGATGACGAGGCTGCTCTCATCAAGTATGTAAACGATAACGCTGTCTCTAAAGTTAGCGGTGCTTCTAAAATATCATCAACAGCTGACAATCGTTTGGCTACCGTTGCCGAATATCTTGAGAAAGCTCAAATAAAACTCTCTGACTTAGCAAAAAAATCAACCTCAATCGTTCAAACATACGACGGTATCACAAAGCCTGTGCTTGTGCCCGTGCCCGAAATCAAAGCGGACAATAAATCAGTGGGCTGGCAAGCCGGCAAACGCTACACTTACAACTTCATCTTCGGTGATGATTGGAACACCAGAAGGAAAATCGGTGTGAACGCCTCTATCGACGACTGGTCTACAAACAAAATCGTAGCAGAAGAAGGAGAGGACACTGAAGACACAGACGATGATACTTCCACTCCAACAACTCCCACTGTTGAAGTTCAATAGCTTACATGCCTCAGCGCTTTTCTTCTACAATATAGATAATATCAATACATTATGAAAAAAACAATATATATAACAGCGATTTTGGCACTCACCGCTTGCTCTAACGATGAGCTTGTTGACAGCAGTGTCAAGGATGCCTCGCGCATCAATGTCTCTGTTGTGACAAACAACGTCTCTCGCGCCGGCACTCCCAGCGACTGCAAAGATATCGACACAAACGAATTTTGCAAACGTCACGACTCAAACACCAATCAGCTCACCTTCCGCCTCTATGCCGCGTATTGTGATGACCATCTTAAAGCTCAAGATGTAGACGATGAGCATGTTTATTTAGACGGCAACGAAATGAAATTTACCAAATATTCTTCAAACGCTACTAACTGCGCTTTCACCGATGGCGCCGCTTATTGGCCTAAAGATGTCGACCAACATCTTTGCTTCTTTGGCTTGCACGATTACAATTATAGCTATGACTCTGATCAGTGCAGTTTGACGTATATCAAACAGGACGACTATCCTGAATTGTATGCCAAATATCCGAATATAGTTGCCCTTAGTGCTGATATAAATCTTGATCGCGATGCAAAAAAGCAAGATGATATTATGTATGCAGTATCTGTTGATGCTTTAAGCGCTAGTAGTGAACAAGACGTTAATTTATATTTCCGTCACGCACTATCGCAACTTGCCGTGCAGTTCAACAATAAGTCTACTGCGCAAAAACTTTATATTGAGATACATAGCGTGACGTTTACCAATGCTCCGTTAGACGGACAAGTGCTATTCTTTAACAACAATGAAGAGGCTACTTATCCCGGTGATGGTCAATACACCGACGAAGATAAAACGAAAAGTGGCGTAGATAACCGCTCAGCTTACAACGAATATGAATGCTGCGCCTGGAGTCCTGACTACCCCGATGGCCTTGATGATGGTGGCGAACACGACGTTTACTACAATTTTGAGCAAGACTTTACTGCCTTGGGTGGAGATAAATGCGACTACAGAGGCGTTGCTCCCGACAGATCGTTTGGCTTAAGCTCAACCACAGGCACTTCTACATCTCATCCTCTAAACATGCTCGTTGTGCCTTATAATGGTAGCGATAAAGATAAAGTTAAGCTCAAAATTTCGTGCCGCATCTTCGCCATCACCGACTACGATGAATTCAAAAAGCTTTACGATAATAATTATCAGTCAGTTAGTGACCACAATTATGAATTAGAATATGGCCGCGACGATAAAATCCACGACTTTCTTACCATAGGCACAAACAATCATGTAGCATTCGGCGTGCCTATCTTTGGCGGATACGATGACAATTGCGATTTAAATGATGATTGTGCTGATGCCGATTATTGGAATTGGGATGGCCACTTCCAAGACATCTATTTGGATCTCCCCCAATTTGAGGGCGGTTGGAAAGCCGGCAAAAAATATCTCTACACCGTCAACTTTGGCACCGGTAATAAAGACGTTGCTAAAGATGAAGAAGGCAAATCGGTGCTTTTCCCGATAGAAATCAGTGCGCGTGTTGACGATTGGGCTGAGGAAGGCACTTATTCTACTCCAAGCACATCAAGCACATCAAGTAATTAATTTAACGACAGCAATCTCTGATTATGAAAAAATTTATATATCTCTCAGCTCTTTTAGCGCTCACCGCTTGCTCAAATGACGAACTGGTGCGCAGCGGCACAGACCCGAGCGAAATCAGGTTTGATGTCACAGCAAATCCCACATCGCGCCAAGATTTGCACAGTAGCTCTTCAAAAGACATTGACTTTAATGTCTGGGCGCTGACTACTCTGCCTGACGACAATACCGTTGTATATCTCGACAACGAGCATGTCACTGCAACAAAGTCAGGCTCCGTGTATGAATATAATTTTGATACTGGCAATAAATATTGGCCCGCAGAAGGCTACCTGTTGGACTTTTATGCGCTCCACTTCAAATATGCTGCCGACTCGGGCAACGCTCTCAACGGCGGTCTGAAATTTGATCTTACCTCCGATGATATCGAGCCGACTGCCGAGCTTAAAATCAGTGAGAATGCCGACAACCAAGACGATGTTCTCTATGCCGTGGCTCTTGATAAGGAGCGTGATGCTGATGCAACAACCGATGGAAATACAGTACAACTCAATTTCCGTCATGCCTTGTCGCAACTCCAATTTCAGTTCGATAACATAGCCAAAAACCTCTATATTGAGGTCAATAAAGTTACCGTCAAAAATATTGACGACTCTAACAACCCGGCGCTCAAAACCTCGGGTATCATGACGCTTTCAGACGAAACTACTGATAACTATCCCGACGATGAAACTCACTATGACAATATCGTCACCTGTGATTGGTCGGATGCAACATCTACAGGCTATGCAGATAAAACAGCCGACGTATATCTCGACTATGGCGTAGACAACAGCAATAATGACAAATATCTTGCTATCTATCCAAAAACAGTCGATGATACCTTTACTACGTCTGCTACCTACAACAGCGATTTGAGCACAATCAACCCCGCCATTCTTGTCATACCGCAAAAGTGCGACAAAGCCGTCGAAGAAGAAGTCGACACTTCTACCGCCACCGGCGTAGTGAAAGGCGTGAAACGCACCGGTCTGTGGCTCGTGCTGCACTGTCGCGTCTACAACACTGTTGGCAACGACTGGATGTGCTCGGATAAGTCGGATACGCACTTTAAATTGGTTACAGACGTCAAGGACGGCATACGTCGCAAAGGCGTGCCGGTATTTTGCGGCAAAGACGACTCGGGCAACCCCAACGATACTTTTGCCGACCTATATGTGCCAATGCCGATGTTAACTCAAGACGCAACTACATGCGAGTGGAAGCCCGGCAAAAAATATGTCTATAAGCTTGTCTTCGGCACGGGTAACGCCACTGCCGAAGACAGCACAGGCAACAAGGTGATTTTGCCCATCGCTTTCGAAGATGTTACCATCGACGAATGGGGCGAACATACCAACAGCTTCGAAAATATAGATATTTAATATCCCGGCACACACCGCAACTGCAAATTATACTTTTCTTAAAACATTACTTCTGCATATTATGAAAAAAACTTTATATCTCGCTGCTATTTTGGCCCTCACCGCTTGCTCAAACGATGAGGTGATAGGCAACAGCTCTACAGACAAAGCGGAGATTAAACTTCAGGTGACTACCGCTGTCGCTTCTCGCGCCCCGGAGTTGCACGGAGGTGCTGCCCCCTCAATCAACGATTTCCAAATGTGGGGCATTGTTGATGAGACGGTTGATTCGGATGGTCAACTGCCAATCTACACGTTTATTAACGAAAAAGTAAGTCGTGTTGACGAAAAATTTACTTTCGAAAACAAGCAATATTGGCCCGACGACGAGATTGACCTGAAATTCTTTTCATTCCATCACAACAGCACTCTCGACAGTTATACCTCCGCGCCGACAATCAACTCGGTTTATGGTTCAAGTGCTTCACAAAGATACTATCAAATGATGGTTACAAACTATGTTGTACCTGAAAATGCTAATAACCAGGACGACGTGCTATATGCCGTGTCCGACTATGAGAATAAATCCGAGCACGACGGCGTGCTCCCCATCAACTTCCGCCACGCCCTCGCTCAGCTGCAATTCCAAATTTACAACGTCTCCGATAATTTCTATCTCGAGGTGAAAGACATTGAAGTGATAAATGTCAAAAACAAAGGCACATTCACTTGCCATATTTCAACCGAAAACAGCTACACACTCGACGGTGGCATGAATTTCCCCACAGGCTATTGCGAGTGGGCACTAACAGCCGACACTATTTCGCACATCTATAAATATCCCGAAAAGTTTGCCGACGGCGCCTCGTGCAACTCTTATCGCGTGGTGCTGCCTAAGTGCTTGACAACAAATGGTGTCACAAAAACCATCACCGACAATCCCACCGAAGTGCCCACGCTCTTGGTAATCCCGCAAAATTCTACCGTAGAAAATACAACTCTCAACGGCACTGCCAAATTTGCCGACGGCATTTGGTTGCGCCTCAGCTGTCGCATCTACGATGTGACAACCGATATGTTCGCATCGCTATCTTCAGGCACGGCTGACCAGTTCCACCAGGTTGTTGCCGGCGAAGAAGCATCAAGCTCTATTTTG
Organism: uncultured Bacteroides sp.; assembly: GCA_964648845.1. Lineage (GTDB taxonomy): Bacteria > Bacteroidota > Bacteroidia > Bacteroidales > Muribaculaceae > CAG-873. Next base: position 14,825 of record CAZYNO010000026.1, read on the forward strand.
CACTACGGCTCTCACAACGACGATGGCACCGACAACTTCAGATACCTCTACTTACGCATCAATCCCATCACCGAAGACTCGATTAACGGTTGGCAAGCCGGCAAAAAATACATCTACAAGCTCACCCTTGGCGGCGACGTATCTAAAGGCTTGAACGACGAAGGCGACGAAATATTCACACCTATCAACCTCCTTGTCGACGTTAAAGAATGGATTGAAAACAGTGGTATTCAAATTGATGCATAACCTCCTTTATACCATCACACTAATAATCAGAATATTATGAAACGTATAATATATCTCACAGCCGCTCTCGCTCTCGCCGCTTGCTCAAACGATGAGCTGATTGACAGTGGCACCACCACTCCTGCCGATATCAAGATTGATGTTGTGGCCGACAACGTCTCGCGCACTGAGCAGATACACACCCCGTCAGTTAAGCCCGAAACTTTCCTCATTTGGGCTATTGATGATGAAGAGACTCTTATTGATGAAAACAATGCAACCACCAAACTCTCTCAAGACAACATCGCTTTCCACTTTGCAGGTGAGACGGTGGTACGTGGCGAGACAAACTCCGGAGGCATATCATATCACTTCGATTCAGGCACTAAGTATTGGCCCGCAGATGTGGACGACAAACTTTATGTTGCTGCTTTCCACAAATACGATAATAGCACTTCTTCGGAGGTAGATCTCGAACCGGAGTTTACTTGCTCGTTTGAGTATAAAGACGATACTGACGACACTAAGGCTACAGCTATCGAAGATATAATTCTGAAGTTTAAGGATACTGAAATACCCCCAACATGGGCAGACCAACACGACATTCTCTATGCTGTGAATTATGGCGTCACTCGCAATTCAAACAACGAGCACATCGCTCTCACATTCAAGCACGCTCTGGCTCTGTTGCAATTCCAATTCTCTAACGCCTCAAACACTCTCTATGTCGAAATTAATGGGCTAACCTTGGGAACAGATGACTCTCCGATTGTAAATAAACGCCACGTCGAATATGACCTTAAAATGTCAACTTCTGCAGTCGAAACTGACCCTTGGTCGTCGTATAAAAAAGAAAATTCTATTGGCACAGGCACAGAATATTGGGCAGGTGGCACATCATATTTCACTGTCCCGAACGAGTCAAACGTCGACGAGTCAAAGGCCAAAAAGTTGTTCGTTATTCCGCAAACATCTACCTCAATAGATGAATCTAATAATTTGAATATTCCTTCAAAAGCATATTTCACACCGTTGACCTTGTCATGCCGCATATACAATATTATCAATCCCGATGAGTTTAATGCAGCTGTGGCTGCTCTCGGCGACAATCCCACAGCCGAGCAGATACACAACCTCCTCACAATAGGCTCTGCCGACGGCTCTACCGTACCATCTACAGATACCGACAGCAGTGCCACAGATACCGACACCGACACCGACACAGCCACAGATACAGACAGCAGTGCCACAGATAGCGGCACAACTGATGGTAGCTCTACGGATAGCGGCACAACTGATGGCGGTACTACTGACAGCGGCACCACAGATACCACTACGCCGAAAGTCATTAAGCCTTACGGCGTTCCTATTTATGTTAAAGAGGACGGTGGCTTCAGAGATTTGAAAGTAAATATTCCTACAGTTATGCAAACCGACAGAGAAGTGTCAAGTGAGGTAGGTTGGAAAGCCGGATATAAGTACACTTACACCATCAGATTTGGCGGCATAAATCATGATGCTGTCGACGATAGTGGCAAACAGCTCTTCGTTCCTATCGAATTCCTGGAGGTTGAAGTCGATCCTGCCTACGGCTCCGTAGAGAAGACATATGATTTCGAAAACTAACTGTTTTAAAGTAACCATAGTTTGAAATAACCTTGACTCTTTGGTTTGCACCGTGAGTCCATCGACGGGATGGCTCACCTTGCAAACCTTTTCAGCCAATCGCATCTCCGGCTATAGTTACACTCAACAATATGACATCAGAATGTTTTATTAGTATAATTTAATTTTTAGCATTTAAGATTTGTGTCTCAATTTTTAGTAAGAGCATTAAACACCTATGTTACGGATAAAAGTGGTGGGCGACCCTCCCTTTTATCCGTTCTTCGTTCTATATACTCTCGTGCCCGAAGGGTACGAATTTGTAGGTAACCGGGTAGAGCGCGAGGCACGAGCGCATCTGCCCGGATATTCACCACACATCCTTGCGTGCCGAAGGTACGCACTAGTGGTAGTATTTTGCCCCGGTTTTTGTATGTAAATATAGCGTGCCGCCTGTAAATCTCTGATTTACAGGCGGCTGCAATTGTGTTTGGTGGAGTTGGAGGGACTTGAACCCTCGTCCAAACGCGGAACTAATGTGCTT
>CAZYNO010000027.1:0-4428 GCA_964648845.1 uncultured Bacteroides sp.
CGATAACCATCCCCAACACGGTAACTAAAATCTGGGAAGGAGCATTTTCCGGCTGCTCGAACCTCACATCATTGACCATCCCTGACTCAGTCATAGAAATTGGCAAATATGCTTTTTCGAGCTGCTCCGGCCTCACCACGTTGACCATACCCAACTCTGTTACCGAAATTGGAAACTCGGCTTTTTCGTACTGCTCCGGTCTCACCACGTTGACCATACCCAACTCTGTCACTGAAATTGGAAACTCGGCTTTTTCGTATTGCTCCGGCCTCACCACGTTGACCATACCCAACTCTGTCACTGAAATTGGGAGCTCTGTTTTTTCGTTTTGCAGAGGTCTGACCTCGATAACCATCCCCAACTCGGTCACCGAAATTAAATATGGGGCGTTCGAATTTTGCGATAAATTAGTATCTGTAAATTTATCAGATAGTTTGGCCACAATTGGAGAATCAGCCTTTGCTTATTGCATGAGCCTTCCTCAAATTGATTTGCCGGAAACTTTGACAGAAATCGGGGCGAGTGCTTTCAGAGGATGCTCAAGCCTCTCCGGCCTTTTATCTATACCAAAAGGATTAACTAAAATACCGAAAAAAGCTTTCACCGGCACCAACTACTCAATATGTGAGGTTACAGGCGACAAACTTGTTGAACTTACAATAAATGATGACAATGAACTTGATCCTAGTAATTCTGAGCTGAAAATAACACATCCCCTTGGAAATATCTCAAAGGTGATAGTACCAAGCTCTATGGCTTCGGCATATCGCGACTCTAATTGGAGCGAATATTTCGATATAGTGTCAAATTCAGGCATTGAGGCGAGTGTGAATATTACTGCTCCCGGTAATTTGGCGAGAGATATTGCAACACAAACTCGCAAAGCACCGGCCTCGGTCAATAAACTGATTGTCACAGGCGGCGAAATGAATGCTGATGACTTCAGAGTTATTAAAGATAATATGACTGCTTGCTTCGACCTTGATTTGAGTGGAGCTGTTTGCGATACTATTCCCGAAAATGCTCTTAGTGGCAAGCAAGTGCTGCAAAGCGTGGTATTGCCAAACAGTACTACTATGATTGGAGAGAATGCCTTTGCTGATTGTATGTCGCTGAAATCTGTTACTATTGGAGACAAAGTGACCGAAATAGGTGCCTCTGCTTTCTCTTGCGCATATAGTTTGAAGAATATTAAAATGTCAGCTGCATTGACCGCTGTTGGTGAATATGCTTTCAATAAAGCTATGAAGTTGGAATCGATTAGCTTTGTTGATAATGTAGAAACTATCGGCTCTAATGCATTTTACGGCTGCACATCGTTGACCGACGTTTCATTTGGCAATTCGCCCGCAGCAATCGGAAATAGTGCATTCTCCGGCTGCACATCGTTGTCGAATCTCTCTTTCTCTGATGCGATTAAGTCGGTTGGTAGTGAGGCATTTTTTGGCTGTACTTCATTGAAAGATGTTGTCTTGCCAAACTCAGTCACATATATTCCGGAAATGGCTTTCCAAAACTGCACATCATTAAGTAATATAGTCCTGCCCGATGCTCTCACTTCTATAGGTAGCAGTAGCTTCCAAAATTGTAAGACATTGTCAAACATCGCAGTGCCCTCTACTGTTAAATCTATAGGTGATTTTGCGTTTTGCACTTCGGGCTTGGTTTCAGTTGACTTGTCAGCATTAGATGATATGACCGCAATTGAAACAGCAACTTTCTCACGTTGCGATAAATTGGAGAGCGTAGCCTTCCCGAAGAATATTTCAGAAGTATGTGACTCTGCATTCGTTGGCTGCGCAAGTCTTGAGGCTGCTGATATGTCTGAAACTAAAGTTTCTAAAGTCGGTGAATACGCATTTAGTGGCTGCTCAAAGTTGGCATCAATCTCTTTGCCTGAAACTACCGAAGAGTTGGGCGAATCAGCATTTAGCGGTTGCCGCAAACTGCAATCACTCAGCATCACCGCAATGACACCGCCGGCTGCTCAGTCGACAACCTTTAAGTCAGTTTCAAACGAAACTTGTTCGCTCGTTATACCAACAAATGCTTTCTATGATTATCTCGTAGCTTCTTATTGGGGCTCGTTCGTCGAAATCAAGTCATCATTTGATATTGAAATTGAAGGTGACGATGCATCTCTTGATTATGAAGTGTTCGATAACGAGGCAGATGCCAAAGAGAATGCTTCAAGCGATAATGCCGCTCGTAGCAGAGGCATTTCACGCATTAAAGCTAAGTCAAGCAACCTGTCAGACGGTATCAGCTTGTTTGTCCCCTCATCTAAGACAGTGCGTTTCCACGCTTTAGGCAACGCTGATAATATCGAAGTGTCAGTTTTTCTTAATGACGTAGATGTAACCAATAGCTTGGTAAATGGCTATCTGATATTATCTAACTTTGGCGATGTTAATACACTCAAAATTAAGTCTAAGATTTCGGGCGTAGAAGATGTAACAACCACTGATAGAGCGATTGATGCCAACACCATTGTTGATGTCTATAATCTTTCAGGTGTAGCCGTTATGCGCGGTGTTGAAATGGGCTCAACCGACAACCTTAGTGCCGGCATCTACATTGTACGATCAGCCAATGCAGTCAAAAAGATTGTAATCAAGTAACTCCAACGATTACAAACAAAGAAATAGCCACAAGCCGCCCTGCTTGTGGCTATTTCTTTGTTTGTTTTTGCAACATTAAAGTTTTACCGATGGCACATTTATTATTGTTGATGATGTAACTCCCACAAATGATAAAAATGCTAATGTTACTCGAGAATCCAGCGGTCGATGTTGCGCGTGGCTGATGAAAAGTTGACGCCGACTTTTACGAGCTTGCGATTGTCAACGGCAAAGGGCTGCGCGTAGTTTTTGTCGTTGATTTGGGCGAGGGCTTCTTCGGCCGTGCCATTGAGCTTGAATTCCATGACATATATGTAGTCATTGGTTTGCAGCACAAGGTCTATCCTGCCCTCTGATGTGTGATATTCCGCCTTAACATAGAAGCCCATGAGCTTAGTGACGATGAAAAGCACATTTTGATAGTGATTTTCAAGGTCTTTCACTAATTCGTATGGTGTATCGGCAAACAGCGACGACAGGCGTTTGAAAAATTCATCGACCTTGCCGGCCTTCATTTCTTCTACAAAGTTTGCGATAAAAAAGCCTGATTGCGTTAGATCAATAGATGTGTAATTTGGTAGCAAGTATTTATAAAAACCAACCTCAACTTCTTTATTTGGAATGCCAAGACGATACAAATCATAAACCGGGTCATAACCCTTTATTGTCAAATAACCGCTTTGGTAGATTACCGGTATCGGGTCTTTAGACGCCGGATCCATTGTGGCAAGTGTATCTATATCGACCATCACTGAGTCCAGCTTTTCTAATTTGTAATGATGTTTCTTTAATAGTGTAACAAGATATGAAGGAGTGCCGGTTTCAAACCAATAATTACCAAACTCATTATCTGCAAAAGTGTTCAAGAGACTAAATGGATTATATACTGCCGGCGCTGACAGGTGAAAGTGATATCCGTCGTAACGGCTTCGCAGTTCCTCACGCACTTTCGTTATACTCATATCGTTGCAATTTGCAAACCTCTCAACATAAGGAGCAAACACATTGTCGATTTCTTCATCTGTTATGCCACAAATTGTGCCATATTCTTTACGCGAAGAGATGTCTCGGAGATTATTGAGATCACTGAAAATGCTAACTTTACTGAATTTTGTTACACCGGTGAGAAATGCAAATTTGATACATGCATCCATGCTCTTAAGCGCTCCATAAAAGCCCTTCAATATTGAGCGGAACGTATCTTGCAATTCGTCATCTTCAATTGCTTGAAGCAAGGGCTTATCATATTCATCAACGAGAATTACAACACGTTGTCCTGTCTTTTCATAGGCACGACGTATCACACCCTCAAATCTATCGCCTAAAGAAATTTCATAATCGTCTCTGCCATATTTTATTTCCCACTGATTGAGATTGGCTGACAACTTATTTCTTAAGTCATCTCCTGCTTTGTATTCAGAAGTATTCAAATCAAGATGCAGCACCGGATATTCAGTCCAGTCCTTTTCGAGTTTATCTATGGCTAAGCCTTCAAATAGTTCTTTTTTGCCTGAAAAGTAGGCGTGAAACGTCGACAAGAGCATACTTTTGCCAAAACGACGCGGGCGTGACAAGAAGTAATATCTGCCTGTTGTAGCAAGCTGATATACTAACGCAGTTTTATCTACGTAAAGATATTCATCATTACGCAAACTTTCAAAATTTTGCACGCCAATCGGCATATTTTTTAATGCTTCCATATCACTCGTTTAAATTGCTATTGCAAAGATGATAAAACTTTTTTACAATTCAAAATTTAGCACACGCAATTTCCCGGCGGGAGTCCGTCTAAAAGTACATTCGGCGA
>CAZYNO010000027.1:4528-16887 GCA_964648845.1 uncultured Bacteroides sp.
GAGGGTTATTTGATGAGTACTTTGAGGGCGCGGGCGTTGGCGCGGACTATGTAGAGGCCGGCGGGCAGGCTCAGCGAGTCGTTGCGTTCGATGGTTGCGATGTGCTGTCCGGAGATTGTGTAAACGTCAGCTTTCACGTCGCCAACGGTGAGCGTGCCGTTTTCAACTTTGGGGGTAAAAGTATCGTTGTCGGCAGCAATATCGTCGACTGACGCATATTGCATGCTGAGCTTGGCATTGGCAACATAATTGTTGGGGCCTGTTATCACGGCAATGACGTTGGTGTTGTCGATATTCACACCGTCGGGCACGCGCATATATCCTTTGTGGGTCACCGGAGTTTTGGCTATAGCGCCGTTGGCAAACGGATTGTCGTAAACTTTGCGTGCGCGAGCCACATCGTTGAACATCACCGATGCCTTACCGCTCATGTTTTCAAATCCGCCCATTGTGCCGTATGCGCCACCGGCGTAGTTGTTATATTGGTTGTAGGGGCCAACATTGTCTTCGCGCAAGATGTATTCTATTTTGAAGTCGCCGGGGTTAACGTCAAACACGAAAGTTGAGTTTGAAGTGATGTATATCTCGGTGTCGTTGTGCGTTGCCGACAATTCGATAGTTGCCGGAGCGCTAACATTTTTCTCAGTATTGTAGCTTGTTTGAAATGTAGAGCTATACGGGTCTATCACCATTGATGATTTGCGGTCGATTACGGCACTTGGGTAACCGCTTGCGTAGAGCGAAATTATGTCATTGAATTGTGATGAGTCCATCTCGTCGCCGCTATGTTCGGCAATACCAATCCACGAGCCGTCGGTATAATTAGCTTTCATATATTCCATGCCAACATATCCGCGCGGACACCACGGGCACCATGTGCCGGTGAATTCTTCGCCCAGCACGTTGCGGGCATACGAGCCGTCGGTGCTGCTGTTGTAGACCAACATTTGTGTTTTGCCCGTGTTGTCACCTGAATTTTCGTCGGCGCTGCCGTTCACGGCAGTGATTTCGGCAGAGGTAGTTTCAACTCCGCCTTTGTCGGCGGATGTCAGAGCTATGCTTATAGTTGCCGACTTGCCAAATTCGATTGGCGTAGATGCTGTGTAAGTGGCGGTTTTCTCGGCGCCGTTGTCTGATTTATATTTGTAGCTGAGTGAGGAAATGGGCTGAGCGCCGGCGTTTAATACCGTCATTGTGGCGTTGTACGGCATGTTGTGACGCACGCTTTGTTCGCTTGTTTCTAACGATGCCAGAGTGACGTCGTGTTGCGGAATGTTGTCGCCGCTGATGTTTATGGCGATAGCCAGCGCGCCATAGTCGGCTGTGAAGTCAGTCAGCTTTAAGTCAGCCATATCGGTGCCCGCCAATGCGTGTGCACCAAGAAATCCGGCATAGTTTGTCGTCCCATTTCCGTCGAAGGCAAATGGATAGTCGGTGGTTGTTTGCTCTAAATATGAGAAGCCGACATAGAAACCTTGTCCGGCTTTGATGGTGTAGGGCTCGGAAAGTTTCACCTCGTTGCTTTTCCACTCGTCGGGCACTGTGTAGCCGTAGTCGTCAGTCGTAGTGGTAGTTTTGGTGATACGCACATATTCATAGACTATCGGTTCGTCGCTGAGGCTCTCGGTCATAATCACATACATCTTTGGTATGAGCGTTTTGTAGTAGCCGTTGGTAATTTTCACGCTGTTCACTTGGCAACCTGCCATGCGAGTGGCGCGAGCCGGGTCGATATATATAAATCCGTAGTCGGTATATGCTTTGTCGCTTGAGCCATAGCGGGTGAACGATGTAGGGTCAGAACCATAGTGCCATTCAAGTTGTGTCACTTTATCTTCTGCAAACGAGAATGTTGCCACTGTTGCGGCGGCGAAAAATAGAAGTAGATTTTTATTCATAGTGTTTACACTTTATTACAATTAGAATGCAAACTTATAAAAATTACTCTTAAATTGCAAATAATGCCGTAGCTAATGATAGATATAATCGGCTTTTTGTGTAATTTTGCACAACAAACTAAAGATATGCACGACATTTGGAACCCTTGGCACGGCTGCACAAAAATCAGCGAAGGTTGCCAAAATTGCTACATGTATTTCCTCGACAAACAACGCGGCATCGACACAAGCCGTGTTTTTCGCACACAAAAAGGCTTTGACTATCCGCTGCAAAAAGACCGCTACGGCAACTACAAGGTGCGCAGCGGCGAGTTGATACGTGTGTGCATGTCGTCAGACTTTTTTGTTGAGGAGGCCGACGAGTGGCGTCAGGATGCCTGGCGCATAATGAAGATACGCAGCGATGTGAAATTCTTTTTGCTCACCAAGCGGCCGCACCGTGTGCTGCAATGTCTGCCCGACGATTGGGGCGACGGCTGGGACAATGTGTTTTTCAACGTTACGTGCGAAAATCAGCGTCGCGCCGACGAGCGCATACCTTTGCTGCTGAGCCTCCCGTTCAAGCACAAAGGCATAATGACAGCACCGTTTATCGGCCCCATCGAGATTGACAGCTTTCTTGCCACCGGAGCCATTGAGCAGGTGATTTGCGGCGGCGAAAACTATGACGGTGCTCGCCCGTGCCACTACGATTGGGTAACTTCGCTCTCCGAGCAATGTCGACGCCACAATGTGACGTTTTGCTTCATCGAGACAGGTACCAAATTTGTGAAAGACGGCAAGCTTTACACCATCCCCTCAAAGTCGGTGCAAAGCCAAATGGCATATAAGTCGGGCGCGAGCTATGTTGGCAAACCCATAAATTTTGTGTTGCGCACACGCCTTGGCACGCCGATACCACCCGAGCATCTCTATAGGCCTACGTATCGCCCCGGCTGCGCCACTTGTGGCAGCCGTCTCATTTGCAACGGCTGCTCAAATTGTGGCGCTTGTGCCATGAAATAGCGGCACAATTATCGAAAAATGATATTACTTTATTGAGCTGTTATACAGTGTGTTGCAAGCGTCTTGCAGCAAGTCGAGCACAAGCTCGAAGCCCTCGGCTCCTTCGTAGTAAGGGTCGGGGATGTAGTCGTAGCGCGTGGCAAGTGTGATATACTTTGCCATTGGCACCACTTTGGCCTCGGCTTCGGGAGTTGGTGCCATGCGCCGCAAATCGCGCAGATTGGCATCGTCCATAGCGATTATGATGTCGAAGTCGTAGAAGTCGGTAGTGCGCACTTGGCGACAGCGGTGTGTCAACTCATAGCCGCGGCGGCGAGCGTGCACGCGCATACGGTGGTCAGGCAAGTCACCGATATGATAGTTACCGGTGCCTGCCGAGTCGATATAGAAGCGGTCGGCAGTGCCATGTTCGTCAACAATAGCCTGCATCACGCCTTGGGCTGCCGGCGAGCGGCAGATGTTGCCTAAGCAAACAAATAGAATTTTGGTTTTATCCATACCGATGCATTATATGCCCATGATGTCGCGATAGATATCGAGTGCTGCCGAGATTTGCTCGGTCGACACAACGGCATTGAGCATCACTTTGCCCGGCTCTTTGAGCAATGTGAACGTGATGTGGTCGGGGTCGATATTTTTCTTATCGTGACGCATGAGTTTTATGATTGTGGGATAATCTTTGCACGAGATGTTGTAGATGCCGTAGTGATCTTTCACAAAGTTGACAAGTGTGCGCAAAATCTCCGAGTTCATGTCGAGCAGCATCGACGAGATGATTGCGTCAATCACAAGACCCCAAGCCACAGCATAGCCGTGAGGTATGGGATTTGCGCGCTCAAGCGACAACTCTTCGAAAGCGTGTCCGGCGGTGTGTCCAAGGTTGAGCGACTTGCGCAGCCCCTTCTCGGTGGGGTCTTTTTTCACAATGTTGGCCTTGATTTTCACACTGTCGCGCAGTATGTCGAGAAAGTCGTCGGGGCTTGCCAATGCGGCTCTCGGATTGAAGCGTAGGGCGCGGGCAAATTCTTTCTTGTTTTTGAGCAGCGAGTGCTTGAGCAACTCGGCATAGCCCGAAAGCATTTCTTCTTCGGGGAGTGTGTTGAAAAAGCAAGTTGACACTATCACAGCGTCGGGCTCTTTGAATGCTCCCACTTGATTTTTCAGACCGTTGAAGTTGATGCCGGTTTTGCCTCCTACGGCTGCATCTACGGCAGCAAGCAGGGTGGTGGGGATGTTGACGCAAAACATGCCGCGCTTGTAGGTGGCAGCGGCAAATCCGCCAAGATCGGTGACCACGCCACCGCCAATGTTTATCAGCAGTGTGTTGCGTGTTGCTGCGGCAGTGGTGAGCTCACGCCACACCAAAGTCAGAGTGTCGAGGTTTTTATTTATGTCGCCTGCAGGAATAGTGATAACCTTTGCGCTCTTCACGAGTTCAGATTGCGCTTGCAGTTGAGGCAACACAAATTTTGCCGTGTTGGTGTCGACCAACACAAAAATACTGATAGGTTCAAGCTTCTCGACAACTTTTTCAAGAGCCTCAGCAACGTTGTTTGTGAATAAGATATTTTGTTTCATAGCCATAGGAGAGTGTGATAATGTGTTAGAAGTTTTTTAGAGCTTTTTGAATTTTGAAAACAGATTAGGGAATGCTGCTGCACATTCCTCCATCGAGTCGAAGACTATGGCGGCTCCTGCGTCTACCATGTCTTGTCGGGGTATGGGGCCTGTGACTACGGCGATAGTGAACACACCGGCGTCGGCAGCCGATTTCACCCCTAACGGGGCATTTTCGAGTGCTATGGCACAGTCGGCGCTTACGCCGGCTTTTTTGAGTGCCATCAAGTATGGTTCGGGATGCGGCTTGCCATGCTTCACATCGTGAGCGGTGACTCGCTTTTCCATCTTAAATGCATTGTTGAAGTCGCCGTCGAGACGTTCCAACAGCGACCCTTGGCCCGAGCCGGTGACGAGTATCGGCTCTATGCCGGCGTCAACAAACTGCTGCACCAGCGATTGAGCTCCGGGCATCACATCAACCTCGGGCATGGCTTTGAAGACCTCTGTCTTGTTGCCATAAATGCGCTTCACATCGGCTTCGGTGGCGCCGTGGCCGTATGCGCGGTTAAACAGCAGATTGATGGTTGAGGCTCCGGTGCGGCCTTCATATGAAAAAAATTCGTCGCGCGTACACTCAATGCCTTCGGCCGTGATGACCTGATGCCATGCGTCGGCATGGTGGGGCATAGAGTCGTATAAAGTGCCGTCCATGTCGCACAGTGCAGCTTTGAGATTGATGTGGCTGTATCCGTGCTTCTGAAGAAAAGTTGTTACGGCAGTTTGCAGTGCGTGGTCTGTCATTTTTTGCGTCGTCTGCGCAGCACGGCAAGCATTGTCACGGCAGTGGCTGTGGTGCCTGCGGCGGCAGCAGATTTTTTGTTTTTATTTGATTTGTTCTTTGATGATTTGCGATTGCGAGCTTTGTCGAGCTGTGTCTCGGTGGGGATTGTGTCGGGCGCATCAATCAGTCCTTCCTGGATGAAGCGCAGCGAGTCGAGGTGCGACAATGTGTCGTCTTCCTCAACATTTAGCGCCGCAGCTTTCTTTATGCCGCTGACGTTGACTTTGGCAAAGTTGGCATTGCGCACACCGCGGCGGAACACATTTTGTATCTGGCGCACAAGGTTGACGCGTGTGGTGTCGGTGGCGGCAACTTGCAGCGCTGTCTTTTCGTTGAGTTTGGCGCGGCCCAGACGTATCTTGTATTTGTCGGTGTTACCTTTTATATTTATGCCAAACTTGAAGGGTATCGGCGACTTGAGCACGGCAACGTGATAGTTGAAGTTCATTGCCAAGTCGTTTGAGCCCTGCACGCCCAGACGATAGCGGTCGAAGTCGAAGATAAACGGATAGAGCTGCATCACATTATTTTCTACGGTGAGCTGCACATCCATGTGGTCGATGACGTTTTTGTTTTTATCTTTAAACATCAGCCATTTTGCCATAATCTTGAATGTCTCGGGGTCGATGAGCACCAGAGAGTCGCCGCTGAGCTTAATGGCGGCTTGCATTGACGGCATGTCGATGTCCATGTTGCGGGTGATGTTGCTTGTGGCGGCAATGTCGGCAGAGATGACGCCGCTAAAGTCGCGCAATATCGGCATTATAGAGTCGACGGCAGGCACAAGTTTGAGGAAGCGGTTGATGTTGAAATCTTTCACTTTCATGCCAAAGCCAAACTTGAGTTCGTCGAGGCTGCGGCCCATGTAGAGAGCCGTGAGGTCAACCGACCCTACGTCTGATTTAGCTTTCAGTTCGCGCATATTTATCGCACCGTCATATATGAGCACCGAGCCGTCCATGTGGTTGAGCGTGAGGTCGGAGTAGAGCACGTGGTGAGCGTGCACGCGCAGCTCGGCGTCAATATTCTTGGGCACGAGGAATGCTGTCATTGTGTCGGTTTCGGCAGTCTTGGCAATCACTTTTTCGAGCTGAGCTTCGCTCTCAATGTTTGTGAGGTTTAGGCTCTTGCGATATTCTTCCGAGCGGTTGGCAAAGTCTGAGCCGGCGAATGCTGTCTCAGCCAATTGGTTGACGTCGATGGTGTCGCTCTGCAGGTTGAATGCCAGGCGCAGCGGCGAGTGGTTGCCCGAGGTGAGTGCGCGGCGTATGTTTGATATTGTGCCGCTGAGTTTGAAGTCGCTGTGTCCGGCTTTGTACGCCACATCGCGCATCACTATCGAGTCGTTGTTGAACGATACGTTGACGTTGCGCAGACGGTTGCGTAGCGGGAAGTAGGGTGTGAACACGCCGGCCTTTTCGGCTGTCATAGAGCCGCTGAATGCCCAGCCCAACAGCACACGTTTTATGCCGGCATCCACGCCAAGGTCAACAACCTCGGTAGAGTCGAGTTCGGCAACATCTCTGTGGCGTCGGCCGCTGCGTTCGCTGTATATGCGGGTGGCGCGTTTATACACCGAGTCGAGTTGCAAACTCGGCTGAGCCTTGGCTATAGAGTCGCAGAGTGCAGCCATAGCTTTTGCATGCTTGCCTTGCGGCTCGCGATAAGCCACAAGATTGGTCTTGGCTTTCGACACCATTATGCGGCCTTCGGGTGTGCCGGTGCTGAAACGCTCCATGCCGAGGTTGAAAATAAACTCGGGCGTCTTGTAGTCGTTGTTGTGCGAGCGCATCACAGCCGAGCCGTCAACTTTGCGCAGACGCAAGGTAGTTGAGTCGGCGGTCATTGTCATGTTGAGGCGTCCGAGGTGCAGCCCGCCGCCCATAGGCACGATGCTGCGGTCGCCTTGACGACGATATTTGTTCACGGCACCCACGCCAAATTTGAAGTCTGACAGGGTGAGCTTCATATCGCTTTGGTCAACCGATGCGGTGTCGATGGTTATCTTGGCGGTGAGCAAGCTGTCGGTTTGCTTGCCACCTTTATTTGAGGTGTCGTTTGTGCCGAACGTAAATTGTGCATGGTTTGCAAACACGCGCATGGGCACCGAGTCGTTGTCGGCCCAATGCAGCTTGTCGACGGTGAGCGAGCCTTCAACCTTGAGACGGTGGAAGTCTTGCGGCGTGAGCATTGACGGGCGTCCCACAATGCGGGCGTCGGCTTCGAGGTGTCCGCTCACTGTGCCGGGTATCATGCTCGAGAGCACCGGCGGCAGCTTGGCGAGGTCGCATGTGCCGATGATGTTGCCGTCAAACAGCGGGTCGGTCATCAAGTTTTTAACCGTGCCTTTGACGGTGAGGTCGGTGGCCGGGCCGCGCACATTGATGCGTTTTATGTCTACGGTGATATTGTCGAGTTTATCGTCGGGCATAACAATGTCGACAGAGGCTGCAAGATTGTCGAAGCGCACTTGCTGCCAGCTGAACTGTGCATCCGGAATGTTTATGCTCAACTTGCCGTGGGGCAGCTGCGATGTTGATGTGTTGTAGGCCTCTGTGAGCTCGCCCGATATTGTCACTTGTGCATTTGTCTCTATGCCGTCGGGAATGCTGTATTCGCTGCGCAGCGAGTCGGGCAGCAGGTCGAGGGCTTCGCTGATGTGTATGGGTTCGAAGTTGAAGTTGAATTTCTCAACAATCACATCGCTCTTGAAGTTTACGTCGCTGTTGAACTTACCTTTCAGCAACGGCAACTCAAATTTCATGTCGTTGATGGCAACGCGATAGGGCGTGTCTTGGTTCCACAGCAGGTCGCCTTTGAGCGCAAAGACTATGTCGTCGAGCTTGAGATATTGCGATATCAGTGGTGTGCTGACGTTGCCGGTGAAGTCGAGATGATAGAGCGGAGCGTCTTTGCCCGACAAGCTTGCCTCTTTGAAGTTTGCCGAGATGTATGTGCCCGACGGCGCATCGAGATAGCGCATCGGCCGCGGATTTTCTATTGCAAAACGTTTCAACTTGATGGTTGGGAGCGATGTCCAGTCGAAAGGTTCTGACGTCTCTTCCGTCTCTTCTGACGGCGGAAATATGTCGTAGTTGCGTATTGAGTCGTTGACCACCACGGCGTTGAGCGACGGGCCGTCGATGATTACGTCGCTCAGCGACACTTTATACAGCAGCAGTGCTGCCACGTTCATGCCGCCGTCAAAGCGGTTCACGCTGAGCACGGTGTCGGCCCATTGTGGTATGTCTTTGCGGATGTCGGCAGGCAGATGCT
Source organism: uncultured Bacteroides sp. (assembly GCA_964648845.1). Classification (GTDB taxonomy): domain Bacteria; phylum Bacteroidota; class Bacteroidia; order Bacteroidales; family Muribaculaceae; genus CAG-873. The sequence goes on from CAZYNO010000027.1 coordinate 13,109, forward strand.
GCATCTTTGTCGACACAACCGACAAGTTCGCTATCTCGGCGGTGAGGAACGGCATTTGTCGGCGCAGCGACAATTCCACTTTGTCAATTTTCACCTCGGCATCCTGCAGCGATGCCGTAGCCACGCGCTCCACCATGGGTGTGAGTCGCTCGGGGGTTAAAATCGATACTGCAGCCAAGAGCAAACCGGCAATAAACAGCACCACGCCGACAACTGTCAGCGATGCTATTTTGAGCACACGAAGCAACAACTTGCGGCGCGAGCCTTTTTTCTTTATTTCAGTGGTACTCATTGTGATAAGTAATCGGTTGTGACGAATTTAATAAGGAGTAGATATAAAGTTTTTTAGAAGTGATGTTATTGGCGGGTTGTGATGTGGAAGCATCCCGATTTGCGCTCGTATTTCACGTAGCACTTGCCTTCTTGACGCACGGCATATATCACCTCTGCAAGCATGTTTTTGAGGTCTTCTTGCGTGCGGTTCACTCCGCCTTTTTTGTCGAGCATGAAGCGTGTGTAGCTGATGTCGAAGGTGGTGCCGAAGCGGTGTGCCGACGAGTCGACGGCGCAACGGTTCACGCGGCGCAAACGTTTCACCGAGCTGTTTGTGCGCAGCAAACTGGTGATTTTCAGACGATAGCTGCCACCGCCGCGGCTGCGTAGCGTGTCGTTGAAACGATGACCAATCTCACTGAGCAAATCGGCAGCCTCGGGGATGAGGTAGGGGATAGAGTGGGTGAGGTCTGCCACATAATATTCGGGGCACGATTTTATTTTGACTATCGGGCGCTTGATGTTCCAAGCATCTTTGTCGTTGTCTATGGGGTCAATGCCAAGCTTTTTTGCTATGTCGTAGTGCAGATAGTTGCTGTCGTTGAAAACTTTGGCAAGCGGGCCGCCCACGCCTTTAAGCTTTATGCGCACACAGTCGTGGTCGGGCATTGAGTCGTAGCAGTTGTCCCAGCGGCTTGAGTCGGCGGCATATATAATTTGCAATGCATCGCCGGTAGTCTCGTGGCGCACAGGAGTTTGTGCTGTAGCCTCCGAGTTGCTGCATCCTGCGATGATTGATGTGAGCGGTATAAGTGAAGATATGATTATGATGGGAAGTTTTCGCATATTTTTATTAAAGTGTATCGGCTTGATACTATTTGTGCAAAATTACAAAAAATATGCTACTGCCCAAACAATTTGAGCGCTTAATTAGTGTGAAAAATAATCAATCTTTTTTGTTTGGCACAAGGTGTGCGCTAAACTCCCACAGAGCGTAGAGCGGCACAAACACTATCAGCAGTGTGAAGACGTCGGTGGTGGGCGTGATTAACGACGCCAATGCTGCAAGACCCACTATGGCGTGGCGACGATATTTCCTGAAAAACGAGCGCTGCAAAATGCCCATGTTGCCAAGCATCCATGCCAACAGCGGCATCTCAAACACTACGCCCATGGCCAGGATGATGGTGTAGAAGTTGTCCATGTACGAGTCGAGGGTCAACGCGTTGGTGATGCTCGCGCTGAGCTGATATTGGCTCAGAAAGCGCAGCGCCACCGGAAACACTATGAAGTAGCCCACGGCCACGCCCAGATAAAACATCACGTTGCCAAACCAAAAGGCTTTGCGCGCCCCGCGTCGCTCGTTCTCATACAGCCCGGGGCTGACAAACGTCCACAGCAGGTAGATGATTATCGGAAAACTCAGCGCAAAGGCTATCCACATCGAGGCGCTGAGGTGTGTCATAAGTTGTGTGCCCAGATTGATGTTGATGATGTTGACCGCAAAATTTGTGTCGGTCATATCGGGCAAAAATTCACCGTCGCCCTTGATGAAGCTCATCAGCGAGTAGAGCGGAAAGTCAGCGCGGCACGGCCACAATATCACGTGGTCGAAAAACCAACGCATAACAAAAAACATGGCAATCGAGAGCCCGATCACCACGGCGGCAATGCGAAACAGCACCCCGCGCAGCGCGTCGAGGTGGTCCCAAAACGACATATTGTCGGTTGCCTTAGTCAACGTCTTTTGCCTTGGGCTTATCGTCGTTTTTGCTCTCGCTGTCGAGCGGCTTGTTCATCTCGCGCTTGGCATCCTCCATGCCTTGCTTGAATTCGTGCACGCCACGGCCCAAACCTCGCATCAATTCAGGGATTTTTTTGCCGCCGAACAGCAGCAATATCAGCAACACAACAACTATCAGTTGCCAGCCGCCCATATTGAAACACAATATATTCATGTCGTCTTAAAAATTATTTTGTTTTTTGTAGTGCCAAAGTTACAACTATTTGGCGGCATATCCATGATTTTACGCCTAATTTTTCGGTCTTATTTTGGTGAAAATAGGTCATTTTATGTTACAATGCTGTTGCACAGAAAAATAAATCGAAAAAAATGTGATTTTTTTGATGATTTTTAAACAGATATTATAAAAAAGTTATATCTTTGCGTGTTGAAAGATGTGTTAACACATCTATTTATGCTTGTAACTTTAATAGATTAACTCTTTTAGGCTAACCTAGCAAACACTAAAAACATTTAGAATTTTCAAACAGAAAACTTAAATAAACAATATTCATCAGATTTAAAAACATTTCTCTATGAAAAAAAGTGCACTCTTTGCTGCAGTATGCGCCCTTTTCATTGGTTCAAGCGCTTTCGCTCAACAGAACCAAGAAGTGACGTACGTTGAGGATGCTTCTCAAGGCTATATCTTCAACGACTTTAAAAGTAACTGGTTTATAACCGCTGAAGGTGGTGCAAGTGTATTCATGAGCCGTTACGACCAACATCGTGACCTTTCTGACCGCTTCACTCCCGCCGCCGGCCTCTATGTTGGCAAATGGTTCTCTCCCATCATCGCTTTGCGTGGCGGTGTTTCTTGGCTCCAATCTAAAGGCCTCTCTACCGTTAACTCTTACAACCCTTACGGTATGGTAAACGGTTACTATAAACAAAAATTCAACCACATCGGCCCGTTCCTTGATGCTATGGTTAACCTCACAAACTGGTGGTGCGGTTATCGTCCCGGTCGCGTTTACAACGCAACAGTTTACGTAGGTGTTGGTGACTATTGGACACTCACCAAAGGTGCCGACGGTTGGGCTAACGCTCACGACAACGTATTGGCTGCTCGCGCAGGTATCATCAACTCATTTGCTGTTAGCAAACGAGTTCAACTTTCACTTGACCTCCGTTGGACAGGCTTTGAGAACCACCGCGACGGTGATGCTTATCTCCGTGAAACAGCTTCACAAGTTTCTGCTTTCCTTGGCGTAACTTACAATTTCGGCAAAACCACTTGGAACGCTCCCGTTGTTCCCGTTTGCCCCGAAGTTGAAAACTGCGACGCTCTCCGTGCTCGCCTCGCTTCAGCTGAAGGCCGCATCGCTGACCTCGAAAACCAACTCCGCGAATGCTTGAACCGTCCTGTTCAAAAAGTAGAAGAAAAAGCTCCCCTTGCTACTATCTACTATCCCATCAACGGCACTCGCCTCACCAAAAAAGACACTAACGTTCTCGAAGCCGTTTCTTCAGTTATGAAAGAAAACAGCTCTAAGAACTATGTTCTCACCGGTTGGGCTGATAACTACACCGGCACAGACCAAGTTAACGCTCGCATCCGTCAACAACGCGTAGACGGCGTGCAAAAACAATTGGTTAAATTTGGTGTTAACCCCTCACAACTCACTGCAACAACCAACAGTGGCAACCTTTGCGACCTCGGCGAAAAATACGTAGCCCTCGACCGCGCTGTCACCATCGAAGAAGCAGAATAATCAATCCC